>CAZXPM010000100.1:3815-6306 GCA_964643155.1 uncultured Planctomycetales bacterium | reverse complement strand
CGGCGCTTATCGCCGCACGGGAGCAGCGCCGGTTCAACGGGTACCTGCATTTCGTTCTGCTGCTCGCATTCGTTACGATGCTGTATCTGGTCGGTGTCTACGGGGAAGTGAGGACGGAAGTGATAGTGCTGGTCCCCCTCGCGGTTAGAATAATCCTGCTGCTCACGCGGCTTTACTGATATGCCCAGGCGCAAGCGGACAATCGCCGGAATCGACCTTGGAAGCTCCAAGGTCACGAGCGTCATCGCCGACGTCTCGCCTGATGAGATTATCGTGCGGGGAATCAACACCTCACCCACCCGCAGCATCGTCAAGGGCGTCATCCGCGACCTCAACCAGTGCGCCGCCGAGATTGACGCCAGCTTCGCCGGCGCGGTTTACGCCAGCGGCGTGCACATTGAAAGCGTCCACCTGGCCGTCACCAGCAAGGACCTGGTCTCGGTGTCGCGCTACGCCGAGATCCGGCTGGAGAACGCGCAGGCGGAGATTACCCAGGAGCATATTGACCGCCTGTTTGACAGTATCCGCGAGACCGCCAGCGGCAAAGGCTACACCCGGCTGCAGCGCATCGTCCAGGAGTTTGAAATCAACGAAACGCGCGGCGTGCGCAACCCGCTGGGGATGTTCGGCGAGCGCCTGGCGGTGCGGGTGCAGGACATCATCGGGCCCGAGTGGCTGCTCAACAACTACAGGAAAGCGCTGGACCGGCTGGGGCTGAAAGTCGTCTCGCTCATCCCTTCCATCCTCTGCGCGGGCGAAGCGGTGCTCACCACCGAGGAAAAGAACACCGGCTGCATTCTGCTTGACCTGGGCTACGGCACCACTGACGTGGCGGTGTTCCGCGACGGGGGCGCCGCCTACACCGACACCATCCCTGTAGGCGTGGGCAACTTTGAGACCGACTTCATGCAGGGGTTGGGCGTCTCGCTGGAGGAGGCGCGACGCATCCGCCGCAGCTTCTTCAAGGCGTGGGTTTCCCCCGCTCAGCCGGACGCCGACGACATCATTGACATCAAGTTCTACGGTCACAGCGAGTTCGCCAAGATTAAGCGCCAGAAGGTGATGGAGATAGCGCTGCCCCGGCTGGAAGAGTGGTCAGGGCTCATCCGCCGCAGCCTGCGCGACAGCGGAATGCTGGAAGCAGTGCCCGGCGGCGTGGTGATAACCGGCGGCGGCGCCTTTATCCGCGAGATCGTCGGCTTTTTCCGCCACCACCTGGGCAGGCCCGTGCGCATCGGCATCCCGCGCGGCTACTCCCACCTGTTTGAGGAGTTCCGTGCGCCCCAGTACGCCAGCGCCCTGGGCATCACCAGCTTCGCCGGCGCAGGTGAAGGCGAGGAGGCGTACGGCCCCGGTTTCCTGGAGAATGTGGCAGATTTCTTCCTGGACCTGGTCAACCGCGTGGGTAAGAAGCGCGAGCCGCCCGGTGGGGAATAAAGCTCGTTTGCCTTCAGGACGTTATCTTGTCTGAACCTCGTAGCACTTCAGCGCGTTACCCATCAACATCGCTATCGTCATCGGCCCCACGCCGCCCGGCACCGGCGTAATCGCCGCCGCTTTCTCCGCCGCCTCGTCAAACTTCACGTCGCCCACCAGCCTGTCCTTCGCCCCGGGAACTGGCGTCCGGTTCACGCCGACATCAATCACCGCCGCGCCCTCGCGGACGTAGTCTCCGGTCACCATTTCCGCCCGGCCCACCGCCACCACCAGCACGTCAGCTTCACGCGCCACCGCGGGCAGGTCCACCGTGCGTGAGTGGCACAGCGTCACCGTCGCATGCTCCGCCAGCATCAGAGCCGCCAGCGGCTTGCCCACTATGTTGCTGCGGCCGATTATGACCGCGCGCTTTCCCTTGAGGGGGAAACCGTAGTAGCGCAGAATCTCTATGATCCCCTGCGGGGTGCAGGGGGTCACGAACGCGTTGCCCAGCCAGAGCCGCCCGACGTTGTTCGGGTGCAGGCAGTCCACGTCTTTACGCGGGTCAATCTCCCCGATGACCGCCTGCTCGTCCATGTGGCCGGGCAGGGGAAGCTGCACCAGGATGCCGTGTATGCTGGGGTCGGCGTTGAGCTGGCGGATGAGCGTCGCCACCTCTTCCTGCGGGGTGTCCGCCGGCAGGTTGTGCAGGGTGGAGCCCATTCCCAGCTTCTCGCAGGTGCGAACCTTGTTGCGCACGTATACAGTGCTTGCCGGGTCTTCTCCCACCTGGATAACCGTCAGGTGCGGGCGCGGACGCCCCTCCTCCCGCAGCCGCTCCACCTGCTGCTTCACCTGTTCCCTCACCTTCTCGGCGACCGGTTTGCCGCGCATTACCTTCACTTCCGCCATTATCCCCCCTCACCCGGCATGGGCATCGTGTCAAGGTCGCCGATGTTCTGCAGGTTGAAGCTCTCCGGCACCGGTATGCGCGTCCCGAAGTGCGACGGGACTTTGACGACTTCGGTGTGCAGCCGCCCGAAGGTGTTGAAGTTGACGTAGCGGGCAATCGCCG
>CAZXPM010000100.1:0-3805 GCA_964643155.1 uncultured Planctomycetales bacterium | reverse complement strand
GTCAATATCGTCGGGGAGCTCGGCCCGTGCCCGTTCCATCCGGTCGCGCAACTGCAGGTCGCCGATGAGGGAAGCCAGCTCGTAGAGGAACTCGCGGCACTCCCACAGGCGCGGGTCGTCCGGGTCTGCCTGCGCCAGGTAATGGTCCAGCAGCCTCGCCGCCAGCTCCAGGTTGCCGCCATCGGCCAGCACCGCGGCCTTCAAATACGCGAGTGTCGGGTTGTCTGGATCCCGGGCTTCCAGCTCCCTCAAATAGACCCGCAGCACGCTGAGGTTGCGGTCGTAAAAGACGATGCGCGACACCTCTTCAAGGTAGCCGGTCAACTGCTCATAACCCGTATCCGCCAGCATCTTGCTGGCCTTTTTCAGCCCCTCGTACTCGCGCTTGCGGGCGTATGCCAGGCCGAGCAGAGCTGTCTGGCCCGCCGTGATTCGCCGGGAGCCGGAGACCAGGGTCACGATTACCAGGTTGTACTCGCCGAGCAGGTAGTCCAGCTTCACCGGGTCAAACCGCCGGGCCGGTCCGCCGGTTACGCCGCGCTGGTTGCGCAGCATGTCAGCTTCCTGCTGGATGAAGCGGGCGTTCTGCGCGATGCGGCCCCGGTGCAACTGGCCCACCATGGCGGCGTCGTCCAACTTGGCCAGCGCGCCGCGGATGTCTCCCTCCAGGTAGAGCTGGACTGCGCGGTTGTTCAGCGCCGTCCCCTCTTCCACGCCGGGCACATCAATCCTTCTCACATGGAAGTCCAGGTGGTACTGCTGGCTCTGCGGGCTGTAGTAGAGCAGGAAGTAGTTAAACTTGTGTGGCAGCGGCCCGCTGTTGTAGAAGACATCGTCCAGTTGCCAGAGGATCATTTCCGTCGCAGACACCGGCTCAAAGTAAAGCCCGTGAATGTCGCTGAACTCCAGCAGGAGGTTGCCCGACTCCAGTGCCGGGTTGTACACGCGGATGGTGGAAAGGGTGCTGTCCTTGTACGGCTCGCGCAAGACCACAAACGCGTGCGCTCCGCCGGCGATGAAGTACACCCGCGAATCCTCAATCTGTTCCGGGGTCAGCGTACCCTTCACCGTAACGCGGATCTCCTTGCCGAACTTGGCGAGCACCCGGTACTCCCCGTAAGTTCCCATGTCAAGTATGGCCGCGGCGAAGGGGATGTCGCCCGGCGCAAACACCATGCCCTTGACGTTCTCTCCTTTCAGCGCGTCCCGGTACGGCTGCTGCTTGTCCGGCATTACCGCGCCGGCGGCGGCCGGCACCAGCAGCAATAGCAGCAGGGCGGCGGCGCAGCACGCCGGCAAGCGCCATCCGCGCCCTGGCAGGTTTCCCCGAAGTGAAGTGTCGGCGCTCATGGTTGGAGAAAGTAATATAGCACGAATGGCCGCCGGCGGCGGCAACAGAGGCGCTGGGCCGGAGGGCGGATGACACAAGGTGTGCCCGCCGGTTGCGCGACAGCCGGCCTTTTAGATAGTGACATTGTTCACAATGTGAGCTAGAATGGGTGCCGTTCTGAACTTACTGGAGGTTTACTGTGGAAATAACGCCTAGTGCCCAATATGCGATTACGGTGCGCATGGAGTACCCCCATCGCGCCGGCATGATTGCCCGGATATCCGCCAAGATCGCCGAAGTCGGCGGCGCGATCGGGCATATTGACCTGGTTGATATAGCCGGAGGCAAGAGCATTCGCGACTTCACCATTGAGTGCAACAGCGAGAAGCACGCCAAGCAGGTGCTGGACCTGCTGCACGAGGTGCCGGACGTAAGACTGGTCAGCGTCTATGACGACACCTTCAAGATGCACCTGGGCGGCAAGCTGGAGATCAAGTCCCGCGTGCCGCTGGAGACCCGCGCGGATATGTCCATGGCCTACACCCCCGGGGTCGGCCGCGTCTGCATGGCTATCCACGACGACTACAAGAAGAGCTTCAGCCTCACAATCCGCCGCAACTGCATCGCGGTGGTCTCCGATGGAAGTGCCGTGCTGGGCCTGGGCAACATCGGTGCCGCCGCGGCCATGCCGGTGATGGAGGGCAAGGCCATCCTTTTCAAGCAGTTCGGCGATGTGGACGCCTTTCCGCTCTGCATTGACACCCAGGACCCCGACCGGATCATTGACTTCTGCCACTGGGTGGCGCCGACCTTTGGCGGGATCAACCTGGAGGACATCAGCTCTCCCCGCTGCTTCTACATTGAGGAGCGGCTGAAGAAGGAGCTGGACATTCCGGTTTTCCATGACGACCAGCACGGAACCGCGGTGGTCGTCGTCGCCGGGCTGATAAACGCCCTGAAGATCACCGGCTGGAAGCCGGAAGACATGAAGATTGTCATCACAGGCGCCGGCGCGTCAGGCATCGCCGTGACCAAGTTCGTGATGCACTTCGGCGTTAAGAACGTGGTTGTGTGCGACCGCAAGGGCGTCATCCACAAGGGCCGGGAGTTCCCGGACAACCCGGCCAAGGCGTGGGCCGCAGAGCACACGAATCCCGAAAACGAAACGGGTAGCATCCACGACGCCATCGCCGGTGCGCACATGTTCATCGGTCTCTCCGGCCCTGGCGTGCTGGACGAGGAAGATATCAAGAAGATGCACCCGAAGCCCATCATCTTCGCCATGAGCAATCCGGTGCCGGAGATAATGCCGGAGATTGCGGCGCCCTATGCCTCGGTAATGGCCACCGGCCGCAGCGACTACCCCAACCAGGTGAACAACGTGCTCGCCTTCCCCGGCATCTTCCGCGGCGCGCTGGACGCCAAGGCCAGAGACATCAACGAGGAGATGAAGATAGCCGCTTCCCACGCCATCGCCGAGTCCATTCCCGAAGATCAGGTCTGCCCGGACAACATCATCCCTTCAGTGTTCAACAAGAAGGTGCTGCGCAATGTGGAGCGCAGGGTGGCCCAGGCGGCGCACGAAACCGGCGTGGCCCGGCGATTCCCGCTCGGGGCTTCGCTTTACCACGTGTAGGGCCGGGGCTCAGGAGGCGAGAATCTCGTCCAGCGCGGAAAAGAAGTACTCAATCTCCCACTCCGGCGTGAGGTAACCCGGCGACACGCGCACTGCGCCGCCCAGCTTGTCGGAGCCGAAGAACTCGTGTGCCATCGGTGCGCAGTGCAGGCCGCCCCGGTTGGCGATGTGGTATCTGTCGGCGAGCACCTTGGAGGCCTCTTGCGGCGTCATCCCCTCAATGTTGAACGAGATAACCGGCGCGCGAAGCTTGGGGTCGGCCGGCCCCACGATGCTCACCCGCTGGCGCGCCCTCAACCCGTCCAGCATCTTCGCGCTCAGCTCGTGGTGGCGCCGCTCAATCTTCTGCACGGTCTCTCCGGCGATGAAGTCCAGCGCGGCGTCCAGCGCGATGATGCCCAGGACGTTGGGCGTGCCCGACTCGTAGAAGGTCGGCAGTTCTGGCGGCAAGGTGTACCTCTCGCTGTATGAGCCGGTGCCGCCCACCCGGATCGGCCGGGGGTTGATCCTCTCACTCAGGTAAAGCAGCCCGCTGCCGGGCAGCCCCAGCAGCGATTTGTGCCCCGGCGCCGCCAAGATGTCCAGGTTCATCTTCTTGACGTCCACTTCGTGGCAGCCTGCGGACTGCGACGCGTCAATCATCAGGGGAATGTCCAGCCGCCTGAGTTCTTCGCCGATGTCCGCCATCGGCTGCACGGTGCCGCCGACATTGGAGATGTGAGAGACGCAGGCCAGCCGCGTGTGCGGCCGCACCACTTCGCTGATGCGTTCGGGGATGATGCAGCCGTTCTCGTCCGCCGGCATGGCGGTGTGCTCCACTCCGCGCCACTCCCGCAGGT
>CAZXPM010000099.1:0-6403 GCA_964643155.1 uncultured Planctomycetales bacterium | reverse complement strand
CCAGCGGCGTGTTCGCGGTAAACGGGAGCATAGTCCAGACGCCCCTGGTGCGCCCGAGAAGCCCCTACAGGCTGGAGATCTTCCGGCTGGGGCCATACGAGAAGCGCACAGTGCGGGTGGTGACGATACCGGCGAGCGGGTCGCATTTCCCGGCCAACATCGTTTTCCACAGCCTGGACTGAAGTTTGAACAAACCCCTGGTTGCTGCGTCTCCTCCAGTGAACTAACTAACACCGGAGGTCGCTGATGTTACTCAGAATATCCGCAATAGTTGGGCTGCTGCTGGTGCTGGGCCTTGCTGCAATGGCGCAGCCCGGACAGGGCAGAATGGGAATGGGTCCCGGGATGGGCCAGGGCATGGAAAATGTCCGGATAGTGAAAGGAACGCTGGATCGGGTTTCCGGCGATACGGCGAGTATCAAGGTTGAGGCGATATTCGTGCCACGCGAAGGCCCGATGGAAGACCCGCCGGATTCCATCCGCATGAAGCTCACCGACACCACGCGCTTCGCCACCGGCAAGAGCCGTGACGCCTTGCTGGAGGACTTCAACAAGGGCGACGCCGTAGTGGCAATTACGAGCTACAAAGACGGCAAGTACACCGTGCGGATGTTGATGACGGCGGACCTGGCTGCGGCTATGCGCCGTGGAATGGGCGAGCGTATGCGCGGCTTTGACGGCAGGGGCTCACGCGGCATGGGCCAAGGACGCCGCGGAGGAGAAGGCCCCCAGTGGGGTCCCGGCGCAATGCGCGAGCGGATGCGCGACCGCATGGGCGACCGCCCGCCGGTGTTGGCCGCAGTTTACGAGGGCGCCAAGGGCCCGGGCGAAGTGCAACTAACACTCAAGGGCTTCGTGCTCCCGGGCAAGGACGGCCCGAGCTTGCGTGAGTTCCCGGAAGCCCGCGAAGTGACAGTGCAGGTCGGAGACCGCGCGCGGATCTTCAACGATGGCGCGAAGGCTACGCTGCGCGACTTCAAGCACGGCGAGGAGGTATTTGTGGTCATCACGCGTGCGGGCCGCGGCGAAGGTGCACAGCTTATCCTGCTGGCCGACCGGGAATCCGCGGAGCACCTCCGTGAGATTCTGTCCGCGAGGATCAACGGCATGCGCGACCGTCAGCGTATGCGCGATGGAAGCTGCATGGACGAATAACCAAAAAGCACCCCTCTTCTCAACTCCCCTCATGATGAGGCCCGCACTCCCGCGGGCCTCCCTCTTTAATCAGCGGTCAGGTCCTGTACACCTTCACAATGAACAGGTCCTGCATCTTCGCAAGGTCGTGCTCCATACCGTCCTCAACTTCTTCCAGTTTCTCGTTTACTATCACCTTGACCACCGGATGGGTGGGCCGGCCTTCGTTTATCCGGGTAACGATGGCGTAGTTGTTGTCGCTCAGCTTGACGAAGGTCCCCACCGGGTAGAGGCCGAAACGGTTAATGAACCGGTTGGCCGCCAATTGGGAGAACTGCTTCCCGCTGAGCGAGATAATCTTGGTGACGGTTTCGTACGGAGAAATCGCCTTGCGGTAGGAGCGGTGCGCCGTCATCGCGCAGAAGGCGTCGCAGATAGCGAGCACTTGCGCCTCGGGGACAATCTCGTCCGCCTGGAAGCCGTTGGGGTAACCAGTGCCATCCCAGCGCTCATGGTGTTGGTGCACGAGCATGATGGTCTCGCTCTCCACCGCTTCCGCCTTCTTCAGCAGCGTGGCGGAGGTGCCGGGGTGCTTCTTGACCTCGGCGAATTCCTCTTTGGTCAGGGCTCCCTTCTTAGTGAGAATGGAAGGCGGGAGCATTGCCATTCCCAGGTCACGGAATAGCGAGCCGGCCGCCAGCTTCACGATGCGGGGCTCCTCGTAGCCGTCGGCGCGCAGCACCAGCGTGAACAGCATAGTGGAGGTAACAGCGTGCTGAATGATGTGCTTGGCTTCGGGAACCTCGGAGGAAACCCGGAAGAGCCTTTCGCGCAACGGCGGCAGGTCACGGAGCATGTTCTGGACGACTTCCATCGCCGGCTGGATGCTGGTTCTGCTCTCGGCCAGCATGTCTCCGTACAGCCCTTCCGTCGTGGAGACCAGCGTCTCCAGCTCCTTGTCCTCCAGAACCACTTGCAACTCCGCCCGCTGGAGGAACATCCCTTTGTTGGCAGAGAAGAAGTCCAGCACGGCCTCCGCTGTGTCGTCCATCTCTCGTTCCGCCACGAACTGGTCAGAGTGGGTGTAGACGTGTTCAATGCCCCACCTGGCGAGCTTGGCAATGAAGTCGCGCTTGAGAATCGTCCCGGCGCGGAGCAGCACGGTTTGCTTTGCGCTCAGAATGTCGTCAGTCAGGCGCGTATTGGGCTCGAGGTTCTCTACGCGAACCCTTTTAAGTCGCTGTTTTTCCATCTGTAGTAGCGGACCGCCCCCTCGGCGTCCGCATGCTGCGGAGATTATATCTGCTCACGCCGCATAAGGGAAGGGGCGGGGCCATGAGAGCCCCGCCCCGAGGAGACCGCCGGTGCGCTCTGCGCTACCGCAGCAGCTGGAGCACGGCCTGCGGAATCTGGTTCGCTTGCGCAAGCGCAGCGGTACCGGCCTGCAGCAGTATCTGCAAGCGGGTGGCCGCCATGGTTTCACGCGCGATGTCGGCGTCACGGATGCGTGATTCGGAAGCCGTGAGGTTCTCCGCGGCAACGTCCAGGTTGCGGATGGTGGATTCCAACCGGTTCTGGATGGCGCCCAGACGACCTCTGGCGTCGCTCACACGCCCGATGGCCACGTCAACTTTGCTGATGGCCTCCTGCGCCAGGTCTTCGGATACGACCAGCAGGCCCTCAATGCCAAGCGCCTTGGAAGAGAGGTCCTCGATGAATGTGGTCAGCGTCTGGCCCTGGTTCGCGCCGATCTGGAGTTGAAGCGGGCGCGGGGCAACGTGCACGAACATCGTTGACACCTGGCCGGAAAGCGAGATAACCGGACGCTCTATGGGCAGCTCGAATTCGAATGTCGCAATCGGGTTGGACGCACCAGCCGGCGGCTGGGGGTCAAGCGTCATGCCGATTGTGTTGTCGAAGTACAGGCGTACCCCGGCGAGGAGCCCGTTGATCTCGTTGCTGTCGGTGCGCACACTGGCAACCCGGGCACCGGTCTCAGCATTGACCGCGTTGATGGAGTACACAGGCGCGGATGCGTCCTGTACCTCAATCAGCGAAAGCGCGCGCAGCAATGCCTCGTCCCCGGCGAACACGATTTCCGCACCGGGAACCGGAGTCGTGATGGAGATTGTACCGCGGGCGGCGCCGATGGTGTTCACATGCACGAGATCGGGGAACTGCAGCGGGTTGACCGCGCCCTCGGCGTTCAGGTCACTGAGCGTCAGCGGGTTGGCCAGCGCTAGTGAGACCTTGCCAGCGAGATCTTCCAGCGTGTCGTTCTTGGAGATGTTGATGGTCGCGTACTGCTCCTGCCCGCGCAGGTAAACGCGCATCTCCACGAAGTTGCGCCCATTGAACACACCATTGTCAGTGAAGCGTCCGATGGAGCCCAGCGTGGTTTGCTGGTCGGCTGTCAGCACCTGGTTGGTGGAGACGTTAAACGTCGCAGTCTCGCCCGCCTGGAGGATGGCGTCAAAGGCGATGCGCACGCCCTCCAGAACGGTACCCGTGCCGTCAAACGCAGCGGCAATGCTCTGGGTGCCACCGATGGCTGCGGTCCCGCGCGCCTGGGCAATGGCGTCGGTCTGGTCCATGCCGGCCGCCACCAGGCTGTTGTACGCGTCATTGTCAAAGCTGAACACTGCGTAGGTGCGGGCCGAGGCCGCGGAGATGAGATAAGTTCCATCGTTGGCAGGCGGTGTTAGCTGGCTGATAACACCGAAACGCTGAAGTTCGTTCACACCGCTTTTCTCGTACACCGTGATGGTGTCACTCTGGCCAACGGCGGAACTCAGTGTGTTCGTCGCCAGCCTGAGGTTGAACGCGCCAACCGTTGCGTCTCCGATGCTCACGGGCACGCCTCCGGTAATCGCGCCGGCGTCGCCGAGGCTCTGCGAGTAGCTGCCGGCGTTGTTGGTGATGGAGTAACCTGCGCCGGAGAAGATGGAGTTAGTGTAGGTGCCGGTGGAGTCGATGGTGATGTAGAACTGGCTGCCGCTGGAATCGACATCGTTGAAGGTGATGTCGTTGACGGTGATTCCGGCAAAGGACAGGCTGCCGTCGGCGTTGATGGTCACCGTGGTTGCCCCCGTCGCCGTGCTGATGGCCGCGGCGAGCTGAGTCAGCGTCTCCGTGGCCACGGACAGCACAGTGACCGTGGCGCTCAGCGAGGTGTCGTAGGTGATGGTGAGTGTGTCCACGCCCACCGTCAGCTCCTTGGCGTTGAGCAGCGTCGCGACGGAGGACCCGCCGGCAGCCGCGCCCAGGCTGTTAATGGTGAAAGTGGTGTCACCGTTGCCCAGCGCGAGCGAGCCATTCGTGTCGTTCGGAACTACGATCTCGGTAAGGAATGTGTTGCCGATGCCGTCAACGCCGGCTGTGGCGATAGACGCGTGGGGCAGGTACGTGGTCAGGTAGTTGACGCTGCCAACGGCATCTGTGGCCTGGACAGTGGTGAAGACATCGGTCTTCTGCACCTGGAGTGTGCCCGTAGTGGTGGGGACCATCTCCAGGATGTAGTTGCCGCCCTTGCCGACATTGCCCACAATGAGCGCTTGCAGCTTCAACGGGTCGTCGGTTGAAGTGAGGGCTCCCAGAGTCCCGTCCAGCAGCTTCTTGGTGTTGAACTCTGTGGTTGCGGCGATGCGGTCGATTTCGGACAGCAGTTGCGAAATCTCCAGCTGGATGGAGTTGCGGTCGTTGCTGGTGTAAATGCCGTTGGCGGCCTGCACCGACAGCTCCCGCACGCGCTGGAGGATGTTGTGGACCTCGTTCATCGCGCCTTCAGCGGTTTGCAGCATGGAGATGCCGTCCAGGGCGTTGGCTGATGCGCGGTTGAGGCCGCGGATCTGGCTGCGCAACTTCTCGGAAATTGCCAGCCCGGCGGCGTCGTCTGCAGCCCGGTTAATGCGCAGACCGGAGCTCAAGCGCTCGAGGGTACGGGCGAGGGTGCTTCCGGTGGTGCTTAGGTTGCGGGCCGCATTCAACGCAATGACATTGTTGTCGATGCGGAAAATCGACATCTACAAAATCCTCCTTGATTTTGTAAGTTACAGGCGTAACACGCAGTTGGGCGGAGCCAGGTAATCCATTCACCTCCTTGTGGCCGAACTACCCGACTGCGAGGTACGCTTGAAGTATTCCCTACAAATGATATGACGTCAAGGGTATTCGGCGGGAAAAGGGAAATTTAACCTTCGGGACGCTAAAGTCTGCGCCCGATGCGCCGAAAGCGCCCCCTTCTGTCTGTGCTACAATCACAGCATATCTGGTGAATCTGTGCTGATGGTAATTAGACAAAGGAGGCGTCATGGCCAGCCTGAACAAAGTACTACTCATCGGGAATGTGGGGCAGGACCCAGATGTGCGCTACTCGCAGTCTGGAACCGCGGTCGCCCGGTTGCGGCTGGCGACGACTGAACGGTGGACTGCCCGCGGCAGCAACGAGCGCCAGGAGCACACCGAGTGGCACACAATAGTCTGCTTCGGTTCGCTGGCCGAGCGTGCCAAGGAGTGGGTAACCAAGGGGCGACAGCTCTATATTGAAGGAAGGCTGCGCACCAGCTCGTGGACCGACGTTAATGGCATCAAACACACGCGCACGGAGATACACGCACGGGAGATGCTCTTTCTCGGCCGGCGCGACGACGAAGGGGCGCCGCGCCGTGATTCCGCCAAGCCACAGGAGAAGAGCGGCGGCGAGGACGATGTGATTGACCTGGGAACCGGCGACTTCTCGGTGGACGACCTGGGTCCGGCAGTGGAGATGGACGACCTGTCGCTGACCCCCGACGACTAGGGGCAGGCGTCAACATGCATGCCAGGTGGCCATCGGGGTTGTTGCTCTTTATCGGGCTGGTTCTCGCTCCGCTGCCAGCGGCGGCCGCAACGCACCAGGTAACTGCACACTCCATGCGGATCACCCGCAGGGAAGGGGTGGTGATCCTGAATTTCCCCCAAGGGCTGCGGGTGCTCTCCAGTGATGGCTACACCGTATCCGCCGGCTCGGGGAGGGTGGTGCTGAAGAGCGCGGGGTTCAAACCGCTGGAGGAGGAAGAAGGAGCTGCCGCAGCAGGAGATCTGCCCCCTCTCCCCCGGATGGCTTTCTCGTCAAAGAACGTGAGGCTGATGGAATTTGGGCGTGGTGCCCGTCTCTCCAGCTCGCGCTATGAGGTCTCGGCGGGTTCGCTGATGAGCACCGACGGCGGTAGCACCTGGAAGCTCGCAGGCGGTGTCAGTTTCAAGGATGTGGACAGCGGGCAGCGCGTAG
>CAZXPM010000098.1:4727-6499 GCA_964643155.1 uncultured Planctomycetales bacterium | reverse complement strand
GTTCTTTCCTTCCCGCTTGTAGGTACAATCGTGTTCCACCAGACATCCGTCAGGGTCTTTCCCCTGGCTGCCTTGTCCTTCCCAACCAGGCTGGGTGCCATGTAGGGCACGCGGTCAATCTCCTCGTAGTTGAAGGTGTAGTTACGCGGGTCTTTGGCGTACCACAGGATGTTGTCGTGCTTGGGCGACCAGCGCTTGCGGCTTCTTGCCCCGTAGTCGTAGGCCCATATGATCTCGTTCATAAACGAAGAGCGCCCGAATATGCGGTCCAACAAGACTTTGCAGTAGTGCACTTCACGATAGTCAATGTGCAAGAAGAAAGAGCCCGTGGGCGAGAGCACGCGATGGGCCTCAATGAATCTGGGTTCGATGAACTCAGTGAAGTCGTCGAACTCATCAGAGAACGCGTGCGACTCCTGCTTCTCCGTACGGTACCGGCGGCCCTGGAAGCCAACGCGGTCGCCGTTCTCGTCTCTCACTGTCTTGATTCTTGTACGTTCCTGAATCTTGCCTGTGTTGAAGGGCGGGTCAATGTAGATGAGGTCCACACACGTGTCGGGCATGCTCCGCAGAACAGCTAAGTTATCTGCGAGTATTATCTTCCCCACAGCGGCGACACCTCCACACCGGGATTTTCAATACTACCACAATCAAGCAGCAATTTCATCGTCGCACGGTCTGCAGCCGCGTGTGCCGCCGCCGCGCACCGGTGTTGAACGGCGGGTCAATGTAAACGAGATGGACGCTCTCCGCCGGCAGCTCCGGCAGCACGTCCATATTGTCGGCCAGGAATATCTTCGGCACGGCGCCGATTCTAGCTCATTGCGCCCGCAGCCTAGAGATACTCGCCGAAAGCCTCAAAGTGCGCCTTTGCGTGATTGCACGCCGGGCACACATCGGGTGCGCCCTCGCCCTCGTGCAGGTAGCCGCAGTTGCGGCAGCGCCACACCCTCGCCGCCTTTGCGAACATCGTGGCATCGCCAATCTTGGCCGCGAGCTTGCGGTAGCGCTCCTCGTGGTACTTCTCGGCCACCGCAATGCTGTCAAAGACGGCGGCTATGTCGTCAAAGCCCTCTTCGCGCGCGACCTTGGCGAACTCGGGATACATCTCCAAGTGCTCGTATTGCTCGCCTCCAGCGGCCGCCAGCAAGTTCTCTTTGGTGGTGCCGATCACGCCTGCGGGATAGGACGCCTTGACCTCCACCTCGCCGCCCTGCAGGAACTTGAACAACCGCTTGGCGTGTTCCTTTTCCTGATCTGCGGTTTCCTCAAAGATGGCTTGCACCAGCACGAAGCCGTCCTTCTTGGCCTGGCTGGCGAAATAGGTGTAGCGGTTGCGCGCCTGCGACTCGCCGGCGAAAGCGGTGAGCAGGTTGCGTTCAGTGCGTGAGCCCTTAAGCTCCATTGGGTCCCTCCTCGGAAATCTCACAGCCGGTCCATCCGGCAACATAGGCAATACCCGGCCTGATGCACCTGTATTGTTACATATCTGGAGAAATCCGCCGCCCGCACGCCCGTGGCGCGGGCCGCACTTCACGTGCAATGCAGTCAGCCGGGGCGCCAGTAGCCGGCGTGCAAACCCGGCCCGGCGAACTCACTCCGAGGGCGTGAAGCAACAGTAGCCGATCTCGTCGCACTTGAGCTTCATGTCCGCCCACTTCTCCGGCTCCAGGATGACCTGCACCGCCATCGGGTAGAGGATGTTGTTCTCCTTGAAAATGTGATCGCGCAGGGTCATCACCAAGAAGGCAGATGCCGCTTCCAGCCGGCGC
>CAZXPM010000098.1:1527-4717 GCA_964643155.1 uncultured Planctomycetales bacterium | reverse complement strand
GTTCTCCGCGAGGTGCAGCAACTCCTTCTTACGCGCCCGCAGCTCCACATGCTCCATGCGCATTATCTGCGGCGGCCCGTACATCCCCCGCGCCTCCACCTCGGGGAAGAGCACGTCCTCCTCGCGCTGGTGATGCGGCTCGGCATGAACCAGGTGTTCGGCCACGTGTTTCAGGAGCGCGAACTCCTGGCAGCCGTCGTAGACGTCCAGCTGCTGCAGGACCTTGTTCACTTCCTCCAGCTTGTCCAGGAAGCCGAGTATCATCTCGTGCTCAGAGATCATGGTATGGATGACATGACCGGGCGTGAGGCTGCGCTTGAGCTCCGCCACCCTACCCTCCAGCATCTCCAGATGCGCCGCGCAGAGGTGGCGCAGGTCTTCTGGTTCAAGGCCGGCTTCCAACAACTTCTGCTCCGCCATCGTCAGCTCGGAGGCGTCAATGGAGGAGAGAAACTCCTGCGCCTCCTGTTTCACGGCTGCGGGATTCTCTCCGGAGTTGAGCCGTTCCAGCAATGAAGCCAGTTGTTGCACTTTTTCGGTTTGCATGGTGAATGCTCCTTTAGTTATGCGATAACCGCCACACAAGCAGCCCTACTCCGCCGATTCGTCCGCCTCCAGCTCGCACAGGCCGATGCAGCCGGCAGTGAATTCCAGGTTGAACCCCGTGATCTTGCGGCCAGTTTCTTCCTCGGCCTCACGCTTGATTCCTTCCAGCTCCACCGCCGGCAGGTCAATGATGCGTCCACAGGTGGCGCAGCGCAGATGAGCATGCTCCGCCGTGTTGGCTTCGTAGCGCCGCTGCTGGCCGGCCAGATCCACCCGCCCAATGAGGCCACGGGCGGCGAGGGTCTCCAGGTTGCGGTAGACCGTCCCCAAGCTGATGCGCGGCAGCTCTCGCCGCACGCGCTCGTAGACCTCGTCAGCCGTGAGGTGGCACCTGGCCTTCTGGAGGGCTCGTAGAATAGCCTCTCGCTGGACGGTGTGCCGGAAGACCGGTTTGCGTTGGTTTTCGCTCACTTCCATAATAGTAATGATTACTATTACCAGCGGCGGGGGATTAACTTAGGATGGCTGCGAGGTTACTTGAATCTAGCGGGGGGTAACCGCCCGTGAGCAGCTTCCGCCACCCGCAAGAACTGAGAATCCGCGGTTTCGGTGCCGCGACTGAATGGCAGACAGAGTTGTCGCACAGGTGCTGGCGGAACCGGCACAGCAGTCCAGGGGGCCCTGCCTGTTTGGCTAGTCCTGCTGCTTAGCGGCCGCGGCTTCCGCGATAACGCTCTCCGCGATATGCGCCGGGACCTCGGCGTAATGGTCAAACTCCATTTCATAGTGCCCCACACCCTGGGTCATGGAGCGAAGCGTGTTAATGTACTTGTAGACTTCCGCCAGCGGGACATGCGCCTCAATCACTTTCATGCGGCCGCTGCCGCCTACGCCGAGCACGCGCCCGCGCCGGGAGTTGAGGTCTCCCATCACGTCGCCCAGGTACTCGTCGGGCACCATGATCTGCAGCTTGTATATCGGCTCCATGAGGATGGGCTTGGCGTCCTCAAACGCTTTCTTGAAGCCCATGGAAGCGGCAATCTTGAAGGCCATTTCGGAGCTGTCCACACTGTGGTAGCTGCCATCGTACAGGGTGACCTTGACGTTGCACACAGGGTATCCCGCAAGCACGCCTTCGGCCATTACCTCCAGCAGGCCTTTTTCAACCGCCGGCACGAACTTGCTGGGAACCACGCCGCCGACAATGGCGTCCACGAACTCAAAGTCGCTGTCGGGAAGCGGCTCCAGCTTCAGCCAGACATCTCCGTACTGGCCGCGTCCGCCGGTCTGCTTCTTGTATTTTCCCTGCGCCTGCGCGGCCTTCTTAATCGTCTCCTTGAACGGGATGCGCGGCTTGACCCATTCAATCTTCACGCCGAAGCGCTCGGCAATCTTCTCCCGGGCCACCGCCAGGTGCAGTTCGCCCATACCATAAACCACCAGCTGGCGCGTCAGCTCGTTCATCTCGGGGCGCAGCGTGGGGTCTTCCTCGTGGAGCTGGTTGAGGGCAGCGGAAACCTTCTCCAACACCGCCTTGTCCTCCACCTCAATTGCCTCATAGGAGACGGGGCGCGGATACTTGATCGGCGGGAACAGCACCGGCTGCTCCTTGGCGCAGAGGGTGTCGCCAATGTGGGTGCTCTTGAGCTTCACCGTCGCCACGATGTCGCCAGCGGTGGCTTCGGTGAGGTCGTTACGCGTCTTGCCGACCATAGAGACGATGGCTGATATCTTCTCGCCCTCATCCTGAGTGGAATTGTAAACGGTATCGCCCGGCCGCAACTTGCCCGCCGCCACCCTGAAGTAAGTCAACTCGCCCAGCTTGGACTCGCCCACGACCTTGAATACGCGCGCTGCCAGCGGCGCGTCTGGGCTTACGGGCAGCTCAATCTCCTTACCCTTCTTGTCCTGCAACTTCAGCTTGCCCCGGTCGTCCGGCGCCGGCATCAAATCCACGATGGCGTCCAGCAGTGCCTCAGCGCCCGCAACCAGCGTGGCTGCTGTGGGCATCACCGGCGCCACCTGCCCGGCGCACACAGCCTTGCCCAGCGCCTTGGTCAGCTCCTCGTCGCTCAGCGTCTCATCAGCCAGGTACCGCTCAAACAACGCTTCGTCCTGCTCCACAATCTTCTCCACCAGCTCAAAGCGCGCCGCTTCCACCTCGTCCTTCATGTCGCCGGGGACCTCGCCTACCGTGGTCTTGTCGCCCTCGCGGATGTAGGCCTTCCGCGTCAGCAGATTGACCACGCCCTTGAACGCCGCCGCCTGGCCAATGGGCACCGCCAGCACGGCGACGACACCTCCGAACTGCTCCTTGAGCGCGTCCACCACTTCGGTGAACTTGGCATTCTCCTTGTCCATATGGTTCAGGGCGAACATGCGCGCCAGCCCCAGCTCCGCGGCGTAGTCCCAGCTGCGGATGGTCTGAGTCTCAATGCCTGCCTGAGCGTTGACCACGATGACCGCTCCGTCGGATACAGTTAGCGCGGATACCATCTCGCCCACGAAGTCCAGGTAGCCGGGAGTGTCTATCAGCGTAAGCTGGTGGCCGCGAAAGGTGAAGGGCACCACCGATGAGTAGATGGAGTGCTTCTTGCGGACTTCCTCCGGCGTATGGTCGGAGAGCGTATTGCCCTCCTCAATC
>CAZXPM010000098.1:0-1517 GCA_964643155.1 uncultured Planctomycetales bacterium | reverse complement strand
TGTCATTTCCGCTCCGACATCAGGGATTTGCCGCCAATGGGCATGCGAACCTGTGATTATAGCAGCGGGAGGGCGGAGCGTCTATCGCGGGGACGCCGGTTTCCGACCGAGGAAGTCCCGGCTTCCTAACCGCGATTCACCGACCGCAGTCGGGACGGGAAAGCCGCGAACCTGCGGGGTTGTGCTTGAGTTATACTAGCGGGGTATGGGGAGCGTGTTTGACGAACTGGCCGCCCGCATGGACTACCACGCGCTGTTCAGCGAGTACATCCGACTGAAGAAAAAGGGCAACCGTTACTTCGCGCCCTGTCCGTTCCATCAGGAGAAGGACCCCTCGCTGAGCGTGGACGTGCAGACGGGGTTGTGGCACTGTTTCGGCTGCAAGGCCGGCGGCAACATCTTCCAGTTCATCGCCAAAGTGGAGCACCTGGAGATGAGCGAGGTGGTGGAGATGCTGGCGCGGCGCTACAACGTGGATCTCTCACAGTACCGCAGCAAAGACCTGCAGGCCAAACTCACACGCCGCGAGGTGCTCCGGCGCATCGTGCAGGCGGTCGCCAACTACTACCGGAAACAGCTCCTCAACACCTCTCACGGCCAGCGCGCGCTGGAATACCTGCACGGGCGCGGACTGACAGATTCCACCATCCGCAAGTTCGGGCTGGGGATGACGCCAGGCGCGGCCGACGGGCTGACGCAGGCGTTGCTGGAGCGCAACGTGCGCAGGCAGGATCTGCTGGACCTGAACCTCAGCATTGAGGGCCGCCGCGGCGAGCTGGTGGACATGATGCGCGGGCGCATCATCTTCCCGCTCTACGACCACTCGGGAAATGTGGTGAGCTTCGCCGGGCGGGCGCTGGGCGACGAGGAACCCAAATACCTCAACACGCGCAACACGCCGCTCTACAACAAGAGTCGGTTGCTCTACGGGCTGAACTTCGCCCGCAAGGCCATCACCGCTGAGGACTGCGTGTTTGTGGTAGAGGGCTACATGGACGTCATCTCGCTGCACCAGGCGGGGGTGGTCAACGCCGTCGCCACCTGCGGCACCGCGCTGACCCGCGAGCACATCGCCACGCTGGGGCGGTTCACCGAGCGCTTCTACCTCGCCTTTGACGGCGACGCCGCCGGCATCGGCGCGGCGCTGCGCTCCTGCGAGGAGTTCATGGCCATCGGGCACTACCCCAGCGTGCTGCTGTTTCCCAAGGACAAGGACCCGGACGATGTGGCGCGGGAGGGCGGCAAGGAAGCGTTTGACCGGCTGAAGGCCAAGGCTGTGCCCTACCCCCGGCTGCTTACCGCGGTGCGCATCCGCAGCATGACGCCGGACCCCGCGCAGCTAAAGCAGCTCTTCAAGGAAGCGGCGCCGGTGTTCCGGCGCATCCGCGACAGCATCACCCAGGACGCGTTTGTGCAGGACCTGGCGGCGGCGCTGAAGCTGGACGAGAGCAGGGTGCGCGGGGTGCTGCGGCAGGCCTCGCGGCCACCGCGCCGGGGACACGCGCAGGGTGAGGAAG
>CAZXPM010000097.1:4702-6531 GCA_964643155.1 uncultured Planctomycetales bacterium | reverse complement strand
CATCTTCTGTTTCCATCTTCCCCTCCCAACCGCAGTGCAAACCCCGCAAGTGTCACGACGCGGAGAAGGCCAGCTCTCCACAACTATGAATGCGGAGGTTGGCTGTCAACATCTTTAGCGCGCTCTTCTGCTTGCTTTACCTTTCTGCGCACTCCAGCATCATGGAGGAGCATCCAGAGCCCAAGGAGCAACAGGAATCCCGGAAGAATGAACTGCCCTGCAGCCAAACCCCAGATTACTCCAATGCCTCCTATAACAACAATGAACCACGGTAAGCAGGAGTGACTCGCGGTCATAGGGTACGCTACCTTCGCTTGACAGTGGGGGCACTTGTAGGTCCTACTTCCAGAAAGAAAGGACGTTGTAGGAACTTCCTCAAAAGAGCGGTAACAGCTCGTACATACAACCTTCTCTGTAGGTTTAGTCATCTTCGTTCAGCTCCTTTTCCATTTGTTCAGATTCCTTGTTCACAATCTAATGCTTCGGTTTTCAGCGAACTGGGATTTGACAGCCCCAATAACGAACATGAGGACCACACCACCCAAATGCGACAGCGTGGCGATACTCGCGGCGCTATCAGCAGCCAAGGCGACCGCTTCTCTGTTCAAAATCACTATTGCCGCCGTCATGTTGGCCTCCTACCGTATTCGTTCTACGTTACTCCCTGAAATACAGGAATTCATCCTTGGCGTCTTTCACCTCCAGGGTCTCCGCGTCGAATACACCCGTGAACTTGCGTTGCACGCGGGTTCCAAAGGCATTTATCACGCTGTATTCATAACTTACAGTAATGGTCCCCCCACTCTCAGTGGTAGACTGCGTGGCCCAGTTTATCACCGCTGTGGGATAGCCCTCTCGAATGGCTGCTTTTACTGCTGCCTGCGCGAGTTCGGCCTTGGTCGATTCGTGCTTGGTTTCCGTCTCCACCGCAGTCTTCGTTTCTGTAACCGGTGGCCCCGGACTGCAAAGCTGCGAACATGTGCTGAACAGCCAGAAGCCGCACAGGACAATCAGCAGTATCACACAGCCATCACTGCAGCTACTTTGCTTCTTGCCCTCCATTGTTATTCCCCGTACGACCATCCACCACCGGGAAGCACCGTGAGCCAGTATCTACGAGTATGGATCACCCGGCCCGATGTAGTACTCAGTAATGCCAGCAGTAAAGCGCTCCGGACCGGAGTACCCATAGTAGGCGAACTCGCGCTGAGGCCACATCTCGCGGTCGTCCTGGTCGTTCGGGTCATACTTCAAAGAGACGCTAGTGGCGGACAGGTAGTTGCCAGCGAGGTCGTAGAAGTTGACCATTACACGGAAGCCAGTATAGGTATCCGAAGCCGCGCGAAAGCGAATAGGCGAAATCCAGACTCCATCTTCGCGTTCGACAACACTCACAGTAATCTCTCCAAAGGCGTTCTGAACGGCAGTCCCGTGGGTTTGGCTGATGCTGATCTTCTCCGGATTCATAGCCGGGTTAACCTTCCCCCCGCCGCCGCAGGCGGCGAGCAGGGCGGTGAGCGCTATGGCCAGGCAGATGGTGTATAGTGCTTTCATCTTCCCCCCTCCTGATATGCGGGAATATTGTGGGGGAATGTGGCGTAAGAGTCAAGTAGCAAGTAGGAAGTAGTAAGGGGAAGCAGGGGCACGGCCGATGCCGTGCCCTTTATGCCTGTGGAAGGATGCTGCACGCAAGCTTGGAAGAAGAGAAGCCGCGACTCCTTGTATTGCTGAATCTGACCGGACTCGCGATTTCAATCGCGAGATTCGGCGGCTTGGAGGACTTAGCTGCATGCCAGCAATGTGGGGACTGAAGCCTGCCTGCCAGCGAA
>CAZXPM010000097.1:0-4602 GCA_964643155.1 uncultured Planctomycetales bacterium | reverse complement strand
GGAGGACTTAGCTGCATGCCAGCAATGTGGGGACTGAAGCCTGCCTGCCAGCGAAGGTGGGGACTGAAGTCCCCACTCCGGAAACTTGGCTGGTCCCTGCTCCGGGAACTTGGCTGGTCCCTGCTCCTGCTGCTTTCACCCCCGCCAAGGACGTGGCGGGTGAAAAGCCCCGTCTACCCGTTGGAGAGGAGTGGCGGTTTTCTAACCGCGATTCGTTGACAATGGGAATCGCGACTGGAAAGCCGCGACTCCTTCTTTGTGGGGAACCTGCACCTGCGGCCGATGGTATAATCAGCGCGCCGGGAGTGAACACGGGGGCGGACTCCGCCCTCTAACCGCTTGAGGCCACGGGACTATGGGTAGACTCGCAGCAAAACTGGCGGCGGCCGCCGCATTCATCCTGCTTTACGCCGGCGCGATGCTGTCGTGCCAGAGCACCGGCCCCACGGGCAAAGCGTTTGAGCGCACCGAGCCGAAAAAGACGGCGGAAGACCTGCGGCAGGAGGAGGGGCCCGATGAGGAAAGGGCGATGGTCACCCGCTTCGGGCTGGAGATGGTGTTCCGCCAGTGCAAAGTCGTGTTCCCCCGCGGAGCGTTTGGCAACGAGAACACCTTTGTGACCCTTTCCTTCCCGCGCGAAGTGCACGAAGGGTTCATCCCGCTTTCGGCCTACGCAGTGGACCCGGCGGGGGCACGCCTGGAGCGGCCCGCCCTGCTGTCCATCCATTACTTTGACGACGACCTGCCGCCGGGCGCGAAGGAAAATGACATCGCGCTGGTGGAGCTGGTGAAGGGGCAGTGGTTCCCGCTGGGGGACTACGAGGTTGATGGGTTCAACAACATCGTGACCGCGCCGATTGAGCGGCTTGGCACTTACGCGCTGATGCTGCTACCGCCGGCGAAGCCGCTGGTAAATGACCCGCCGGTGGCAAGGATTGCCTACGAGGTGTTGCCGCTGGAGCCCACGGAGGAGGAGTTGGCGGCGGAAGCCGAGGCGGGCGAGGCGGCCCTGGAAAGGGAAACGCCGCCTGAGCCGGAAGGTGAAGCCGCACCGGAGGCCGAAGCGCAGCCGAGGGCGGAGGCCGGCGGGGACGCAGCCGAAGCGCCGCCGGAGATAGAGGCGCAGGAGCAGCCGGCGGATGAAGTGAAGGTGGAGAGCCTGGAGGCTGAGCTGGCGGAGCAAGGCGGCGAAGCTCCGGCGGTGGACGGGGAGCCAGTGCTCCTGGATGACGGCAGGCTGGTGGAGACCGAGGAGACGCTGAAAGAAAGGCGGGAGAGTTTCATCATTGAGACGCCCAAGGAGCCGAAGAAGCCCGAGCCCACGCTGGGCGCGCGGGTGAAATACTCGGCGGCGGACTCCAGCGATCCCGACGGCGAGATTGCGCGTTATATCTGGGACTTTGACGCGGACGGCGTGGCGGACGTGGTGTCCAGCACGCCGGAAGTGACGCGCCGGTATGAGACCTACGGCAACATCCTGGCCATCCTGCGGGTGGAAGACAACCAGCAGCCGGTGGCCAGCGGCCTCGCGTTCGCGGGGGTGACGCTCGTCCGCGATATGCTGGCGCCGAAGCTGCCGCTTAGCGTCCGTGCCGTGGCCTTCCCCGCGGAGATTCCCGCCGGGGGCAAAGCTGTGTTCGGCGCGATGGTCACCGGGGGGGAGCCGCCGTACGACTTCGCCTGGAGTTTCAGCGACGGCACCACCAGCGACGAGCAGGCGGTGCTGCTGGCGCCGCTGCGCAGCGGGGAGCTGCGCGGCAACCTCACCGCCACCGACGCTTCCGGCCGCAGCTACTCGCGCGCAGTGACGGTGAAGGTGTCGGAACGGTTGCAGGCGCCGGAGGGCAAGCCGAAACTGAGGGTGCGCCCGGGCACGGTGTACCTGGACCTCCCGGGCAAGGTGAGCTTTGAGGCGGCGGTGGAGAACGCCAGGGAGCCGGCCAGCCTGAAGGTTGACCCCGGGTTCGGCGAGCCGTTCATCACCAGCAAGCCCAGCTTCGCCGTGACCTATGAAAACGCGGGCTACTATGTACTCACGGCAACGGTGACCGACCGGCTGGGGCGCAGCGCCAAGACGTTTGTGCCCATTGCGGTGACGCCGGGCGAAACCGGCTACGCCGGCGCGCAGGCGCGGGAGCAGCGCGTGTCCTTCGGCCTTGACTACGCCGGAGACGGGGCGACGGTGAGCTTTGCCGCCCGCAACCTGCCATCCGGCGCGCGGGTGGCCTGGGATTTCGGAGACGGCACCAAGAGCGAGAAACCCAATCCCACCAAGAAATACGCCAAGGCCGGCGAATACACCGTAGTCCTGACCGTGGACAGCGGAATCGTGCGCCAGACCGCGGTGCGGCGGGTGCCCATCGGCCTGGGCGCGCTGGCGGCGGCGATTGACCTGCGCGAGCCGGTGCAGGGAATGTCGCCCTTCAAGCTGCGGCCGCATGCGATAGTGACCGGCGGGAAATTCCCGCTGTTTTACCGCTGGAAGCTCGGCGACGCTTACAGTGAGGAGGAGTTCCCGGAGTTCGTCCTGACCGAGCCGGGGGCGCATCAGTTGCAGCTCACGGTGCTGGACGCCAGGAGCAACCGTTACGACGCGGAACCGGTCAGCGTCAGCGTTACCCGGAATCCCAAGAAGTTCAGCTACCCGGTGGCCTACATCGCGCGGGGCGAGGCGGGCGTGAAGGTGATGCTCAGCGAGTTTGACGGCAGCAGCCAGAGCGCCTTCGGCCTGGGGCCGGAAGCGCCGGTGGGGGTGCAGCTCTCGCCGGAGGGGACAGGCATCGCGCTGCTGGACGGCAGGGGCTTTGAGGTTTACGACCTGGCCGGCGGCCGGCAGACGGCGCAGTTCATGCCCAGCCGGGGGCAGGTGGAGGAGCTGTTCCTCACGCAAGTGCCAGAGCTGCTGGCGTTCAACCTGCTGACTGACGCGGGGCTGAGCGGGTATATCCAGAGCGAAGCGTCGGGGTTGCTGCCAGTGAGCGACCGCGACGAGTCGGTGCTGGACTTCGCGCCGTCAGGGACGGCCATGCTGCTGGCCTCGGCGGGGAAGTGCCGCATGGTGAGCGTTGACCGGTACACCGGAGCGCTGAGCCAGAGCGTGGAGCTGTTCGGACCGGCGGTTGCGGGAAAGCTCACCGCAGACGCGAGCACTGCGTTCTTCCTGGGCCGGGACCACGAGATCCACCAGGTGGACGTGGCCAGCGGGATCCGCGCCCAGCTCACCCATGACGGGCAGCCGAAGCACAACCTGCAGGTCAGCCGCGACGGGCTGACCGTGGCCTACAGCCTCGCCGGCGGCGAGATCTTTGTCATCCGCGCCGGGGATGACGCAAGGATGCCGTATAACCTGAGCGCAATCACCGGCTTCAAGTCGGAGCAGTGGGAGCTGGCGCCGGACGGACGGCTGGTGCTCGGGTACGGCAAGGCCGGAGAGCCGGAAGGGCTTTACCTGCTGAACACGAGCCTGGACCTCCGGTATGCGCAGGCGGAGCAGGTCGGGCCGTACTTCTTCACGGAGAGTACGCCGCAGTTCTCGCTCAGCAGCCGCCAGGAGCTGTTTGAGCCGCTGCTCAACCCTTCAGGGCCGCCCCTGGAGGCAGCAGCGAAAGAGCTCTGAGGCCGTAGCGGTACTTGGTTTCGGTTGACGCCGACAGGGCGTAGAACTCCTCCACAAAGGACTTTATCTCCAGCAGAGCGTCCAGGCCGATCCCGTGGTCTTCCAGCTCCAGATAGCTGACCGAGTGGGTGCGCCGCCGGTCGGCGGGGTTCTTGAACTTCACGCGGTCAAACGAGATGTTCAGTTGCTCGCCGCCTTTGCCCAGATACACCTCGGTGCTTAGCTCCTCCGCCGCCAGATGGATGAACACGCGTTCCTTGAGCAGCGCGAAGGCCATGCTGTCAACGAACTCCCGCACCTCGTCAAACTGGGTGGCGGCAACTTTGAGCTTCACCTCCTCGCGGATGAGCAGCTCGGGGTGCTCCTCCAGCGGGTACTTGAAGGTCAGGCGCGTGCCCTCGCCGGAGTAGATGTTGTCCAGCTTGTGGCGCAGGCGGAAGCTGGAGCTGCGCTGGAGCAGCCGGAAACTGTTGGTGTCCAGGTAGGTGTCGCGCACGTGCGTCAGCCCGCGCCGCACCAGCGGCAGCCGGAAGCGCCGCGAGATTTCCTCCACCGCCTGGTCGGCGTCAATATTGGCGTGTGTGAATTCTGCTTCTACTTCGCGCATACGGTTCACCTCGGATGACGTGTGACGACGCATATTCTAACCAATTACGGGGAAAAGTATTAGCAGGGCGGGCGACGCCGACGCAGCCGGCGCCCGACCGGCAGGTTGCAGGCGCGGAGCGAACAAAGCGCGTTGATATTCGTCTGACTAAATGATAGACTGAAAACCGGACGATAATGCCAGGAGCGGGTTGCGCTTATGAAGAAGATTCACGCGATTCTTGCAGCTGCGTCACTGGTTGCGCTGGCCATTCTAGCAGTGGCCTGCACCAGCAGCAGCACTAATGTCAGCACCAACCGGAGCTACGACAAGGACTACACCACACGCACGGCGTCACGCAATACCAGCGGGCGCGCCGACCGCGAGGGATTCCCCGAGG
>CAZXPM010000096.1:0-6623 GCA_964643155.1 uncultured Planctomycetales bacterium | reverse complement strand
GCGGCGTTCCATCCGTTCGTTCTCCGCCGGAGTCAGCGACACGGTATCGTCGTAGTCGGCGAGCAGCCGCTCAATCCCTACCGGCAGGTACTCCTCCGCGCCCTCAAGTTTCAGGTGCAGCCGGCAGTCATCGCAATTGCGGTCACAGAACACCGGCTCGTAGGAATCAGGTTCCCGGTAAGACGTGATGACGCCCTCGTAGTTGCGCAGGATGACCTTGTTCGTGGACCAGGAAATTATGTAGTTGGGCATTACCGGCACTTTCCCGCCGCCGCCGGGCGCGTCAATTACATAGGTCGGCACCGCGAAGCCGCTGGTGTGGCCGATGAGGCTCTCCATGATTTCAATGCCCTTGCCCACCGGCGTGCGGAAGTGCGACAGCCCTTCCGACAGGTCGCATTGGTAAAGGTAATACGGGCGCACACGATTCTGCACCAGCTTATGCACCAGCGCGCGCATAATGCGCGGGCAGTCGTTCACTCCCGCCAGCAGCACCGACTGGTTGCCCAGCGGAATGCCGGCATCGGCGAGTTTGCGTAATGCGGTGCGCGCCGAACGCGTCAGCTCCCGCGGATGGTTGAAGTGGGTATTGAGCCACAATGGGTGATACTTCTTCAGCGTCTCCACCAGGCCGTCAGTGATCCGGTACGGCAGCACCGCGGGAGCGCGTGTGCCTATGCGGATTACCTCCACATGCTCTATCGTCCGCAGCTCGCTTAGTATCCAGTCCAGGTAGTCGTCGGACAGCATCAGCGGGTCGCCGCCAGACAGCAGCACATCGCGTATCTGGGGCGTCCGGCGGATGTAGTCCAGCCCTTCTTGGACGGCCGAGCGGCCCGGAATGCAGTCCTCATCCCCCACCTTGCGCTTGCGCGTGCAGAACCGGCAGTACATCGCACACACATTGCTCACCAGGAACAGCACACGGTCGGGATAGCGGTGCGTGATGACCGGCACCGGGCAATCGGCGTCCTCCGCCAGCGGGTCTTTCATGTCGGCGGACTCAACCCTAAGCTCCCCGATGGAAGGAACCGCCTGCTTGAAGATGGGGCTGTTCAGGATGTCGCCGATGTCAATCAACGAAAGATAGTACGGTGTGATGGACATGGGGAACCTCGCGAGCGTATCTTCCTGCTCCCGCTTGAGCTCAGTTTCCAGCTTGGTCCCCAGCAGCATCTCCAGCGTTTCCAGATCCTTCACCGAGTGGCGTAGTTGCCACTTCCAGTCGGTCCAGTTGGAGAACTCCTGTCCGCCGATCAGATCAACTACTTCTTTTTGTCTCGTGGAAAAGCGCATCATCGCGGGCGTCTCCCCGGCGGCTTGCTTTCGCCGCCGGGCCAATGCGCCCTGTGCCCTCCGATTCCATCAATATTGCCACTGTCTCCAGCGCCTTCAGCAAGGACCGCTGCTCCCGCGGCGGAAGCTCGCGCACGGACTGCAACAGCTTGTCGTGGAGCAGCGATGGCACTCGCACCGCAAGTTTGCGCCCTGCGCGGGTGGCGTTGTGGAGCACCTTCCGGCGGTCGGGATCAGTACGTTCCCGCACGACCAGACCCTTGGCCTCCAGGCGGTCAATGATGCCATTCACCGTGCTGGGACTCAGCAACACCAGTTCGCACAGCTGCGAGAGGGACACCGGCCCGTTGCTCACGATGTGCGTCAGGCAAGTTAGCTGCGGTAAGGTGATACCGTGCCGGGCCGCCAGGCGGGAGGAGTGCAGGTCTGTCGCGCGCGTGATGCGGCGCAAAGCGCGCACCAGCCGGCGCTCACCTTCAACTCCAAGAACGTCCGAAATGGCAGTAGCGGATACCATTTGCTTTGGGCCCCGCCTCCGGCCGGATCCATCCGGGGGGAAGCACGATAGTTGGTACGCGAAAGTTTAGCATACGAAGGAGTTATGGTCAAGGTCTGCTTGCGTCATCATTGCGCGCGGCTGCAGTGATGCAGGAAGCTGCTTGCGGTCTGCTGCGGGAGTACTTAGCCCCAACGGGAATTGAACCCGTGTTTTCACCTTGAAAGAGTGATGTCCTAGTCCACTAGACGATGGGGCCACAAACTGAGCCATGCAGGACTCGAACCTGCGACACTCGGATTAAAAGTCCGATGCTCTACCACCTGAGCTAATGGCTCATCGGCCTTCACCCCGAGCCAACGGCGCAGGCCCGTACTGGCAAGGGCGAAGATGATACCAGCCACCGTGGCGATGTCAAGGTTCAGGCGCTGCCGCGCCTATCTACATTGTAACCCAAAGACGGGTTTCTGCTAGAATCAGCCGGATGGCTTACCAGCGCGTACTCCTGAAGTTATCGGGCGAGGCTCTGCAGGGTGCCCAGCCCCACGGCATTGACCGCATCGCAGTAGAGACCTTTGCCCAAGGGATCATAGATGCCCGCGATGAAGGAGTGGAGATTGCGGTGCTGGTTGGAGGAGGCAATCTCTTCCGCGGGGCAGAGCTAATCAAGCAAGGTTACGGCCGCGCCACCGGTGACTCCATCGGGATGCTGGCCACCGTCATTAACGGGCTGGCTTTGCAGGACGTGCTGGAGGCGATGGGAGCGGAGACACGACTGGCCACTTCGCTCAAGATGGATGAAGTCGCTGAGCCTTACATCCGGCGGCGAGCTATCCGCCATCTGGAGCGCGGGCGCATCGTGCTGCTGGCGGGGGGGCTCGGCCGCCCCTACATCTCCACCGACACAGCGGCGGTGCAGCGCGCGCTGGAGCTGGGCGCCGACGCAGTGCTCAAGGGCACGCGGGTGAATGGCGTATACGATCGCGACCCGGAGCATGATGCTGGCGCGAAGCTCTACGATGTCCTCAGCTTTGACCGCGCCATCCATAGTAACTTGCGCGTGCTGGACCAGACTGCATTTGCTCTATGCCGCGACAATAACCTGCCGCTGATTGTATTCAACCTGTTCGACGAAGGCAGCATTGCCAGGGCCGTCAGAGGAGAGCCTATCGGAACCCTGGTGAATGTTGTGGGCGAAAGGCCGAAGTAAAGGAGGCGACCGGCTCCGGCTGTGGACGCAGCGCAGCCGCCGAAGTCATGAGAATTCTCACAATCACGGTGCTTATGATCGCCGCCGTGGCTGCGGCTGTCTATTTCCACTTCGTCCGGCACTCGGAGCAGGTATTCACTCACTTCTTTTACATCCCTTCGATCCTGGCAGCGCTGTGGTGGAAACGGCGGGGACTCGCCGCGCCCATCATCCTCGCAATAGCGCTTATCGGGTTTCACTATGCCCAGGCGGGGATGCAGAGCCTCGGCAGCGAGTTTGTCCGCGCCGGAATTCTGCTCCTGGTCACCCTGGTGGTGGCGGAGCTGAGCCTCAAGCTTGAGCAGTCGCTAGTGCGCGATGTTGACCGTGCGCTGAAAGTCAGCGAGGCCAACTACCGCAGCCTGTTTGAGGGGTCGCCGATGGCCATGGCGCGCATAACCAGGGATGGCACCATACGGCTGGCCAACCGCCGCTTCGCCGAGCTGACCGGCTACAGCGTTGATGAGCTGACAGAGGGGATGGAGCTTGACCAAGTGCTTGCCGAGGGCGAAGTTGAGAAAGCGCTGTCTTTCCATCAGGAGCGCGGCCTGGCTGAGCCGGCAGAGTATGAGACCAAGATACGCAGCCGGGCGGGGCAGGAGCGGATCGTAAGGGTGAACCTGAACCCCGTGGCCGGAACCGATGAAGACGTGGCTATTCTGGAAGACATCACCGAACGCCGGATGGCCGAGAGGCAGATTGCTGAGAGCGAGGAGAAGTACCGCACGCTCATTGACGCCTTTCCCCACAGCATCGTCATAGTGCAGGACCGCAAGGTGGCATTCGCCAACCCCGTAACCCTGTCTATGTTCGGGTATGAGTCGATGGATGAAGTAGTGGGCACTGGAGCTCTATCGCGAGTGGCCGAGCGGGAACGCACGCGGCTAGCGGAGTTTATGGCTGCCCGGGAGCAAGGGGACCCGGATGTGCCGGACCACTACTACACTGTGTTTCTGCGCAAGGACGGGAGCGAATTCGTTGCCGAGGTCATCGTCCGCCAGATAACGTACGCGGGGCGCCCCGCCCAGCAGTTAATCATAGTGGACGTTACCGAACAACGGGCGGCGGAGGAAGCGCTCAAGAAAAGCGAGAAGGAGAAGCAGCTCATCCTTGACAGCATCACCGAGCTTGTCATCTTCTACGGCACCGACTTCCGCATAGTGTGGGCCAACAGGGCGGCGGCAGACTCCATCAGCCTGAGCCCAGCAGACCTCGCGGGAAAGAAGTGCTATGAGCTGTGGCACCAGCGGAGCGAGCCCTGCGAAGGGTGCGCGGTGCTAAAGGCGCTGAAATCAGGGGAGCCCCACCGCTTTGAAATACAATCCCCGGACGGGCGCTGCTGGTACATCCGCGGCTATCCGGTCAAGGACGGGACTGGCAGCACGGTTGGCGTGGTGGAAATCACACTGGATATCACCGCCTCCCGAAAGGCAGACGAAGCTCTGCAGCAAGTGGAACAGCTTTACCGCGCGACTATTGAGGCAACGAAGGACTTCATCTTTGTGCGCGACCGCGAAGGGCGTTACGTCGCTTTCAATGAGTCATCGCTGAGACCATTGGGGATTAAGCCCTCGGACATTCTGGGCAAGACCGCAGCTGAGCTGGAGATGGTGCCTCTGGAGAACCGGACACTGTGGGACGAGATGCACAACCACGTGCTGCAATCCGGCAATCCGGTGAGCTATGAAGACACGCTTGTCCTCAAGGACAGGGTACGAGTGATTGAGACTGGCCTGTGGCCCATAAAGGACAATTCCGGGGATGTGACCCATGTCGCAGGCATCGGGCGCGACATCACAGAACGCAAGAGAGCGGAAGAGGCGGTGCGTGAAAGCGAAATGCGCTACCGCACACTGGTGGAGCAATCACAGGATCCGGTGGCAGTCATCCAGGGCTTCTTCCACGTCTATGTGAATGAAGCGTACTGCCGCCTGCTGGGCTATGCGGACGCTAGCGAGCTTATTGGAAAGCCGCTGGAGGCCACAATTGCCCCTGCCGACCGCGAGATGGTGCGAAAGCGCTATCAGCAGCGCCTCGCGGGTGAACGAGTGCCCCCTGTCTATGAGTTGAGGCTTATGCGACGGGACGGCACCGAGCTATGGGTAGAGGTCTCGGTGCAGCGACGCAACTTCCTGGGCACGCCGGCGATACAGGCCTCTTACCGGAACATCACCGAGCGCAAGCAGATTGAGCAGACTCTGCGAGAAAGCGAGGAGCGCTACCGCACCACCTTTGAATGTACCGGCACAGCCATGCTGCTGGCCGATGGAGAGGACAGAATCGTAATGGCAAACACCGAGTTTGAGCGCCTGACCGGCTACACCAAAGAGGAAATACTGGGGAAGATGAAGTGGCACGAGGTGGTGGCCGAAGAGGACTTGGAGCGGATGAGGAGCTACAGCCGTCAGCGGCGCAACAGTAGCGGCGCCCCGAGCTCCTACGAGTGCTCGGTGGTGATGCGCGACGGCTCCCGTAAGCGCGTGTTCGTTAATGTCCAGCTGATTCCAGGAACCGACTTGAGCGTGGCTTCCTGTCTCGACATCACTCAGTTGAAAGTGACAGAAGAACGGTTGCGCGCAACTGAGTTGCGGCTGGCTTCCCTTGTGGAGCGCCTGCCCAATGTCGTACTCTACGAAACCGGCGGAGGACGCGAGTTCATCTCCAAGAACATTGAGGGCCTCCTGGGATACTCCGCCGACAGCCTCACTAAGGACCGCCAGGCGTTCCCGCGGTTGATACATCCCGATGACCAGCTAAGGGTCAAGGAAGCCATTGCCAACTGGCATCAGGCTGGCGAGCCCGGTGTGCTGAGAACGCGCTTCCGGGTCAGACGGGCAGACGGCCAGTACATCTGGCTGGAAGACCAGATGATCATCGTGCGCCCGGAAAGCGAAAAGCAGTACATGTCGGGCGTGCTGATTGCCCTGGGAGAGCAGGATTCCAGCCAGCAGTAGCGCACACCCTACCCGTGTCCAACCAGGTGTTGCAGGCACCGCTTCGTGTTATATAATAGAGCAGCGTGGGCGCTTAGCTCAGTGGTTAGAGCGCATGCTTCACACGCATGAGGTCACAGGTTCGAATCCCGTAGCGCCCATGTTGCCAACGCATCTGGAGCTCAACACGAGTTCCAGTGCGTTTGCACAACCATCTCGGTGTTGATTACTCCCGATAGTACAGCAAGCGTCCCACAGGCACATCAATAGAGATGATAGAGGATACATCCGCGGAGAGTTGCTCGACATAAAAAACCTGCCCCTTTGCGGCGGCGAGTTCCCTGCCGGAAGGAACCGAAATCTCCGTCAGCCCCCCATCCTCCCAGCTCCAGATGGAACCGAAAAAGGTTCCGGATGTGACGCCGAATTCGGGCTCGGTTACGAAGAAAGCGCTGCCGCGGCCCCGAGTAAAAGCGATCTCTTCAGGAGTAGCAAAAGCGGGGAAAGTCCCCCAATCAATGGCCAGCTCTCCGGAACCGATATCGACGATTTCCGTGGAACCAGCGAAAACAGCCTGAGCACCCGTTATCCCGTAGGCGTCCGGGCCCAAGTCTACCAGCCCCCGGACTACGTCAACACCCACAATCAT
>CAZXPM010000095.1:0-6633 GCA_964643155.1 uncultured Planctomycetales bacterium | reverse complement strand
CCCGACTGGGACCTCATCATGCCCATCATTATGGCGGCCATCCTGCTGCCGTTCATGGTGGCGCTCTTCGTCGCCATCCGCAAGGGCGTGAAGCTCTCGCGGCTGGCCCTGCCGGACTTCCTGCCGGGAGACCAACCGCCGGACGACCCTGCGTTCGGCAAGGTCGGCGGATACTACGCAGGCTCCAGTTTCGTGAACGAGCGCTTTCTTTTCTTCGGGCGGCTGCCGGTTATCGGCAAGGGATACGAGGTGAAGGGCAACGGCAAGATCTGGCTCTCCCCCGAGTGTGTGATGATCGGGCGCTATTTCACCCGTAAGCCGCTGGTGATTCCGTTCGCTCTGATACACAAGGTTGACGTCGGTTTCGGTGGCTTCAGCGGCAAACGGATTCCCGGCCCTATCATCCGCATTACGTGGGGGCGCAAGGAACTGCCAATGGTCTCCGGTATTCAGGTTTCGCTCAAGCGCAAAGTCGCCGACAGATGGGCGGCGGAAATCTCGCGCCGGGCGGAGGTCTGGCGCGACAAGCTCTCGGAGGAGAAGGAGGCCTGACCTGCCATGGGTCTTGAGTGGAAGATGATTGACGTTGCGGCTGGCGGCTTCACCGCGCTGGCGAGTCTCGCCGGCGTGGCCTTCTATGTCCGGACGATGAGGCGGGCGAGGAATCTGAGCCCTTACGCCTTGCCCGACCGCTGGCCGCAATGGGACACCAGTGAACAGACGGCGTGGTTCGCCCATGGCCGCTACACCGGCTCCTGGTTGCACGGGGTGCGCTGCCGGATGCCTGCGAAGATGCCGGTGCTTGGCAAGGGATTCGAGAAGGCGGGCAAAGGCCGCATATGGCTGCTCGCGGAGGCGCTGGTGTTCCAGCGCGACGGTGGCATACCGCCCATCGCCATACCATATGCGCTGATCCACGCCTGCAAGGCGACTGCCGGCACTGTGTCCGAAAGCCAGAAGTGGCTCCGGTGGTCGCACTGCTTTTATCCATCAAGCTGGCCGCTGCTGCTGGTTTCTTTCCTTCCGCACACGCGCACTGAACCTTCCCCCGGCGCGCCGCCGAAATTCCTCCACCTCATCTGGGGACGGCGTGAGCTGCCAATGGTATCGGAGTTCCAGGTTTCATCCGAGGTCGCGGTGACCGCGCAGTGGGCGCAGGAGATTAAGCGCCGGGCAAGAGCCGCCCGAAGACCGGGATTCGGTGCCGCCTGACTACACCAGGAACTCATAGCAGCCCGCTGGCGACGCGCTCTCGCGGCGTGGCAGCAATGCAAAGACCGCGCTCCCGCTGCCGGACGCCTGGCAGAGGAGTGCAGATTCCTCCGCCAGCTTGTCCATAGCGGCTGCAGCCTCCGCACAAGCTTCGCGCACCAGCGGCGTAAAGTCGTTGCGTGCGGATTGGAGCGCGCCCTCCGGGTCGCCGTGGAGCCAAGCGCGCACGAAGGCTTCGGTATGGTTCTCCGTGGAGTGCTCCTTCACGCGGGAGTACATCTCGGCGGTAGAGAGCTGTTCCTTTGGCAGCGCCAGCTTACACCAGAGCTGCTCAAGCCCTACCAGGGCAATGGGTTCCGCGAGTTCGCCATAGCCCCGCACCCTGGTGGTGCCGTCGTACATGAATGAGGGAACATCGGTGCCAACCTCGGCCGCGAGCCGCAGCCAGTCGGCGTGGCTGAGCCGGTGCACCCCGTCGGGCAAGCGCAGGTCGCCTCGCTGGTTCCCTGTGAGTTCCCGGAAGAAGCGCAGCAGCCCCGCTGCATCGCTGCTGCCGCCCCCCAGTCCACGCCCGGGGGGTATGCGTTTCAGCACCCGCACCTGCAGGCCGGGCAGTTGCGAACCGGCGGCGGCCTCCAGCAGCGAGTGGGCGCGAGTGACACTGTTGTGCTTGGGGTCGATTCCCGCGATGTCCGCGCAAGGGGCCTCTGCGGCGAACTCCAGGTGCAGGCCTGGCTCGGGGGAGGGCGATATGTGCAGCTCGTCAAACAGCGCTATCTTCGCCAGGACGCTGTCAATGCGGTGAAGCTGCACGGCTTCGTCGTAGCCCAGAATGGCCAGGTTCAGGTTCACCTTTGCCGGGCAGCGCCTCATCCACCAGCTCATGGCAGCATTATGTCACATCGCCCGCCAGTCAATTGACATCCCCAGAAACGCGGTGGTATATTCCAGCTGCCACCCCGGGTCGTTAGCTCAGGTGGTTAGAGCGCATCCCTGATAAGGATGAGGTCCCTGGTTCGAGTCCAGGACGACCCAAGTTCTCTCTCTCTCTGTAGGGCCAGCCTCCCGCGGGTCTATGTTAGAATTATCACGCTGTTGGGGGTGTAGCTCAGTTGGCAGAGCGTCTGCTTTGCACGCAGAAGGTCATCGGTTCGAATCCGTTCACCTCCAGTGAAACGGTCATAGGGGTGATGGTGCCATGGCAGATATGGATCCGACGGTGAAAGCCTATTTTGACTTGGGAATGAGCCACTACAACCGTGGTGACTTTCTGCGCGCGGCCGAGCAATGGAAACTCGCGGTCAGGCACGACCCCCAGTTCATTGCCGGCCACCGGTATTTGGCCCTGGCCTACGAAAAGCTCGGATGGTCGCATAAGGCCAAGAAGCAGTGGGAAGCCTACCTGAAGGTTGAGAAAAACGAAGTGGCTCGATCTCAGATAACGGAGCGGCTGAAGAACCTGTAGCTTGTGATGGTAGACGATCGTTCCAAACACCGCGACGACGCCGGGAACTCCGACAGCTCTGGTCAGGAGGGCAAGGAGTTCAATCTCTGGCAGCTGCTTACCACTCCCGAAGAGCTGGTCGACGAGCCGTCCGCGATGTTCAAGCCGGAGACGGTGGAGCGGGAAGCCGAACCAGACATTGACGAGGCCATCACGCGGGAGCCGGCCGAGCAGGTGGTGTATTGCCGCAACCACCCGGACACCGTGTCGGTGGGGCAGTGCCCCATCTGTGCCGCCTATTACTGCAGGGACTGCCTGATCATCAAGAAGGGGCGCCTCATGTGCCGCACCTGCGCCGAAGCGTTATACACGCCGTCGGAGGAGGAGATAATTGAGCGCGGCGAAGAGGCGTACACCCACGAAGGGGACTTCCTGCCGGAAGCGCCCCCGGAATTCAACCCCGCCGGCCTGAGCGTCAACGCCGAAGGCAGAGTTGCCAACCCGTTCAAGCGCATAATCGCCTTCCTGCTGGATCTGGCGGTGGCGCGAGTCCTGTATTTTGTGGGTTTCTTTGTGATTACCTTTGTGTTGGCCGGGTTGAGCCGGGGTGCCGTGCCGACAGTGCTCTCTTTGGGCGAAGGCAACGTAATCGCCGGCAGCAGGATTGTCCTCAACTCTCTTTTCCACTATCAGCCCCTGCCGGTGCTTCTTTTCTTAGACTTCCTCTACTTTTTCGGGGGATACGCGATCGCCAACCGGTCGCTGGCCATGAGCTGGCTGAATCTGCGGATTGTCAGCCATTACGGCGACTTCGTAGGGATAGGTGCCGCGGCCATCCGGGCGGCGGTGTTGGTAGCAACCTTCGGGTTTAGTATAATAGTCGCGCTCGTGCACCCGCGGGCCGCAGGATTGCACGATGTGGCCGCGGGGACTTATGTCATTAACTACTCCGGCCTGAAGCGGGTGGATGTTTACGAAACCATTAATGTGAAATTCTGATGTTGGGGGACCGATGATAGCGCTCACCATGACCTGGCAGGCGGCGATGCTGTTACAGACAGCGGATCCTGACCAGAGCCTGAAGTGGATTCTGGTAGGAGGCATCGTTCTTTGCATCGTTGCCATGGGACTCCCCTTTTTCCGTAACGCCTTCTATGCGATTACTGCTCCCACTTACTCGCTGCGCAACATGGGCGGTGAAGACAACCTCTTCTTCAGCATACTGCTGGTGTTCATGGGCGGCTTGTTCGTCTCGCTTTACGCGCTGCTGCAGAAAGCCTACATGGCTGACAGCTTTATGAAGTTCGCCAGCGCCCAGATTAGCCAGACGCTGGCGTCGTACTCCAATGCCACCTACAAGCCGATCCTGTTCAACGAGGGCGTGGAGAAGATGATGAACGCCTACTACACCGTGGAGTCGCTGGTGTTCTGGCTGTGGTTCCTGTGGATACTGCTGTGGCTGGTAAGCGGAGTGGTTTTCTGGTTCCTGACGAAAGCCTTCGGCAATCAGGGCTCACTGAAAGTAATGCTGTCCACGCTGGCGTACGCTTACGTGCTCAGCGGGGCCATAGTCGGGTTCTTTTACTTTCGCCTCCTCGGCGCGTTTCTGGCAAGCGGCGGAGCTTCCCCCGCGCTGGGGACGGCGGAAATGGTGGGTGCAGTTCTTCTGCTGGCATCCGTCGTGTACCTGATAATCGCGGTGGCGCAGGGTGGCGAAATGTCCTCCGTCCAGGCGATCATCGTGTTCCTGATAGCCGCCATCCTGCTGGCGGGTGTCGTTTTCTTTGCCATCTACCAGGTAAAACCGATCTACCAGAGCTTTCTTGACGAGCTTCGCACCCGTAGTTTCGTCTGAACTCAGGGCCCGGGCGAACTAATCCGTTCCGGGCTGCATCTAAATGAAGAGCATGGTTGCGTCCACACGATTATTCACCCTTACGCTGCTGGCGTTGCTCCTGCTCGGCGCGGCTTCATCGGCGGAACCAGGCGCCATTGAGGTGGCCGCTTCCACGGAAGCCGAGTTGAGCCAGGAAGCTCCCGAAGCCGTGTCGGAAGCGGAGGATGTCCCCGCTGAACCGGCTTCCGCTGCCGATGTCGGCGTCCCGCAGCTTGACCTTGCCGGCAGGTATGTTGTCAGCTTGGATGAAGCGCTCGCGCTGGTCGTGGACGAAGGCTACGACGCCATCACCGCCGAAGCGTCGTTTGAACGGGCTCGCTATGACCTGGATCTGGCGCTCGCCCCATTCGACCCGTCGCTGTCAATCAGCAGCGGCTACAGGTCAACCGAGCGCGGCAGTGTGAGCGCGCTGACGTCAAGCAACGTTTCAACCTCAAAGAACGCCTTTTACTCGGTAAACCTGGCGGAGACTTTCCCCGCCGGCGACAACTTCAGCATCAGCCATCAGCTTTCTCGCTCTGAGGTCTCAGTTGTGGGCAGCTCTTCGTCAGTGCCGAAGTCCTATGCAGGCACCCTCGGTTTCCGCTGGGTGCATCCGCTGGGACGGGGCTACGGCACCGAAGCCAACTGGTACGGTGTACGCCAGACGCGCAACACTCTCTCTTACCGGGAGCTGCTCCTGGACGAGACCCGCCGCAACTTGCGCTTCCAGGTGTACTCGCTGTACTACTCGCTGGTGGCCCAGCGGAAGGCGCTGGAGGTGCGCAGAGCGAATCTGGAGGCCGCGGTCAAGTTGCACGAACGCAACAGCGAACGGCATAAGGTTGGACTGTCTATCCGCGCCGATGTGCTACAGGCGGAGAATAACGTCCTCAACCAGAAGACGCGCCTGATTGAAGAGCAGAAGCGTTATCTGGACTCGCTGGACGAACTGGCGCTGCTGCTCGGCGTCACCCAGCCGATAGACATCAACCCGGATGTGGACATTTCGCCGAGGCCCGTTCCGCTGGATATGGATGCCGATTGGGAGCTTGTGCGCCGCGCTTCGGCGGGTTTGAAGCAGGCTGAGGTGAACCTGAGGAACGCCGAGCTTCAGCAAGCCCGCAACCGCAGCGAGCTGCGCCCGGACCTTGACCTGGCGCTGGAGTACAGCCGCGAAGGGGAAGACGTCACCGCCGGGAGCGCCATGCGCAACCTGGACAACGAGAGCTACTCGCTCACCCTGACGTACACGCTCCCGTGGAACAAGCGCGCCTACAAAGCCCGGCTGCAGCAAGGAGAGCAGGATCTGGCGATGTCGCAGGCCGAGCTGGAAAAGACGGTGCAGAGGCTGCGCCAGGACTGGGAGGCGTACTTCCGGGACCTGGAAAGCAAGCTGGCCCAGCTCGATCTTGCGGAGAGCAACGTTACGGTCGCGCGCGAGAACTACGAGATCCAGGTGGAACGGAACCGCGTTGGCCTGGCGGACACGCTGGATGTGATTCAAGCTCAGGAGTCGCTGCTGGAGGCGGAGCTCTCTCTGCTCAGCGCGCAGGTTTCGTATCAGACCACATACTTGCAGATCCTCACGGCGGCCGGAGAGATCTGAAGCGAGCGCTGGCGGCTATGGCACTGATAGAACTGGACAACGTCTCTAAGGTCTACGAAATGGGCAAGCACCAGGTGCATGCCCTGAGAGAGGTCTCGTTCTCCATTGACGAGAGGGAGTACGTGGCGATAATGGGCCCTTCGGGGTCCGGCAAGTCCACCGTGATGAACATAATGGGCTGCCTGGACCGCCCGACCCGGGGGGTGTATCGGCTGGATGGGCAGGATGTGACGAAGCTCACCGATGTCCAGCTTGCCCACATAAGAAACGAACGCATCGGCTTTGTTTTCCAGACGTTCAACCTCCTGCCGCGCACGACCGCCCTGGAGAACGTGGAGGTCGCCGCCGAGATATGCCCGGAGCCGATGCCGCCGCAGGAAGCGCTCGAACTGGTAGGCCTCGGCCACCGGGCCGACCACTTCCCCTCCCAGCTCTCGGGCGGTGAGCAGCAGCGCGTCGCCATCGCCCGGGCCGTCTGCAAGAACCCGCAGG
>CAZXPM010000094.1:0-6757 GCA_964643155.1 uncultured Planctomycetales bacterium | reverse complement strand
CTTCCGCGTTGCCGTGGGCGCGCCCGCCGATCTCGTCCTGCTCTCCGCCGGCGGGCATCCGCGCGACATCAGCCTCTATCAGGCGCACAAAGCGCTGAAGCATGCGGAAGGCGCGCTGTCCCGCCGCGGGCGCGTGCTTTTCTTTGCGCAGTGCCCCGAGGGGATGGGGCATCCCAGCTTTGCCGGGTGGCAGCCGCTGGACTACGCCGCGACCGTGCAGCGGTTGCGGGCGGGCTACCGCCCCATCGGCCACCTGGCGCTGTCACTGCGCATTCTCGCCCGGCTATACGACATCACGCTGGTTACGGAACTGGGGGAAGAAACGGTAGAGGCCTGGGGCTTCAACCGCGTTGCACCGGAGCAGGCGTCAGACAAGGCCGCGTGGATGATGGTCAGCGCGGACTCCCCGCTGTTGGTGAAGCAGGGTGCTTCGCTGCTGCTCACGGGTGGACAAGCAGCGCCCTGATGAATACAATAGCCAACTCGTCCGCTGGGGCGTCGTCTAATGGTAGGACAGTGGACTCTGGATCCATTAATTGGGGTTCGAATCCCTGCGCCCCAGGTCTCCGGTGCGCTACGGCACATGCTTGGCAATGAAGCGGTGCACCGCCGCGAAAACCAGCTCCGCGTCCACATCCTCCACCAGGACATGCCATGAATTCGCTGCGGTCGTCGTGTCCAGCACTTTCTCGGTGGAGCTCACCCCTGCGTAAGCCAGCTCCACGCTCCTCCGTGGCACCGTGTGGTCTAGCGGACTGTGCAGGAGCAACAGCGGCTGGGTAATCTGCGCCAGCTCCGCCCGCACCACCGCCGCGTACTTCAGCAGTTCCAGCACGCCCCTTGCCGGGTTGAAGCGGTAGTAGACGCGCCGCTGCCGCGCCGCTTCGTCGCGTATGTCCGCGTGGAGAAACCGCGGCGCCGCATCACTGCTTTCGCCCCGGTAAAGCCCCGCCAGCCAGGGCATCCGCGACAGCAGCCACAGTTTCATATCGCTGGCCCGGCGCCAGGGCCTGCGCTCATCAAAGAACACCGCCACCGGCGGCGCCAGCGCCGCCACTCCCGCCAGCTCCGGGTGGTGCGCCGCCAGGTGCAGCGCCTGCAGCCCGCCCAGCGACATTCCCGCGGCAAACACCCGGCTGCACTCGGTTTGCAGCCTGGCATACGCTTCTTCCACCGAGGCGTACCAATCCCGCCAGGTCGTCCGGCAAAGCTCACGCAGCGAAGTGCCGTGCCCCGCCACCCGCGGAGCGTGCACTCTCAGCCCCCTCGCGGCCAGATACTCTGCCAGCCCGCGCATCTCTGCCGGGGTCGCCAGATAGCCGTGGAGGAGCAGCACCCCGGTCTTCCCCGCCCCCAGCCGGATGGGCGCGGTCTCAAGACGCAGCGGATTGTGCAGATCACCCCCTCGTGGCACGAATTCATCATACACTAACGGCTATCCGGCATTGCCCGTGCGCTAGTAATGCAAATTAACAAACTGCAGGATATAATCTTCACATGCGCGGTGCCAGCCTTAAGGAGCTAATGACCGCCATTGTGATAGGCGTGGCGCTGGTTTCCCAGGTCATCTGGTGGACATACCACCAGCTCGAATCCGTTGAACACCAGATAGAGCTGGAGCAGCAGCTAAACCTGAGCAAGCAGCACTTTGTCGCCCACGAGCTTGGGCACCAGTATCAGGAGAGGCCGATTCCCAATCCGCTGGTGGTTACCGAGCGCTATCCTGACGTTCAGCTCTTGCCCGGCCGCGAGCAGGACCAGGAGCTGCTGCGTCTGATGGGGCCCAGCGGCGCGTTCTACCACCTCGCTCCCAGTGGGGAATTCAATCACAGGCTGGCTGCCCTGGAGCTGCGCGAGAAGCGCATGTTCTTGTCCGAGGCGGCGTTTTTCGTTGTGGTCATCGTTGTTGGCATCAGCCTGCTTTACGGCGCTTACCGGCGGGAGCGGGACTTCGCGCGCCGCCAGGAGCTGTTCATCAGCACTATCAGCCACGAGCTGAATACCCCGCTGGCGGCGATAAGCCTGACGGTAGACTCTATGATGCGCCGCAGTGAGTTCCAGCCGGGGGAGAAGTACTTGCAGCGTCTGCGCAACAGTGCCCGCAGGCTCAGCCAGATTGTCCGCACGGTTCTGGACGCCCAGTGGGTGGAAGCGCTGTCCAGGACCTTTGACCTGTACGAGTTCGAACTCTTGCCGGTGGTCAGCGAGGCGCTTGCGTACATCCGCGGCGGCGAGTCCCTGCCCGAGGCGGAGGTGGAGCTTTCGATCCCTTCAGACTTGGTTGTATGCTCGGATACTAGAGCGGTGCATCTTGTAGTGTGCAACCTCGTTCGCAATGCCATACAGTACGGGGGCGAGCCTCCCCGGGTGCGCGTGGAGGCTGGCAGGAACGGCCGCCACTGGTGGCTGCGGGTGGAGGACAACGGCGCAGGGATACCGCTGGCGGAGCGCAGATCCGTGTTTGAGCGGTTTTACCGCCGGAGCAATCACTCAGCAGCCAAGGCCGGCACCGGCCTGGGGCTGTATCTGGTGAGGCGCATAGCACGCACTTTGCGGGGAAGTGTGCGCCTGGATGAGAGCCCGGCTTTGGGCGGGGCGCGCTTCACCGTAATTTTCAAGGAGGTTCGGAAATGCCCAATCGCGTGGTAATGGTGGTGGAGGACGATGACATCCTGGCCGAAGGTCTGAAAGAAGCCCTGGAGGACGAGGGATACACTGCGCTCATCGCTCCGGACGGAGAAAGCGCGCTGGAGCTGTTCCGGCCCGAGCTGGTGGACCTGGTGATACTGGACATCATGCTTCCAGGCGTGGATGGCTTTTTCGTCTGCGAGAAGCTGCGCAAAGGGGCCTACAAGGTGCCCATCCTGTTTCTTTCCGCCAAGAACACTGACGACGACCGCATACGCGGTATTGATGCCGGGGGCGATGATTACCTTCCCAAGCCCTTCAATCTGGAAGAGCTGCTGGCGCGGGTGAAGGCCATTCTCCGCCGGCAGGAGTGGCTGGCCTCACCCAAGGACGACATTGAAGGCCTGGTGCGCATTGGCCGCGCGACGGTGGATTTCAAGTCATACAGGCTGACCTTCGGCGAGGAGCAAGTGGAGCTCTCGGTGAAAGAGTGCATGATGTTGAAGCTTCTCTACCTTAACCGGGGCCAGGTGGTGCCGCGCGAGAAGATCATCAACGCAGTGTGGGGCGCAGGGGCCAAGCCGACCACTCGCACCGTGGACAACTTCATTGTGCGGCTGCGCAGATGGATCGAGCCCGATCCCGACGAGCCCCGTTTCATCCGGACGGTGCGGGGAATCGGGTACCAGCTAGTGCAGTAGTTGAGCCATCGCGGTGGATGCTAGAATGTGCCGGGCGGGGGAGATACATATGCCGGTTGGCTAGAGTGACTTTCGGCCGCGATTGACCTTTCCAACGCCGCTCATGCTATTGTATAATGACAGTGCGGTGACGCTTGTGCGCGTGAGAATTCGTGCAGAGCTGAGCGGCTTTGCCCTCCTGCCCCTGAAGGCCGACTGCCTGGCCTGCCACCAGCCGCACACTTGGACCGCTGAGGCGGACAGTTGCGCGGTGTGCCACGCCGAGGTGGTGGGGCAAGTGCCGCCCGAGCTGGCGGAGGTGAAGTCCGATTGCTCCCTGTGCCACGAGGCTCACATCTGGCGCGTCAACCCGGACGGCTTTGACTGCACCGTATGCCACGGCGAGATGGCCAGCGGGCTGCACTCGGTGGAGGGCCATGGCGACTGTTCAACCTGCCGTGGTGAGCACCGCTGGCGTCCCACTGAACGCGAGCTCTGCGCGGTGTGTCATACTGATAAAGAGGAGCACTACACTGGAATGGACTGCGTTGATTGCCACTGGGAGGCCGGCGCAGAAGAGTGAAATACTGTGAGACTGGGTATTTCTTTGGACAGGAGGTTTTGACGTGAAATCTATTATCATCAAGTGGTTGCCGCTCACGCTGATAGCGGTATTACTGTTCGGCTGGAGCCTGATGGCCGAGGAGACCGAGAAGGTCAATGCGTACGTTGGCGCTTCCGCCAAGAAGTGCAAGATGTGCCACAAGGACCAGGTTGCCGCGTGGGAGAAGATGGCCATGGCCAAGGCCTTCGACTCGCTTTCCGATGAGGAGAAGAAGAAGGATGACTGCATTCGTTGCCATGTCACGGGTTTCGGCGAGAAGGGCGGCTGGGTCAGCGCGGAGAAGACGCCGAACCTGCTTCACAACCAGTGTGAATCCTGCCACGGCCCTGCGGGTGACCACATGAAGGCCGGCATGGACAAGGAGAAGCGCGCCGCCACGATGGCCGCTGCCACCAAGGAAACCTGCCTCAAGTGCCACAACAAGGACTATCCGGACTTCAAGAGCTTTGACTACGAGAAGTCCCTGGCCAAGATCAAGCACTGGGCTGACGAGGAAGAGTAACCTGCCGGTGAACTCCACCCGCATCCTCCCCAACTGGGTCATGGAGCTTTCCTTCCGCGCTCACAGCCAGGAAGCGCTGCTCGCCGCCACTGTCATCTTCCTGTGGCACTTCTACTTTGTGCACCTGAGCCCTGTAGAGTTCCCGATGAACCGCACCTTCCTGGACGGCAAGTATCCTCTAGAGCGCCTGCGGCTGAATCACCACCGCGAGTACGAGGGGCTTTTCGGCGAAGAGGTGCCGGGCAGCGAACGCGCCCCCCACGTGGGTGCGCTGACTACGGGGGTATGGCGCAGCTTGGTTTACGGAGGGTTGGCGACCGTCGCGCTCAGCCTGGTTTCCATCTGGCTGCTGGCCGGTGTTGTGGTGGAGAACAAAAGTATCCCTGGGCGTTACCGCTCTGAGCCGGACGCCGTTTCCCCCGGGTAGCCCAGCCGTGGCCAGAGAGCCAGCGGCGCGGCTGGGGTCGGCTGACTACCAAGCTGCGTTCTGGCGGTTCTCGGGTCCATCTCTTGGTGTACCCTGTCGGTGTCCCCCTTCACCGGCACGGCGAAATGCTCGCCGGCGGTCAACAGGCGCTCCACTAGCGGAGGAAGTTGCGCCCGTCCGGTGCGCAGCCTTTCCCGGGCTGCCTGCGAGTACAGGCTGGGGAGCACGGCCTGCGAACTCACGGTTGGTATGACCACGCCGCTCAGCGCTTATACCTGGCCGTATCCGACCATCCCGTTGACGGTCATTACGACCGTCATCTGGCCAATAACTGTGGCTGACCCGACGGTCACGATGACAATCGCAATAAACCTCCCGGGTTGCTCATAACGCACCTCCTCGGGTGCCGAATCCCCACTATGACTATGTAAGGGCGTCGTCCAGTTTCGTGACAGGCGCGTGGCAAAACCTCGCATTCCACTAAGGCAATGTGTCCGGCCACCGGGGCGCCTGTCAGAACATGAAGGTGTATCCCAGGAGGATTTCCAGGTCGGAGTTATCAAACACTGGCGCGTAATCCGCGTCCTCGCTGGTGTAGGTCATGCGCAGCCGCCAGGGATTGCCGCCCGCGCCCCATCTCACTTCGCCGCCCAGCCGCCACCAATCTGACTGCTCCAGGCCGTCGGCGTTCCACCAGTCGCAAAAGACCTCACCCCGGTGGTTCGCCCTCTGCCAGGTGTAGGTGGCTCCCAGGCTGTCCGCATCGGTGTCCCAGGCGCCCGCCGCATAGTCGCTGTCGCCATCCCAGTGGTTGTAACGCAGATTGACCTGGCTGCGCTCGCACGGCGTCCAGTTGAGCGCCGCCCCGAACAACCAGCTGTCTCCGCCGCTGGGGCCGTTTTCCCACTCGGTGTACGAGTGGTCCAGGTTCAGCGTGACCTCCGGCGAAAGCGGCACATAGAACAGCGCGCTGTAGCTGAGCTCGCGGTCCCGCCGCAGCGCGATGGTGCCGACGGGCGCGGTTCCCAGCGAATCGTCCAGCCGGCGCAGTTTCATCCCGCCGGCAAACCAGGCGCCGCGGTTGCCCAGGTCCACTCTCGTGTTCAGGTACCAGGTGTCCGCGTTCACCGTGAACGGGTCGTAAAACGGCGCCCAATCCAGCGGCGTCAGCCCGGTCACATTCGCCAGGCCCGTTACCCCCGGGACCTCATAGGTCAGGCGGTAGTAGTCGTAGCTCTCATGCTTCCATCCGCCCTCAAGCAGACGCACGTCGCCCGGCGAGCAGCGCAGGTTTACTCCATAACAGTCGCGCGCGCCGTAGTGCGAGTTCAGAGTGGCAGTGTCTTCGTAAACCCGGCGGTGGTAGTAGGCTCGCAAATCAACCGGGTTGTTCCCGGTGAAACGATGGCTCCACTCAAACTCAAAATCATTGCGTGCCAGCTCGCCTGCGTTCAGGTCGGCGGTGTCCGACGCCACGCGGCGGAAAGCGCCGGATAAGAGGTCGGTGTCGCTCGGCTGCCACCGCAGCTTCAGGCCCATTCCCTCTGCCGCTGCATTGTCCATTCCAATCTGCGGCTCGTTGCGCTGCTGCACCCAGAGATTTGCCTGGGCTTCCCACTCGCCCCGCTGGTACAGGTAATCCGCCCAGGCGCGGCGCGTGGTTTCGTCCACAGCGAGGTTGCTCAGCTGCTGGCGGTCAACCGAATACTCGGAGACCCCGCAGGCAAACTCGCGGTCCTGCCCCAGCCACAGCTCCGCGCTGACGCTTTGGGCGAGGTGCCGCGAGAGGCTCCAGGCGAAGCCTGGTACAGGATCCTGGTTGGGGTTCTGGGTGCGCTGCCGGGCCAGGTTGAAGTGCCCCTTGATGTGCCCGCCGGCCATCCACGAATCCAGGT
>CAZXPM010000093.1:0-6768 GCA_964643155.1 uncultured Planctomycetales bacterium | reverse complement strand
TATCCTCTGTCATCTTGTCCAGGTCGTATGCCGGTTGCCAGCCCCATTCCTCCCGGGCAGCGCTGTCGTCAATGCTGCTGGGCCAGCTGTCGGCTATCGCCTGACGGAAGTCGGGCTTGTAGGTCACCTCAAATCCCGGGATGTGGCGCTTGATCGCGGCCGCCAGCTCCCCGGCGGAGAAACTCATCGCGCCCACATTGAAGTCGCCATGGTGCTTGAGCTTGTCGAACGGGGCCTCCATCAGGTCCATGGTCGCCTTGATGCAGTCGGGCATGTACATCATGGGCAGCCGCGTATCCTCGCGCACGAAACACTCGTACTTGCCCTCCTCAATAGCCTTGTAGTAAATCCACACTGCGTAGTCCGTCGTTCCGCCACCCGGAGGAGTCTCCGCTGATATGATGCCCGGGTAGCGCAAACCACGCGCGTCCACGCCGAACCGGCGCACATAGTAGTCGCACAGCAGCTCTCCGGCCACCTTGGTGACGCCATACATTGTGGTCGGCCGCAGGATTGTCTCCTGGGGAGTGTTGTCCTTGGGTGTCTCCGGGCCGAACACAGCGATGCTGGAAGGGCAGAGCACCTGTACCAGCTTGTGCTCCAGCGCTGCTTCCAGGGTGTTTATCAGGCCGGTGACGTTGACCTCCCAGCAAGCTTGCGGGTTCTTCTCTCCGGTAGCCGACAGGATTGCCGCCATGTTGACGATGGTGTCGATCTTGAATTCCTTGATCGTCTCGTCCAAGCGGGCGCGGTCAACCACATCGCACCAGGTAAAGGGACCGGAGTCGCGTAAGGCCGGCGAAGGCTTAGTCTTCCGCCCCGCCGCGACAACGTTGTCGGCACCATACTTGTCGCGCAGAGCAAGAGTAAGCTCACTCCCGATTTGGCCTACCGCTCCTACGACCAGAATGCGTTGAATACCGGGCATTATCTTCCTCCCGAGGGTCGCAAAAATAAGGCACCGCCGCCGTGCAGACAGGTATTACACACTACTCGTTCCGCGCCGGAGCCCGGCGTCAAGTTACCTCACGCCGTTGCTTTTGTCAAGAGAAATCGTTAACAAACTCCCTCGATTCCGCGGGCGCGGAACTGCGCATGGAGCGAAACCAGTGGCGGCACCAGAGCTTATTCAAGCGTCCGTTGCTCCATGACCGGGGGACGTTCCACGATAACATCAACCGTTTTGGTCTTGCCAACGCTAACACTGATTGAATCGGGTTCAAGCACCTTGCACTCAAACTGCCCAGCGTTCTTGACCGCCACCGTGTAGGTGCCGGAATCAAGCCCCTCAAAAATCACGACTCCACGCTCGTTAGTAGCCTCCGCGGCCGCCACTTTGCCCGAAGCATTCACCAGAGCAACGGTGACGTAACCATAGGGCACGTTGGAGTCGTCGTATACTGTGATCTTCACGATGCTCTTGACATTCTTCTTGATCACATCGCACGAGCCAGTAAGGGCAAGAGCAAGAATTGCAGCAAAGGCGATTATGAACGCAGTCCTCATGTTGTTGCCTCCAGTACTCATTGTATTTGCACTCTTCCGTCTCCGGAGCGAACTGCTCCGATAACTACCGGCCGTTCCGGCTCTTCGGCCAGCAGCCCGATGGCCTCATCCACTTGTTCAGGCGCGATGACCAGGACCAGGCCCACTCCCATGTTGAATGTATGCCACATCTCCTCGTCGTCCACAGAGCCGCGCTCGGCGATCAAGGAGAAAATCGGCTGCACCGGCACGGCTGCACGCTCAATCACCACATTCAAGCCAGGTGGGAGCATCCGGGCAACGTTGTCCGGCAGGCCGCCGCCACTGATGTGAGCAACAGCCTTAATCTCGGCTCCATTATCCAGCAGCGTGCGCAAGCTGCGGTGGTAGAGCCGAGTGGGCCGCATCAGATCATCCAACAGGCTGCGGCCAAGCCGGTCGTTGTGCTCAAGCCACTCGGCGTCGCTCAACCCCTCAAACACCTTGCGCACCAGGCTGAATCCGTTAGCATGCACCCCGTTGGATGGCAAGCCCACCACGATGTCGCCAGCGACGACTCCCCTGCCATCTATCCGGTTCAACCGACCCACTACTCCGACCGCAAAGCCCGCGAGGTCCATCTCGCCCGGCTGGTAAATGTCACCCATTTCCGCCAGCTCGCCGCCGATCAGCGCACAGCCGCACTCCAGACAGCCTGCTCGCATGCCGCGAACCGCCTCCTGCACCACTTGCGGTTCCAGCTTGTGGCAGGCCAGATAGTCCAGAAAGAACAGCGGATGCGCCCCAGTAGTGATTACGTCATTGACGCACACTGCGACCAGATCGCGTCCGACCGCCTCCCAGCGCCGGAAGCGGGCCGCCAACCGGACCTTGGTTCCCACCCCGTCAGTGGAGGAAACCAGGATCGGCTCATCAATGTCCTCAAAGGCAGCGTCAAACTGAGCGCCAAAACCACCCACGCCAGAAACAACCCGGGGGGTGTAGGTCTCAGCCGCCAACGGCTTGATCAGCTCAATCGCGGCGTCCTGCGCTTTGATGGAAACGCCCGCCTGTTCATAGGTCAGGCCCTCGGTTTTCAACGGTAAGTCGTCCATATCAATGGAGTCAGGCTCCGGAGCACGATTATATACAAATTGCCGGCCGGCGCAACACCTCAGCGTGCCCGCCACAAGCGCCGGGAAGACCCGGGACGGGAAGCCTAAGCTAAATCAGCCTCCCCTGGCCGAATGGTATCACAGATTCCCTTCAGGTGGGGTCAAGCGGCTGCCGGTCCGCCTTTAGCCGCGTTCACGGGAGTAGAGCCCAACGAGCTCCGCCTCAGCAAGGATGTGGCCTTCCATCGCGCTTTCTACCGCGTCCTTTCCTGCTCCTGGCTGGAGGTTGAGGGTAGTGTCCAGCGCGTACAGCCGGAAGAAGTACCGGTGCTTTCCCGACGGGGGTGAAGGGCCGCCGTAATCTGCGCGTCCCCAACCATTCGCGCCCTGCACTGCGCCAGCGGGAACGCTGCCAGGAGCGATGTCCGTGGTGTCGGGCGGGATGTTCCACATGATCCAGTGGTCCCACACGCCTACAGGCGCGTCGGGGTCGTCCATAATCAGCACCAGGCTTTTCGCCTCCGCGGGCACACCCCTTATCGCGAGCGGGGGGTTTACATCGCGGCCATCCGCGGTGTACTCAACAGGTATATCCCCGGTGTTAACGAACGCGCTTGAAGTAATCGTCATCGCGTCTGCCATAGTTTCCTCCCCTGCCGCGCCTTGATCCGGGGAGACGATGGGGGAGCTGGGCATTGGCTCTGAAAGGTCAACCACGGCCTCGCTTGCGGCTGTGTCCGCATCAGGCTGAGGCGGCACGTGCGTGTCCTCTGCGGGTGGCAGGCTGACCAGCACAATCACGACAACAGCCACCACCCCTATCAGGACAGTCAGCCATATGGCCGTACGGTCAACCCGTTGTTGCTTTTCTGTCATCGGTAACCCTGGGGCGCGTACCAGATGCATTAATATACCGCAAAAGCGCGAACCCGGCAGAAGAGGCCTGACAAACGCAGGTTTGGGCGCCGCTGGCAGGCTCGCCGCGCCTCAGCTTCTGTTCAGGCTGGCCGCTTTGCAGTACCGGCTCGTTCCTTGGCATACTGCCGGAGATGTGGCCTGAGAGGCCATCAACCACCTGACGGTGGGGCTATCACACTGGTGCTGCCGATAGGACTCGCCGCCTCGCTGCTCTCACGAGCTGGGACACTCACACCATCAAGAAGTAACCGGCACGGAGTATAGAAGCTCCCGCTAGCGGCAGAGAGTCTCTCTTACGGTGTCAATCAGCTTGAATACCCTCCGGTCCATCACCGAATAGAACACGTGGTTCTTTACGCGTTTGGCCTTGAGGATCTTAAGGTCGCGCAGGATCTTGAGATGCTGGGACACGTTGGACTGGGTCGTCCCCACAATCCCCTCAATCTCACCCACGGTCTTTGCGCCCTCGCGCAGCGTGTGCACTATCATCATCCGCGTAGGATGAGCCAGCGCCCGCAGGCACTGCGCCGCCTTCAGCGGGAAGTGTTTTCCGGTTTTACCGTCAATCTTCGTTCTGGCCATTGTAACCCCCAGAGATATGTTATCAGAATACTCGCATAGCCGGCGGTTTATTTCATTTCTAACGGAGTTTTCTGCGGAATCTTCTGGATTGCAGTTAATGAACCCGCTAGGCTAGAATGTCCGTACCACCAAAGGGGGTGCCCCATGCGTCTATTCTTCACCTGGCTCACTGTGGCGGCGATTCTTCTTTCTGCAGTGCCCTTCGCCCTGGCGGGGAGCGCCGAAATTGATCCAGCGGCCATTGACCCGCTGGCGGCGGACGCGGGCGGGTTCCTGGACGCCGACCTGGCAGGGTGGCAGCGAGCGGCCCGCGAAGCCTACGAGGCCGAGGATTACGCGAAAGCGGCGCAGTATTACCTCGCCCTGCTCCACTACAACGTCAAAGACGGCAACAGCATCTACAACCTCGCCTGTTGCTACGGATTGATGGGCCGGGCGGACCTGGCGGCGAAGCACCTGGAGCGCGCGGCCAATGCCGGGTTTGAGCAATTCAGCATGGCGGCGCGGGACGCGGACTTTGACTCCGTAAGAGACACGGAGGTGTTCAAGGAGACGCTGGCGAAGCTGACGGCGGCGCAGAAAGCCAGGGACGCGGGGGCTGGCACGATGGCGCTGCTGGAAGCCCCCACATACCACGAGTGCTACATCCAGTTGCCGGACGACTACGATCCGGCCAAGGCCTACAGGCTGGTGATTGGCCTGCACGGCTACGGGGCTTCGCCCAGGAGCTTCATGGGCCTGTGGGAGCGCTTCAGCGAGCACGACTTCATCTTCGCTTCGCTGCAAGCTCCCTATGCATTCTCGGTGGGCAGCGACCTGGGCTATAGCTGGATTACCGGCCTGCCGGACAACGAGAACTTCTGGAAGCAGACCGCCGTCTCGTCGGCAGCGTATGTCGGCCGCGCGGTGGAGGAGCTGCGCGGGCGTTACAACGTGAACGAGGTGTATCTGCTCGGGTTTTCGCAAGGCTGCACTCTTGCCTATCTGACCGGAATCCTCCACCACGAGTACTTGGACGGCATTGTCTGTTTCGCCGGCTGGTTGGAAGGGGACATCCTCACGGCCGGGGACATCGCCGCCGCCAACCACCTGCGCGTGTTTATCGCGCACGGGAAAGAAGACCGGGTGGTTGAGTTCAGGGCCAGCGAGAAGGCGCGGGATGCGCTGCGAGATGCCGGCTACGATGTCACCTTCTATGAGTTCTCCGGGGCACACCGCGTGCCCGCCGAGCCGCTACAGGCCGCAGAAGCGTGGATGAAAGCAAGGTGAAAGAGTCGCAACGACCATGGAGTACTTGCCAATGACCGAAGCAGACGAGGGCCTGATTGAAGCGGCCAAGAGGGTGATTCGGGAGAACTGCCATCCTGACCGCCGTCACCTGGGTGCTGCCGTCCGCACGAAGTCGGGCCGCACCTATGCCGGGGTGCACCTGGAATCGAACGCAATAGACGTCTGTGCCGAAGCGGTGGCGCTGGGAATGGCCGCCTCCAATGGAGAGCGGGAGTTTGAGAGCATCGTCGCCGTCACGATGGAAGAGCGAACCGAGCCTCGAGTGGTTCCGCCGTGCGCGATCTGCTCCCTGCGCCCTGGCCGGATGAGTGAACCCATTTAGCTTCCCAGGCGCGCGCGTCCATAGTAATAGCCAATGCAGGCCACGTCGCGCTCGTCCACGACCCCATCCTGATTGGGGTCGTACCACGGCCGGAAACCAGCGTCGGCCGCCGTCAGCCCTACCAGTGCCGCCAGCGCGTCCACATCACCGTCAGCCAAAATGTCGTCACAATCAACATCGCCGACAAGCGTAACCACATCAGCTTCTGCGGTGAGCGGCTCGCTGGTCTCCGCGCCCTTGCTCGCCACCGCGCTCAGGATAAGCCGCTGGTTGGGCATCAAGGCAGTCACGTCAAACTGATCCATAGTCCCGTCCGAGGCATCGCGCACCAGCTCCTGTGCAACTCCATTCGCATCCACGTACTGCACGGTCACGGTAATAGTAAGCCCGCCCTGGTTCCCGCTCACCGCCGCCCCGAGATAACAGCGGCGACTTGAGCCGCTGCCAGAGCTGGTTAGCACCGGAGTCAGGCTGACAATCTCCGGCGGCAGCGGCGCGGGCGTACGGTAGTTGAAACTCGCGCCGGGATCCATACGGGCAATCCCGGTGACTTCGATTCTGGGCCCAGACTCATCAAAGTACGGGGGATAAGGCTGCGCGGGCAGAAGTGAAGGCTGCTTGTACAGATAGTCGCCAGCAGAAGGCACAGTTGCGCTGAGCGAGTTGAATCCGCCATAGGGCCAGATGTCGCTGGCCCGTGCGAGACTGGCTGGATTGCCGTCCTGGAAAGGCCTATCCACCAGGTTGTCAGCATCGTGCGGCGTTTCCACCAAGTCAACGTACTTATACTCTTCATCTGAGTTCGGGAGTTCCGGCTGAGCCCCGGACAGCACTTTCGTCAGGTAAACCTCCTCGTTGACATGCCATATCAGCAGTCCATCCTCCACCGTGTCTGGCGGCATCAGCGACCGCGCCTCAAATAGGATGAACTCCGACCAGGCCACATCGGTTCCAGCAACATCCTTCATCCCGCCGCCGAGAAGGACGCGCCGCATCTGGCCCTGCTCCTCATTGGCGTAACGGATATACACGTGGTCATCCACCCCTTCTTCGGTGGGCAGGTCAACCGCTACATCC
>CAZXPM010000092.1:3999-6842 GCA_964643155.1 uncultured Planctomycetales bacterium | reverse complement strand
CTTCGCCACCAGCCTGTCACGGCGCTTGATCTGCGCAGCGTGCTCCCGCCGCACATCCTCGTCCGTCAGCTCCAGGAGTGTGCGGGCGCGCTCGCCATCCAGGAAGTAGAGGATGCCCTCCCCGCCGCCCAGCCACGGCGCCGTGGCCATATCGCCCGGGGAGTAATAGGGCGCGCGCATGAAGGGGCGCTGCCGTGCGCCATTGATGTAGCCCAACGACAGCTCCGCCGCCATGTCCTCAAAGCTGGTCGGCAGGAGCTGTTTCATTTCCGTGGGCGCCAAGGTAGGGCGATCGGTAAGGAAGAGCAGGCGGTTGTACTGGCCGGGCAGGATGTTCTCCAGGTGCATCGCCAGCTCCGCGGTCATCAGGTCGGTGCGGGGCCGCACGGACTCCGTGAGCTGGAGGATGCTCGCCCGGTAGTTGAACGGCAGCTCCACCCACAGTTCCTGCCAGGCGCCCGCATCGTCAAAGACCACCAGTTGCAGGCTGTCCTCGTCCACGTGGTAGAAGAGGTCGCCGGGAGGCGGGAATTCAATGCGCGCGGGGTCAACCCGGTGGCCGGGCTTGCCGCCCTTGCGCCCCATTTGCGCCCGTAACCGGGCATCCGGCTCGTCAAACTCCGCGCCCTCCTCGTCCGGCAGCCGGACGAACAACTCCACCTGCGGCAGCGCGTCCATGGTGGCGTAGTCCTCCTCGTGCACGAAGAACCGCACCTGCTGGATGGGGAGGGAAGTGAAGACGTTAAACACTTCCACCACCCAGTAGGGGCTTTCGCGCAGCTCCTGGAGGCTCTCGGGGTAGCGTCCGCGGTGCTCCAGAAAGACGTGCGCCTGGTAATGGATGGTCTCCAGTTGCGCCTGCCCCACCGCCTGGAACCCCGGAGAGGTGCGCGTGGGCATCGGCAGCGTTTGCGCCTGAAGCGAAAGCGGGAACAAGGCCAGCGCGGCCAGCAGCGCGACCATAATCGTCAGTGGTTTCGTCTCCATCGGGTCTAATTATAGAGTATGCCCTGCTCGTCCAGCTCTTTCTGCTCTTCCCGCAGGACTTCGTCCCGATGCTCCACCGCTTTGCGCTCGTGCACCTTCTCCACCACCTTGAGCTCGCGGTTGGCCTCCACGAGCCGCGTCCGCAGCGCGGCCAGCTCCAGCCGCCGCCGCGCCAGCTCCTCGGCGGTGCGCGCCCGGCGCTCCTTCAGCAGGTCTATGTAGTGCTCGTAGGGCATATGCAGCGAACAGTCGCCCGGCGTCGTGCGGGCCCGGAGCAACTGGTCGCGGGTCTCGTTCAGCCGCGCGCGCAGATGCTCCAGCCGCGTTTCCACTTCGGCGATTTGCAGCCGCACGCCCAGAACCTGCGAACGCAGCTCTCCTACTGAGGCCTTCCTCACTTCCTCCAGCCGCTGGAACTTGAACCTGAAGCGCTTCATCGGCTATTTCGCACCTGACGGCTTTCTGGCCGCCCGGTAAAGCTCCCCCATGGCCTGCAGCGTCTCTTCCATGGTCCAGCGTTCGTCCACCTGCTGCACCAGGAAGGCCTTTATCATGTCCAGGCTGTCAATCGCGGCGTCTATGCGCGGGTTGTTGCCGCGTTTGTAGGCCCCGATGTTAATCAGGTCCTCGGCCTCCTCGTAAACCGACAGCGTCTCGCGTATCCACTGCGCCATCCGTTGCTGCTCCGGGCTGGCGACGTCGTAGAAGACGCGGCTGATGCTGGCCTTCACGTCCACCGGCGGAACGTGGCCTTCGGTGAGCAGCTTCCGCGAAAGCACAATATGGCCGTCCAGCACCGAGCGCGCGATGTCGGCCACCGGCTCGTTCATGTCGTCTCCTTCAACCAGGACCGTGAACAGGGCGGTGATGGAACCCTGGCCGGTGATGCCCGCACGCTCCGCGAGCTTGGGTATCCTGGCGTACACCGAGGGGGTGTATCCCCGCGTGGTGGGCGGTTCGCCGAGCGCGAGGCCGATTTCGCGCAGGGCGTAGGTGTAGCGCGTGAGCGAGTCCATCAGGAACAGCACGTGCCTGCCCCGGTCGCGGAAGTACTCCGCGATGGTCATTGCCAACTGGGCGCCGATGACGCGGCGCACGGGGGACTCGTTGCTGGTTACCACCACGACCACGGACTTGGCCAGGCCCTCGGCACGCAGGTCGCGCTCCAGGAAGTCCTTAACCTCGCGGCCGCGCTCGCCGATGAGCGCGAGGACATTGACCTCGGCCTCGGAGTTGCGCGCCATCATTCCCAGCAGGGTGCTCTTGCCCACGCCGGAACCGGAAAAGACGCCGAGGCGCTGGCCTTTGCCCCAGGTGAGCATGCTGTCTATGGCCTTAATACCGGAGCTCATCGGCTCCGCGATGCGGGGGCGGTCCAGCGGCGAAGGAGCTTCGCGGACAATCATCCGCACCGTTCCGCCAGCGGCTGACGGCGGCGGACGGCTGTCCAGCGGCTGCCCCAGGCCGCCGATGACCCGACCCAGGTAGCCGTCGTTGAGTTTCAGGGAGAACGGCTGGCCGGTAGCGCGGACGCTAGTGCCCATGCCAATGTGCTCAATGTAGTCCATGGGCATGAGGATGGTTGTGCCGTTGCGGAAGCCCACGACTTCAGCCAGCACCTCGTCCTTGTCCGCGACTTTCTCAAACACGCAAAGCTCCCCTATAAAGGTCGGCGGCAGCGAGGCCTCCACCGTCAGCCCCGCCACCTTTACTACCTGTCCCCGCCGGACAAAGGGAGAAGCCTCCGCCAGCTCGCGGGAGATCGTTGACAGCAGCCGCTCAGCCTGCCTAGCCACCGCCTGCACCTTCTTCTGCGGTTTCGGCGGGGGCACCCAAGGCCTCCTGCAGCAGGGCGA
>CAZXPM010000092.1:0-3989 GCA_964643155.1 uncultured Planctomycetales bacterium | reverse complement strand
GATGCGGTCCGGGTCCAGCGCCATTTCCGCAGCTCCGTAGATGATGCGGCACTCGCCCCGTTTGATCGCGCCGTCGCGCAGGAGCTGAATGCGGGAGGGGCTGATGCCGGCGGCTTCAAGCGCCTCGGAGAAGCCAGCACACTCCAGCGCGTCCGCGTCCTTGGGGTTGACGCGAACCGACAAGTGGTCAGGGGTCTTCAGCTCGGCACTCACGGCCGAGACTATCCTCGCCAGGCGGGAAGCGGTCATTTCCTCCTCCCAGTAGAGCTTGCGCACGACCTCCAGCAGCGCTCCTATGAGCGGCTGCGCCAGAGAGTCCAAGTATTCCTGCTGCGCCGCGGAAGCCTCCGCGATGGTCTGCTCCAGCCGCCGGAGCAACGCCGGAAGCTGGGCACTGTACTCCGCCTGGAGCTTCTTGCGCGCCTCTTCCATGCCGGCGGCGAAGCCTTCTTCGCGCGCCTGGCGCCGCTCCGCTTCCACCCGTGACCTGGCCACGGCCACGATCTGCTCTGCTTCCTCCCGGGCGGCATTCACCAGGCTCTCGCATTCGTAGGTGACCGCGCGATGCCGCTTCTCCAGGTAGGCTATCTGGTCGCGCGCGGGTAACCGGAGAAACTCTTCATAGTCCAGCAGGCCGGTTTCCGCGCTTGAGCCCAAGCTCTCACCGCCCTTGCGGGCGAACAGTTGGAGTGGCCCGGTAGACTTGCGCAGGCTCCCCGACTTTAGCACTCGTGGTGGCATGGTCTTGCACCGCCTAGATGTACTGCGCTTCGCCGCCGCGCTCAATGATGATGTCGCCGGATTCCTCCAGCTTGCGGATGACTTCCACGATGCGCTGCTGGGCGTCCTCCACGTCCTTCAGGCGCATCGGGCCCATATAGTCCATGTCCTCCTGCAGCGTGGCGGCTGCGCGCTTGGACATGTTGCGCAGAATCTTGTTCTTCACGTCGTCGGACACCCCCCGCAGCGCGATGGCCAGGTCCTTCTTGTCCGGTATCTCTTGCAGCACCCGCTGCACAGTGCGGTCATCCAGCGTGCGGATGTCCTCAAACACGAACATCAGGCGCCTAATCTCATCTGCCAGCTCGGGGTCACGGTCCTCCAGGGATTCCATGATGCCCTTCTCGGTTGAGCGGTCAACCAAGCTCAGCACCTCCACCAGGTCCTGCACCCCACCGGCCACCGCCAGCTCGCTGGTGACCACGGCCGAGACTTTCTGCTCAATAACCCGCTCCACTTCGCGCACGATTTCCGGGCTGGTTCGGTCCATGGTCGCCAGCCGCTGCGCCACTTCAGGCTGGATTTCCTGCGGCAGGCGCGACAGCAGCTCGGCGGCGTCCTTTGGCTCCAGGAAGGCCAGAATCAGCGATATGGTCTGCGGGTGTTCCGTCTGGATGTAAGAGATGAGCTGCTCCTTGTCCGTGCGCTTAAGGAAGTCAAAGGGCGCAACGCGCAGAAAGGTGGAGAGCTTGCCGAGTATCTCGTCGGTCTTCTGCGATCCGAGCGCCTCGTCCAGCAGCGAACGGGCGTACTCCATGCCGCCCTGGGCCAGATAGTCCCGGGCAATCATCAGATTGTAGAACTCCTCAAATACCTTCTCCTGCAGCTCCGAGCTGACATTACGGAAGCTGGCTATCTCCAGCGTGATGCTCTCAATCTCCTCTTCCGAGAGGTGCTTTAGCAGCTTGATTGAGGCCTCCTGGCCAAGCGCGATAACCAGTATGGCGGCCTTCTGCTTGCCGGTCAGCTCGTCCAGTCTTTTTGCGCCCGGTGACATCCCTGCTTAGTCCTCCAGCAGCCACGAGCGCACCAGGCTCGCGACCTCGTCCGGTTTGGTGTCAATCAGCTTGATTATCTGCTCTCTCATCTTGGAGAAGCGGGTCTGCCTGGCCCTGTCCATCGGCGGCAGATCTACATCATCCATCTCAGGCAGCGCGGCCTCCGCCGCCGCCAGTTTGTCGCGCACCATGCGTTCAATCGCGGCGGCCGTGAGGGGGCGCTCCTTGCCCATGGTCATCCCGACGATTGAGCGCACCGTGAAGAAGAACAGGAGCAGCACCACAAAAATGGCGACCCACTTGAGCACGGTTCCGATAAGCAGCCGGCGGGACGAAGCGGCAACTTCGCCCTGGAGCGCGGCGGCGGTTTCCCCCGTGAACACGTACGCGGACACGCTGACGGTATCGCCCCGCGCGGGGTCGGCTGAGATGGCGTTGATCACCCAGTTCTCCACCTCCGCGCGGCGCGCGTTGTCCCACTCCTCGGTGGAGAGTATGACGGTCGCGGTCTTGCGCAAGACTGAGCCAGGCGCGAAGTCAATGGACTCCAGCTCACGGCTGACATCGTATTCAACTTCATACTCGCTCTGTTCCGTTCTGCTCCCGCCGGTGGATTCCACCTGATCGACCCCTAGATAGCCGGGAATGTTGCTGGCCGTGCCGGGAATGCCCCCGGCGGCTTCGTCGCTTTCGGAGGTGGTAGTGCGGCTCTCCATTTCCTTTACCGGCAGCCCGCTGTCGCCCACCACCGGCGTCACCTTTTCGCTCTCGCGCCGGACCTTGTTGAAGTCCAGCTCCACTGAAACGGAGGCGGAGATGTTGCCCCGGCCATAAACCGGCTCCAGCAGCTCGTAGATCTTGCGCTGGAGATGGTGCTCATAGCTCTTCTTTATCTCCAGCTGCTTTTCGGGATTGTCCAGGCCAAAAGCCACCGACCCGCCAAGCCCGCTGGAGAGATAGCCGCCCCGCGAATCGGAAACCACCACGTCCTTGTCGCTCAGGTTGGGCACCGCGTGAGAGACCAGGTGTATGATCCCCTGCACCTGATTCTCGCTGAGGGTGCGCCCGCCTTCCATCACCAGCATCACCGAGGCGGTGGCGCGCTCGTCTTCAAACAGGAACGAACTCTCCTGCGGTATCACCAAATGCACCCGCGCCTTAAGCACCGAGGGGATTTCCTCCAGGGTGCGCGTCAGTTCACCCTCCAAAGCGCGCTGGTAGTCCACCCGCTGGCCGGTTTCGGTGGTGCCCAGCTTCACCTTGTCAAAGAGCTCAAAGCCCACGGTCTTGAACGGCAACTGCTTCTCCGCCAGCGCGAGTCGCGTGTCGTAAACATCGCGCTCCGCCACAAGGATGTCCGCGCCGCCGTTGGTGAGTGAATAGGGAATGTTGAGGCGCTTGAGTTCTTTCACGATGGCCGAGGCGTCGCGGATGTCCAGGTTGCTGTAAAGCGTGGCATAGTCGCCCTGGGGTTTGATGTTCATCAAGACCACCACGGCGACTATCACGACGAGCGGAGCCGCCAGCAGAATGAGCTTGTAGCTCGCCGGCCATTCACGCCACTTTGACCCCAGTTCAGACATGCTTCATTCGCCTCCGCAGCCCTGGTCAGACGGGCATCCGCGTGATTTCCTGGTAGGCCTCCAGCAGCTTGTTGCGCAACTTCAGCGCGAACGTAAGCGCCAGATCCGCCCGTTCCACCGCCAGCACAACTGCATTGATGTCATCCAGCCGCCCGGCGGCATACTCGTTGGTCAGCACGTCAGCTTCGGTGAGGATGCTCTCCACGTCGGAGAGGCTTTTCAGCAGAACGTCCTTGAAGTCCGCCTGGCCGCCCGCGTCAACTTCCCCGGCCAGCCTCCGGATGTGCTCAAGGTGCGCGGAGAACTCCGCGCGTAGACCGCTTTCTTGCGCTGATGGCAGCTTCACCTGTTACCCCCGGTAGCCCCACCGCCGGTGTTACACCTGCAGCAGTGACAGAGTCCTCATGTAGGCCGCCTTGGCCGCCTCAAAGGCGGTGACATTCGCCTCGTAAGCCCGCGAGGCGGCAATCAGGTCGACCATCTCGGTTACCACATTCACATTGGGATACGCCACGTAACCATCGGCATTCGCGTCGGGATGCGACGGCTCGTAAACCAGCCGCAGCTCGGACATGTCGTCCACTACGCCGGAGACTTGCACTCCACCCAGACCCTGGACGCCAGCCCG
>CAZXPM010000091.1:0-6881 GCA_964643155.1 uncultured Planctomycetales bacterium | reverse complement strand
CCGGACGCCAATCGCCGACAGCTAATCAGGCTTCCGCGGCACGATGAGCGTGAAGACGAAATACAGCACGATGACCGCGAAGCCCATGGTGGAGAACAGCGCCAGCAGTGCGATGAGCCGGATGATTACCGGGTCCACCTCAAAGTACTCGCCCAGCCCCTGGCAGAGGCCGGTGAGGATGCTGCCTTTGCGGCCGCGGTACAACCGTTTGTAGCCCTTATTCCCCTCCATCTTCGGTCTCCCCTGCCGCGAACTCCTTGCGCGGCGTGATGAAAAGCGTGCGCTTGCCGCCACGCCCCCGGCTTTCGGTCGTTAAGTACGGGTGGTCGGCCATCAGCGTGTGTACGTACCGCCGCTCCTTTGGCAGCAGCCCCCGCAGCGGTCTCTCCGTGTGGTCGTGCTCAATCTCGCGCACGGTGCGCTTGACCAGCGCTTCCAGGAAGCTCGCGCGCTTCCTGCGGTACTGGTCAATGTCGGCGGTGATGTCCAGCCTCAATCCCAGGTGCTGGGAGACGATGGCGTTGAGCAGGAGCTCCACCGCGTCCAGGGTCTGGCCGTGCCAGCCGATAAAGGCGCCGGTGTTGCGGCTGCGGATGATCACCAGCACCTCGGTGCGGTTGTCCCGGTCAGGCTTGATGCGGACGGTTGACCGCGGGTCAATTATGCGGCAGACCTTGTCCGCCATCTCCTGCACGAAGTCCAGCACCTGGTGCACCGGCGCGGCGTGCAGCGTCTCCTTGCCGTCCTGCGGCTGCCCCGGCCACACGTAAGCGTCCAGTCCCCCGAACTGCTGCCGCAGAGCAGCCTCCAGGGCTTCCGGATTCTCTCCGGAGAGCGTTCTGATATCCATATCGGGTTACCCCCTTCAGGGTTACTTCTTCTTGAATCCACGGCTCTGGGAGCGGCGGAGCGGCGCCTGGGCCATTTCCTCGCCCTCGCTCCCGGCCGGCTGGGCGGCGTCGCCCGCCAGCGGCTTACCCTTGTCAATGGCCGCCAGTAGTTCGCGCACATCATCAGCCGAGTGGTGCATCTTGGTAAACCGCGGCAGGTAGGTGTACTCAGCAATCATCAGCAGGTTCTGCACCATGAAGTACAGCAGGGCGCCGGCGGACAGCACAAAGGCGATGACCACCAGGAACACCGACATGAACTTCATCTGCCGCTGCATCTGTTCGCCGAGGTCGGGCCCCTGGGGCTTGCCGTCGTTGTTCTTCTGCTTATCCGCTTCAAAGATGGCCTTCACTTCCGGGTCGGGCTCATTGGCGCGCCGCATCACGTTCTGCATCACGAAAGTGCTGCCGATGTACAGCCCCACCAGGGCCAGCGCCGGCCAGTAAAGCGCCCACTCATAGAGCTTGGTTCCGCGCACCAGCTCCCACTGCCACACCTGCGGCCAGAGGTTCTGCTGCTGGATGTACTCAAAGATCATCTCCTGCAGGTTCACCCCGGTGCCGCCGAAACTGCGCACGTAGTACAGGTTCATGGGGAACAGCAACTGGACGCCCAGGAAGCTGTGTCCCAGGAAGATGGGGTCGTACAGCGCGCGGTAAATGCCGAAGAAGATGGGCAGCTGCACCAGCATCCCCAGGCAGCCCGCCAGCGGGTTCAGCTTGAACTTCTGGTAAAGCTGCATCAGCAGCTGGTTCTGCGTCTGCTTGTCGTTCTTGTAGCGCTGCTGGATCTTCTTGGTGAGCGGGCCCAGGTACTGCTGCGCCTGCATGGTGCGGATCTGCGCCATGGTCAGGCTCAGCAGCAACAGCCGCACCAGGATGGCCACCAGTATGATAGCCAGGCCGAAGTCGCCGATAACAGCGTAAATGCCGACGAGGAGGTGCAGCACTATCTCCGCGATTGGCCCGGTGAAGCCCTTGTAAGTGCCGATGGCGGTCTGCCCAATCAGCCGCTGGTAGGTCTCTCCCGTCTGCACCAGGAGTGCCATGGGTAGGGGTGGAAGTTTGGTGATGCTCATTATTTCTTAGTTCCCGGCGAAGCGGGTGACATTATCATCTTTAGTGCCGCCTTTGGGCCTGGCGTCCCGCGCCGGCGGCACCGGGTCGTATCCCCCGCGTGAAAACGGGTTGCAGCGCAGCACGCGCCATATCGCCAGCAGGCTGCCTCGCAGTGCGCCATGCACCTCAATCGCCTCCTTGGCGTAGTTGCTGCAGGTCGGCCGATACTTGCAGGAAGGCGGGATCAGCGGCGAGAGGTGCTTCTGGTAGCAGCCAATCAGCCAGAGCAGGAAGCGCTTCACTCCGCCGCCTCCAGCAACAGCCCCCGGTTTTCCAGCAGGTACATCATCTTCCGCCTGAGACCCTCCAGGGAGTCATCATTGCGCTCCCGGAGGAGGAACACGATATCGTATCCCGGCTTCACGCTCTCAAGCTGCCGGGCGATCTCCTTCATCCGCCGCCGCAACAGGTTCCGCTCAACCGCGCGCTTTATGCGTGTGGAAACTGCGAAGCCGAAGCGTGACTGCCCTGTCCCGTTCCCCACGAAGTGCAGGCTCATATTCTCCTTTACGGTGAACTTGCCCTCATTGAATACCCGGTCAAACGGGTATCCCGCCCTCAAGGTGGTCAAACGCGGCAATCCTGGCTCCAGGCCTACGCTGCCAAGCGCTGGCGGCCTTTGGCCCGCCGGCTGTTGATTATCCGGCGCCCGGCTTTGGTGCGCATTCGCGCCCGGAAACCGTGATTGCGCTTGCGTACTCGTTTCTTCGGTTGATAGGTTCGCTTCATGTTGATACAACTCCGGTTTGAGCCACTCAGTCTAGCAGAATCCCCGCGTGATGCCAACAGCGGGCGCAGCGGCAGCGCCAAGAAGAAGGGTGCACGTGGTGTTGAGGTCGTATGCAGGGGAAGCGCGCGCGCAGGCGCCAGAATTGCAGGGAGCCGGTTCTTATGGTATATTCTCCTTGCTAGCGCATTTGACTGCGCGGTCATAGGTCGCGCCAGAGGATGGTGAATTTTTAAAGGTGAGGCTCCTGAATCTTCGGGTCGTCTCGCGTTTTACCGGGAACACAACCGTAAGCGCGTGTCCTGGAGAGATGGTGGACATTCAAGCTGTAGGAATACAGCGCGGGAACTCCGGGTTCTCGCTGGTTGAGTTGCTGATGGTGGTCGCAATCATCGGCATACTTACCACCATTGCTGTTCCTGTGATGACGGCTGCCTTCCGCCAGAGCAGTTTGGATGCTGCAACGGATGAACTCATTTCCACGTTCTCCTCGGCGCGTTCGCGTGCGATCTCCAAGAACACTTTCTGTGCTGTGGAGTTTGATGTAGCCGCGCGCTCTTACACCATCAAGGAGTACGACCCGGACAGCGGCGCGTGGAATTACGACCCGCACGCGAGCGTATTGCCCAAGACAATAGTATTCACTGCGGGAGGGGTAACCTTCCCGGACCAGGTCGCCGTGTTTGATCCGCACGGCTCCCTGCGCTACGGCGGACGCGTTGAAATCGCTGACGCGGGGGGCAAGACGGTCAAGCTTCAGGGGATTATCGCCTCCGGGCGTTTGGTACGCGAAGGAGAGTGATGGTGTTGCACACTAAGCCAATCCAGGTGGGTAGAACGGAATCCAGGAGAGGCTTCACGCTGGTTGAGATACTGATTGCCGCAATGATACTCACGGTTGGCCTAATCACCGTGTTGTGGGTGATCTCTAGCTCCTTAATGGACGCGCGCCAGCAACACCAGCGGCAGGTGGCGGTTTCGCTGGCGCAAGCCAAGATGGAAGAGCTCCGTAACGTATCCTATGACGATCTGGTATCAGGTATGGATGAAGACGAATATGGGGAGCAGATTCTGCTCGATGAGTATGGGCAGCCGGGTGGGATCTTCTCCCGGGAGTGGACTGTGATCGATGATTCGCCGATGGATGGAACTAAAACGGTTTCCGTCACCGTGGCGTGGGAGGAGAAGGTCGCTGAGAGCATCTCCATTACCACCATTATCGCAAGGCCGTTCCCGGAGGGGATGCTGTAGGTGAAGCGCCTGTTCAAACATAGCCGTAAGGGATTCACGTTGATTGAAGTCGCGTTGGTCTCGGTACTGATCGCTGTCATAGTCGGCGTCATTAGTATGGCTTTCCTCAACTCGCTGCAGACTTCGTCCATTGCCAGCACTCGTTTGCGAATGCAGATGGACCTGCGGGATACTCTCCGTTACATGTCGCGCATGATCCGTTTTGCGGGTGTCCGCCCCGTGGACACTGCGATTGAGGAGATTGACGAGAGCTACATGGTTTTCCAGGGAGACTACGATGCTGATGGCGCTACCGACCGCTTCAGCTTTGTGCATGACCCTTCCAACAAGACCATCACAGTTACACATTGGGAGAAGCACGGTCCCGACTACTATCTGGTGAACGACCCTGAGATTGTCATGATCAACGTGGATGATCTCCGTTTCGTTTATTACACCAGGGACAATGTTGAGACCATGGATCCGGACCAGGTGACTGCGGTAATGGTGCAGGTTACCTTGTCGCCTCCAGATTCTGTCCGGGAAGGCATCAGGGAGATGGTGGGAACGCTATCCTCCTCGCAGCGCGTGTTCTGCCCCAACCTTGCCTGGCGCCTTCCCGATTAACGGCTGGCTGCACAGATTGGCTGGTAGACATGAGCTTGAACTCACAAAGGGGTTGAGATACCTTGATAAATAGGCTTGTGAACGGGACTCGTTCCCGCAAAGGCATTGCTCTGGTGATAGTGATGATGGTTCTAGCCATTGCCTTGGTGCTTGCCGTTGCGGTGAGCTTCACTATCTTCACCGAAATTGAGAACACCAAACGTGGAACTACTACGACGCAGGCTTTCTTTGCCGCAGAGGGAGGGCAGGAACTAGGTCGGCGTTTGCTGGACGACATTATGCAGACCTTCTCCGTGCCTACGATTACCACCACGTCGGATATGGACGAATACGCTTCAATGGCGCTTTCAGGCGACCGTAGCGGGGACAACGACATCGGAGTGCTGCGGGACTTCGTGCCTGGATTCGATGAACTGCTTCCCCGAGGCGAGGTGGTGTATAGCGCGGAGCTTGGTGCAGGCGCGGATAAGGCAACCTACGATCTTTCTTACGACTTCACGCCCACGGATGTGGACTATCCGGATCCCGGCGACCCTTCAGACGCATATGTTTTCTACTATGATTATTCGGTCACAGCTGTAGGGAAAAAGCCCGGCTCCAGGTTGTCGGGCGAGCAAGTTACCCGGCTGACCGGCAGTTTTGAAGTCCGCGTGTTCCATCCGTCCTTCTCGTTTTACAACTTCTTCACGGTGAACATGTCCACCCCGAGCGGCCACCAGATCTACTTTGCCTCGGACGAATTACTGGCCGGTCCCGTGTACGTCGGCAGTAGACCTGGCTTTGCCGGTGACAACGCAGGCGGAGGTCCGGTTTTCACTGACCAGTTCCAGACAACCTGGGACAGCTATGAGACTTCGCAGCTCATCTACAATCCGGTTGTCACCTGGAACGAGGAGTATCCGCCGCTTTGGGGCGTTGACGCGATACCTACTCCGACCAACGCCCTCAGCCAGGCCCGCATCTCCATGGGCGACTACGCCGGGGCCGGAGACCTGAGTGCCCTCACCAATCTGGAGCGGCGGCAGAACCTGGGGCTCCTGGAGAACAACAACAGCATCAACCCGGGAGTGTATTACGCCAAGAGCGACGGCACGGGCGACACGGGAAACACCACCAACGAAGCTCTGGGGGGCATCTACGTGTACGGCGACGTTACCCGCATGCGATTGGGGCAGAGCGGCACTCACCAGCTGATGTGGATAACGCAGGGCGGGGGCACCACTAAGTTCGACATCAACAATTCAACTGGAGTTACCACAGTGCAGAAGCCAGACGGAAGCTCGGTGACGCTGGATGGAGCTTTCAACGGGCTGGTTTATGTTGACGGAACTCTCTACGACCTTGGCGGCAGTTCAAGCTACGAGTCGAGCCTTGACGAAGAGACGCAGATGACAGTTGCCGCCAAAGGCACAATTTACCTGGATAACCATATTACGTACGAGGTAGATCCGCGCGACGATCCTGAAACGAAGAACGTACTCGGTCTGTTCTCCGGTGAGAATAACGTGCTGGTAGCCAGAGATGCTCCCTACGACATGACTATCCACGCCACGATCATGGCAACGGGGGACGGCAAAGGCTTCGGCGTCCAGGATTACGCCAGTAAGCCGCCCAGCGGCCAACTGAACGTTCTTGGCGGGATCATCATGAACAGCTACCAGGCCATCGGTACGTTCAGCTACTACGGCCAGGTAAGTGGCTACAGCAAGAACTTCGTGTATGACCAGCGGTTTCTGGACAGTTCTTTCGCGCCTCCTTACTTCCCGGTGGTTCAGCCCTATGTGGGCAGGTTACGCTCAATCAACAGGACTGATTGGGGGCAGGTCGTGCCTGAACCTCCGGCGTAGGCTGCGCCAGAGGATGGTGCCTTCCTGAAGGTGAGACTCCTGGCTTGGGCGGGATGTCTCGCACAATTGTGGATGACACCGGGTGAGCCTGCATTCACTCGTGCGGGGCAATAGAGGAGTAGTATTAGCGGCGACCCTAATTCTCCTGATTCTCGTTGTGATTGTCGCGGTTGCGGTGCTGGCGACGGTTTACGCCACCACCACCCTGTCCATCTCCAAGGAAGACCATATTAAGGCGCTTCACTTGGCGGAAGAAGGGCTCAACTACGCGCTGCTGGACATGCACACGCTGGGCGCCGCGCTTCCCCAGAAGATAACGCTGCCTGCCGGTTGAACTGGTCTACTACGACGCCGACGGCGCCGAGACCGTGGATGAAGCAAGCATCAGGAGCATGGACGTGATTATCTACAGTGAAGTCCAGGGAGAAGACTGGATAATCA
>CAZXPM010000090.1:4393-6899 GCA_964643155.1 uncultured Planctomycetales bacterium | reverse complement strand
GTAGGAGCCGGCGTTGGTCAGGCCGAAGGAAAACGAGCCGTCGGCGCCGGACTGGGCGGTGAGCTGGGAGAGCTGAACCTCGGCGTTGGCTATGGGCTGGCCATAGGCGTCCAGCACCCGGCCGCTGAAGCTTATCTTGCCCGAAGGAGGCGGCGGGGCCGGAGCGCCGCCGCCACCACCTCCGCCGCAAGCTGCGAGCAGCAGGGCGGCGAGGATGAGCGGGAGCATTCTCACTTGAACTCACCTACCAACATCTCACCGTCGTGGTTGTAGACCAGCACTCGGTCTCCGCGAGTATCTATGAACAACGGAGCGTTGGACTGGAACTGCGCGGCTACCGGGATGGCTGTGGGCTTGCCGCCGTCCAGGCGGTACAGGCGCTTGCCCACGGTGAAGAGCATACCGCAGTCTGCAAGCGGCGCGGCATCGCTCACCGGTCGCAGGCCGCCGGTGAGCGCGCCGAGATCAACCGTGTTTGTGAGGGTGCCGTCCGGGGCGAAGGTGAAGGCGCACCCAGTGTTGGGCGAGAGGGCGAACAGAGCGCCTTCGGGCAGAGGTGCCAGTCGCGCGAAAAAGAGCTCGGGACGCCCGGCTTTCGCCCGCAGGTCCGTAGTGGAGGAGAGCTTGCCGCCGGTGAAGCGCAGCAGGCGCCCGCGCTCGGTGAGCAGCGCCAGGCCGTCTTTGAAGGATGCGCCAAGCGGCATCAGGCCAACCGGTGGGTCAGCATCAAACGAGAGGCTGTCTGGCAGGCCAAGCGACTCCAGCGAATTGCCGTCCGACTGGAAATACTCAATGCGGTCGCGCGCCGTGTCGTAAACCAGTGCCCGTCCGCCCAGTCCCGCCACCAGCGTGGGGATGAAGCGCCGCATGGAGCCCGATTCGCTCTGGCGGTAGTCAACGCGCTTTTCCATGGTGTTAAAGAAGGCGATGCGCCCGCTCTTCCCCTGAGTGGCGCAGGCCAGGCGGCCGCTCACCAGCCGCGCTTGTACAATGGGGCCCTCCAGCGTGACCTTGCGGATGACCACGAACTTGCCGGCGGCAATCGCAGTGGCCGGCGAGAGCGTAAGCAGCGTCGCCAGTCCGGCGAGGGCGATCATGAGTCGCGCGAAGTTCATCACCTTGATTCTAACAGGTTGCGCGGGAAGAGGGGTGTAACTGCCCGTCGGGTTTGACGGGCGTCCGCGTGGCGGATATGATGCACGCAGGAACCTGCAATCTGACTTCGCCGGGAGGTAAGGCGACATGACATTGAAGAGCTTCATCCGGGGCGCCGCGCTAGCACTTCTACTCTTGCTGTTCACGCTGTTGTTCGCGACGTGCGGCGGCCGCAAGCACAGAACACCGGCGGTGCCGCAGCTTGAGGACAGAGGTGCCGGACCGCAACCGCGGCAGGAGGTGCCGCTGGATCAGGCGCTGGCAGAACTGGAAGCAATGGAGACACCGGCAGGAGTTGATGCAGGGGTATTCCAGCAACTGAAGGACGAGCTGGCGCGGCAACTGGTGGAGCGTGGGGAGAGCAAGCTTGTTTCCACGCCGCCGGGAGAGAACAGCCGCGTAACCGACCTGGATCTCATTGACAACTGGGACGGTACCTATTCGCTTGTCTGGCACTATGCGAATCTTGGCGACTATGACCAAAACGGCACCGTCGCCATCGCCGACCTCACTCCCATCGCCATGCACTTCGGCGAGCAGGTGCCGCCGGGGGACGGGGATTCGCTTGTTGCCGTTGTTGACGGCAGCGGCAACGGCGTCGTGGACATCGCCGACGTCACCGCCATCGCCCAGGGTTTCTTGCGAGACGTGGCAGGTTACCGTGCCGAGGGCACGGCCAGCCTGCTGGAGCCATGGGATTGGGTGGACGATACTCCGTTTGAGTCGGCCATCGGCGTGGGCCGCAAGCGCTTTGAGCTGCGGCTCAACTACATTGACTACCAGACCTATCGCGTGGTGCCCTACGATTCGGCCTGGGAAGACGGCGCCCCCAGCAACGACACGCTGTCTTCGCACTCGGTGGAGGTCTACGGGACGGTGGTGTGGGACACCGGCGGAGTGGTGGAGGGAGCGCACGTGACCGCGCGCACTTCGGACGGGTCGTCTGCCGGGGAGGTGGACACGGACTCGTCCGGCGAGTTCATGGTGGAACTGGCTCCGGTGGCGTTCAATGTGAAAGTTGTGGTGCGGGCGGATTACGATGACGCGGCCACCGGGCTCACGCTCACGAGCTTCCGCACCACCGACGAGCTGGAGGATCCCGGCGTCGTGGATTCGCTGGTGGTGACGCTGCCGGATCCGGCGGGTGCAGAACTGACAGTGGCGGGTGACCACGCGGAGAGCGCCGGGGGCGACATTGTGCTGGATAACCTGCCGAGCGAAGTGGAACGGGTTTACGCCCGCGCCTACGATCCCGGCGAGGATGCGGACGCTTTCCCCGGTGACTTTGAGGACAGCAGTTTACTCTCGCTCAATTCCAGCGCGTTCATGTGGATTACCGGCCAGGATGCCG
>CAZXPM010000090.1:2867-4383 GCA_964643155.1 uncultured Planctomycetales bacterium | reverse complement strand
GGGGTGAGCAGGTGGACGCCCTGAGCGACACCGCGGACGTCAGGCTGGAGATTCCGCCGGCGCAGTGGGGCGACCTGGCAGACATCTTCCCGAACAACGGGCAGATTGACGTGCCCATATACGATATGAACTACGAGACGGGTTTCTGGGAGGCGCAACAGAACGGCTACCTGGTGGACGAAACCGGCGCGGTGCTCAGCGAGGAGATGGAGCCTGACATCACCTCCGGCGCTTATCCCGGGCGGATCTTCGCGCAGTTCGGGGTGGACCACTTCTCGTTCAAGAACGTGGACTACCCGTACATCTTCGTATGGACGCTGTCGCGGATGTCGCCCGAGATGCGCAACAGCGAGTTCTTCTACGATGCGGTAACCCTGGCCGAGCGCATTGCGAAATCGCAAAGAGGGAGGGCGGCCTTCGGCAAGGTCAACAAGCCGGGTGCCACGCTGGAGGGCGAATACCTGACCGACGGCCAGCCGGACAACGCGGGCAAGCAGGCGCCGGAGATCCGCACTGCGCCCATGCAGTGGAATAAAGAGAGAGTGGTGGACGGCAAGACCATCCGGGAGACCAAGTACGGCGAGTACTGGGGGCGCGTGAAAGGACGCCGCGCGGACGAGTTTTTCGTCAACAGCAAGTTCTGGGACGAAGCCGCAGGGGTATCGGATTCCCAGCGCAAGGGGCTCGTCGTCAAACTGGCCGCCACCATCCTGCACGAATTCGCCCACCAGAAGCAGCACACCAAGAAACAGGAGCCGGAGCCCTGCGAAACCGGCTGGCGGCTGGAGCAGGATATTTTTGACGGCAAGCTCGGATACTGGCCTGACAGGGGGCTGGAGCTGGATGGGGACATCGTGCTGGACGAGATGGTGGACGTGTGGCTGGATCCTGCGAACTGGCCGGAAGGTCCGGGGGGCAGCACGTTCCGCGAGGCCTCGCAGACGGGCGGGTCGGGACTGGAGATCAGCCTTGCCTCGCCGCTGACCGTTTACGGAACGCTGGAGCCGCTTGAGGTGGAGGTGACGCTGACTAACGGCGGGTCTCAGCCGATTGAAGTGCTGCCCGTCCCGCTGGGGCTTCACTATCCGCTGCGGTTTGAGATCACGAACGAGTTCGCCCAGCCGGTGAACTGGGTCGGCCCGGTGTATGCGCTGGACTTTGATCCGACTTCATTTGAGACCCTGAATCCCGGCGAAGACGTGTCGTTCACGGTAGACCTGCGCTACGATGAGAGCTACAACCCGTGGCGCTATGACCTGTTTGATGATGGCGTGTACGAGGTCAAAGCCGTCTACAGCGAATACCTTCCTCCGTTTGATCCGGTGGAGTCCAACACGCTGAACCTCATCGTGGAAACCCAGCCGCCCGGTGCTATTACTGGAACCGTGCGCGACGCGACGACGAGCAGCGGAGTGCCCGGCGCGACGGTCCGCGCAATGGTCGGCTCGTTCTGCCTGGGCACCGCTACCAGCGACGCGGGCGGGAACTATACTGTCAGCGGCCTGCAGCCGGTGAC
>CAZXPM010000090.1:2004-2857 GCA_964643155.1 uncultured Planctomycetales bacterium | reverse complement strand
CTACACAGTGGAGGCCTTCGGGCACAACCACGCGCTGGTCGCCCTCACGGGGATTCCGGTGGTCTCGGAACAGACAACCAGCGGCGTGGACTTCTTGCTGGAACCGGCGCAACGCGGGGACTGGTGGATGTTCGGGCGGGGCCCCTCGCACCAGAGCCGCAGCCCCGTCGCCGCCGCACCGACGAATAACCTGAGGTGGAGTTGTGCGCTGGGCGATGCAGTCAGCTATAGCAGCCCTGCCATCGGTGAGGATGGCACTATCTACATTGGCTGCGAGGACTACAGCCTGTACGCTATCACGCCGGAGGGCGATGTGGACTGGACCTACGAAACCGGCGGCCCGGTGCAGAGCAGCCCCGCCATCGGCCACGACGGCACCATCTACTTCGGCAGCCACGACGCGTATTTCTATGCGCTGAACCCGAACGGGACGATGCGGTGGCGCTACGCGCTGGGCGAGCCGGACTGGCACTGGGTGCGCTCCAGCCCGGCGATAGCGCCGGACGGCACCGTGTACATCGGGGGCACTGACGGCTATCTCTATGCCTTTGAGCCGGGTGGAACGCTGTTGTGGCGGTATTTCGCGGGCGGCAGCATCTACGCTGGCATCACGATTGGTGCTGATGGGACCATCTACGCCAGCGGATGGAACGAGTGGGTGAATACCCTCAGCGCGCTAACGCCGGAGGGCGATCTCAAGTGGGCCTACGAGACCACATCCTTCGTGGCCTGCGCGCCGGCAGTGGCAGCCGATGGGACACTCTACTTCAGCACGTCGGAGGGGCGCATCTATGCGCTCAATCCCGACGGTACGCTGAAGTGGCGCGTCTGGGGATTAGAGGGGTCGTTGTTG
>CAZXPM010000090.1:656-1994 GCA_964643155.1 uncultured Planctomycetales bacterium | reverse complement strand
CACCATCTACCTCGGCGTTCACGATTTCACAGACTGGATTGACAGCTATCTGCTCGCGCTGAACCCGGACGGCAGCGTCAAGTGGCAGGTCCTGACCGAGAGCACGGTGGACGCCATTCCGGCCATCGGCGCTGACGGCACGGTCTATGTGGGCGACACCAACTACAACTTCAAAGCCTACAACCCGGAGGATGGCTCGGTGTTATGGGACTACGCTGCGGGCGACTGGTTCCAGAGCGGGGCCGCCATTGGGGAAGATGGAACAGTCTACGTGGGCTGCTGGGATGGCCACCTGTACGCGTTTGGGGACTAGTTGACCATATGAGGAGAACATTACGCTAGCTGTATTGCGCACTGCTGATAGTGAGGGTATACTACTAACAGGCTGGCGATGGGGGACGGCCACCGACCGGTTGCGAAGACAGGAGGGACTCATGAGGAGTTACGAGATACTCTGCACTGCAGCCCTGGCTGCACTTGTTTGCGCGTCCGCACTCATCTTCACCGGTTGCGGCGGCGACGGCCACCGGGCTTCATCGATTCCGAGCATCGGGGATACTGGCAGTCTGGCCCAGGCCCCGCAGGAGATATCTGTAGAAGCGGCGCTCGCCGAACTGGAGGCAATGGAAGGGCCCGAGGGCGTGGAGGCCGGGCTGTTCCAGCAGCTCAAAGACGAACTGGCGCGGCAGCTGGCCGCTCGCGGCGCCGGCAAGGCCGTGTGCATCCCGCCCACAGGTGAAGGCAACCAGGTGAGAGACCTCGCGGTGGCCGACAACGGAGACGGCAGCTTCAACCTCACCTGGCACTACTGGAATGTGGGGGACTACAATCAAGACGGCTCCGTGAGCATTGCCGATGTTACACCTATAGCCGCTCACTTTGGTGAGGTTGTGCCGCCCGAAGACACGGAGCGGGTGTCTATCCAGGCGGTTGTGGATGGCAGTGGCGATGGCATCATCAACAGTGTAGATGTCACTCCGATAGCGCAGAACATGGGTGTATACTGCGCGGGGTACATCGTGTATCAGGCCCCATCTGCCGAAGGGCCCTGGGAGTCCGTCTTCTCGGTGCCGTTGGCGAACGCGTCCGGTGAAGGGAGGCTCGGTTTCAACCTGGACGTAGTGCCCGGCATCGGCATGCGCTTCATCATGGTTGTGCCCCACGACGGCCAAGAAACCGGCGTGGCCTCGGCTCCTGCAGTGCTGCCGGGGGAGGAGCCCGTTGTGGTCTCGGTGACGCCGCTGAGCGGCACGGAAGGCGAGCAGGTGACTTTCGCCGCGGAAGTGACGGGGACACCGCCGTTTGACTATGCATGGGACTTCGCTGGTGCCGTGGAGG
>CAZXPM010000090.1:0-646 GCA_964643155.1 uncultured Planctomycetales bacterium | reverse complement strand
GCCGGTGGGGACCTATGATGCCTGCACGCTGACAGTGACCAACAGCTTCGGCGAGACAACTTTCGGCTTCACCCTGACTGTGCGACGCTGGTACGTTGTCACCGTTGCCGACATGGGCGGCACCGGCTGCTTCCCTTCACTTGCCGTAGTTGACGGGCGGCCGGCCATAAGTTACTGCAACTTCTCGGAGGGAGCCCTGATGTTTGTCCGCGCCGAGGATGCCGACGGTGAAGCCTGGGGCGCCCCTTACACGGTGGATGACGAAGGCCAGGCAGGTTACTTCAGTTCGCTGGCGGTGGTGGGCGGCACTCCTGCAATCGCCTACTGCGAATATGAGAGCGGCAGCCTGAAATACGTGCGTGCGAGCGATGCGGCCGGCGATAGTTGGGGCACACCGGTGGTCGCTGCAGCCGGGGCGGGTGCGGAATACATCAACCTGGCCACCGTCGGCAACGAGCCCGCCATCCTGTACTACAACTGGTTTGCCGGAGACCTGATGTTTGCGCTGAGTGCGGGAGGTTCAACCTGGAATGCCCCGGTGACGGTCGACAGTGCGGGAATAGTGGGCAAGCACGCGTCGCTGGCGATAGTCAATGGCTTCCCCGCGGCGACCATTACTGGTTGTGACAATCTCTGCTGGGTGACC
>CAZXPM010000089.1:5562-6939 GCA_964643155.1 uncultured Planctomycetales bacterium | reverse complement strand
AGGACGACAAGCGGCGGCGCCTGGATGAAATCAGGGACGAGATCCAGCGGATACAGTCGGAAGGCGCCTGACCGCGCCGTCCAGCCTGCGCTTCCTTTGACGCCGGGATACCCACGCACAGGCCACTCCAGCACCCCCGGCAACGCTCCACTCCGACTCCCAGCCTGCTCCGCAGGCCCGCCCTGGCGGCGCCTTCAGCCTTGACGCGAAGGGGCCGGGGAATGGCCGCGGCGCCGGCCGCGTTCCGCTTAGGGCTGCTGCCTTCCGGCCCTGACCCGGTTCACGGGGCGGCCACGCACGGGTTCCCCGGCTTGGAGCTATTGTAGCGCATGTCAGCCGGCAAGCCCGCGGGAGAAGACAGCCGAGCTGAAGCCCCGTTGGTCTGGGCGGAGATGAGCCCCCGGCCACGGGGCGGATTGCCCCGCAGCGGCGGGTCGTTTAGAATAGTGCGCTCGTGGGGCTATCCGACGAAACCATCGCCATTCTGGGAAGCGGCCAGGTAGGGCGCGCACTGCACGCCGCGCTCGCATATCGCAACGGCGTGCGTGCAGCGCTGCTGGGCCATCAGGAAGCGGATGTGACCAACTACGAGGAACTCCGCAACCGCCTGGAGAAGGTGCGCCCCACTCTGGTGTTTAATGCGGCGGCCTACACCCGGGTCAACGACTGCGAGCGTGACCCGGACACCGCGGAACTGGTGAACACCACCGGCGCGTGGAACGTGATGGCGGCGGCGCAGGAGCTGGGAGCCAAGCTGGTGTACTTCTCCACTGACTACGTCTTTCCCGGTCGCCTGCTGGGTGATTACAGCGAGGAGGAAGCGCCGGAACCGCTGAATGTGTACGGGCGCACCAAGCTGGGCGGCGAGAAGATGACGCTGGAATACAGCCGGGGAATAGTGGTGCGCACATCGCAGGTGTTCGCCCCGGCGGGCCGCAATTTCCTGTGCGCAGTGCATGAGACGCTGCGCAGCAAGGGCGAAGCGACTGTGGTGGACGACGAGTTCGCCGTTCCCACCTACGCGCCGCATCTCGCAGAAGCGGTGCTCCGGCTGGTGGAGGCGGCGGAGAGAGGCATCTACCACGTCCGGGGGCCGCGGGAGCTGACCTATTACGATTGGGCGCGGAAGTTCTTTGAGCTGGCGGGCATGCCAGCACACAAGCTGAAGCGGACGCTGGCGCGTGAACTCAAGCTGCCGGCCAAACGCCCGCAGCGCGCGGTGCTGGGAATGAGGAGGTACTTGAGCCTGGGATTGCCGCCGCTACCACCGTTGCAGGAAGCCATGCGCGACTTCGTGGAAAAGACGAAGCTGAAGAGCAGTTGAGGCTCAGCCTTCAGCGCGGGGTGGCAGCAGGACGACGCCGGGGCCCGCGGACC
>CAZXPM010000089.1:0-5552 GCA_964643155.1 uncultured Planctomycetales bacterium | reverse complement strand
CGCCGCTGATAACCAGCCGCCCGTCAAAGCCGTAGATGTTGATCAGGTAACCGTCGTCCGCTTCCAGCGCCAGGGCGGCCTCCCTAGCGTCCGGGAAAATGGACGCACTGTGCAGCACCTGGTGCGCCTCCAGGGGCAGGGAACACAGCTCCGCAAGCTCTCCCGACGCGTAGTCCAGGGCGCCCAGGCGCACTTCCTGCGCCTCCCCCTCGTCCGACAGCAGGCGCGCGAAGTAGAGCTTGCCAGCGGCGGAAGCGGTAGAGAAGATGAAGCCGAAGTCCTCGCCGTTCGCCGCCGGGTTGATGCGCTCCGCAACCTGGCCCCCGGTGATGCGGTAGCGCCAGAACTCGCTGTGGCCCACCGGCTCGCCCGCCGCGTCCTGCTCCAGCGGATACACTACCAGCAGCAGCTCGTCCCCGCGCGGGACAAAGGCGAGCAGCTCCACCGAGATGAGGCCTCCCAGGCCTTCCAGCCCGGGAGCATAGTCCTCGCCAGTGCCCGTCCCTAGCAGCTCTTCCACCCCGCAGATGCGCTGGAGGCCATCCGGCTCCACCGAGTAGATGATGCTGTCGGGGATGTTCTCATCTGAAAGCCAGACATAGGCCGCGCCCGTGGCGTCAAACGTGGCGTCTATCAGCATCATCGTCCGCTGCGCCTCCGTCAGCTCCACCGCAGAGAAACCGCCGGCGGCGCGGTCAACCAGGAACAAACGGAAGCCCTCCTCCACGGAGCCAGCGCCGTAGCCGCCCGCGAACAGGCGCAAGCCATCGGGCGAAATGCGGATGAGCGACACGAAGAAGTCTGACCCGGCGGCCTCACGCAGGCTGTACCACTCCTCGGCGGGTTTCTCACTCTTCTGCCGAGGCTGCACGCGCGGCTCCGGCTCCAGCGGCACGACCCCCACCGAGCCGCCGTGCGCCAGCGCGATTTCGCCGGTGGCGGCGCAGAGGTCAAAACCGCTGATCGGCAGCTCCGGCACCCCGCGTTCACTGAGCGGATGCGGCTTCCTGCCGGGTTCCACCAGCATGAGCCTGCCTTCACTCAGGTAAACGAAGCGGGACATCGCCTCCGGCTCCACCACCTTGAAGCCGCCGCCGGGCAGCTCTTCCTCCGACGCGGTCTCGGCTTCAACGCAGGACGCAACCGCCAGCAGCAGGGCCAAGAACAGCGCCAGCGCCCTAACCACCGGACGCCTCCTTGGTCACCGGGCCGCGGCGGCGGGACAGGGGGACAATGCGCCAGCGGTGGCTGCGCTCCACGCGGATGGCGCGGAAGGGCTCCTCGTCCACCCAGCGTTCAATCCAGGGCTCCGTGTCGTAGATGCTGCCGGGGATAACCAGGTGGCGCAGCACTTCGTCCTCGGCGAGGAAGACGACATGGATCGCGAAATCATGATAGCGCGCGCCGGGCTCGTAGAAGTAGCTGGGGAGAGTGCAGCGGAAGGAAAGAAGGTAGGTCCCATCCCGGCGCGGCCCGCGGGTCTCGTCCCAGAGAGCTTCATATTCCTGGCGGTCGTCCAGCGGGTCCACCGTGAAGTCCTCTTCCTCCTCCATCTCGCCCACCACGCGGATGTCCACCAGGGCGTCATCGGCGTCCGCAAGCGCGAACGCGACTTCAAACTGGACCGTGTCGCCGGGCTCCAGGGTGCTGGAATAGCGGTACCTATCAGGGTAATAGCCGTAGTCCAGCACTTCCACCCGGGGAAGCGGCCGCCCGCGAACATGGAAGTAGCTCTCCCGCACGGCTTCGCTCTCCGCTCCTTCTAGCGCCAGCTCGCAGTAGAGCTTCATGCGGTGGCCGCCAAACACGTGCTTGAGGTCAAGCATATCGGGGATGGTGATCTCATAGCGGCCGGAAGCGAAGCGCAGCTTTTCCTTGCGCTTGCTGAAGATGCGGCCGTTCTCGGAAACGGTGAGGAAGATGCTGAGCTTCTTCTCGCCCACAACACCCTTTAGCGTTATGCGCAGATAGGCGTCCAGCGTCCGCACCTGGGGATAAGCGAAGCTGGAAGAGACCTGCTTGAGGACTCCTTCGCCGGAGGCTACCGCGCGGAAGTCTTCAATGATGACCTGCGGACGGACGACGGTGTCCTGCTGGGCGGCGGACGGCGCGTTCAGTGCCCCCACCAGCGCCGCGACCGCAACTGTGCAGACCGCCAGTAGTTTCACCAAACTCATATTGCCACCTGCGAAAAAGGGGGCGCGAACGCCCCCTTCTCGTTTAGTTCCATTGCGCCTGCCGGCGCGGCTAGTTGGTAACGCCTATCAGGGTGATGGCGTTGGACAGAATGCCGCTGTGCGCGAAATTCTCGGCGAACGGGCTCGCCCTCACGCCGACCCACAGGAAGATCTTCCAGTTGCCAGGCGCGGGCGTCACCCCGATAGTGGTGTCCCCTGCGGCAGGATTACGGGCAGCGTAGGTGCCGCCGGCGATGGTGCTAAGGTCAAACTCAAACTGGTCCTGCCCCGGCACCAAGGTGATCGGAACTCCGCCAGGAAGCAGGTAGTTGTCGTTGTCGCCATCGCCATCACGGTCAAAGATATACGGACTGCCCCCGCTCTCGGCCGGGAAGGTGGCAAACAGATAGGCCTTTGTGCCCATGTAGTCGTCCTGCTCGGGAGGCACCGGATCGGCCATGAAAATGGTGACTTGGCCGCTCATGGAAGGCGGCTTCGGCGCGTAGTCGTACAGGTTCGGCGCAGCCACCAGCTTGATCGGCGACTTGATGCTGTCCCCACCGTCAAAGAGTACTCCCAGTTGCCCGCCAATCGGCTGAGACGCGTTGGGCACCCGGAACTGTATTGCCTCTTCGGTCCAGCTGACCACGTTACCGCTTGTGCGCGCCACATCGTACTCGGGGACTATGCCGGTGTCGTAGTTCAGTTTCAGGATGTGCGCGCCGCCAGGGTTGCCGCCGAGCAGGTTGAAGCCGCTTACCATCACGATGCTGCCGCCGCCGACCCGATAGGCAAAGGGCCGGCTATTGATGAAGAGGCCGTACTGCCGCTTGGCGTAGTCCATGAACTCCAGGCCCACGTCAGGCAGGCACGGGATGAAGGACTGGTCAAAGTTGTAGACAGTGCCAAGGTACTGCCCGAAGTAGGCGCCAACCTCGCTATTGGGCCTGAAGTTCTCCGGCGCGCCCTGATCCAGCTCCAGGTTCACCACGTCGTAAATGACCGGCATCCCGGGCGCGACGATCTGGATGGGAGCACCGGTAACGCTGATGCGGCTGCCATCGTTGTCGGTGACGCGGATTGCGGGGGTATAAGTGCCGGCGCTTGAGTAGATGTATGTTGCATGCTCGTCCGGTTCCAGCACGTCCTCCAAGGTCGCAAGAACGCCATCGTAGGTGTCGCTCTCGCCATCCCCGTACATCAGTTCCACGGAGTACGGGGGGACGCCGCCGCCCACGCCAACGCTGAAGGTGAACGTGGTTTCGGTAGCTACACCAGCGGGCTTGTCCACCGCCAGGGTGGCTTCCACCGAGCTCACGAGTTCTACGCGGACTGAGTTGGCTGAGTTCTGCGGAGGCACCGTGCCGCTGCTCACCGTGACATCAAGCGGTATGCCCGCGTCGGAGTTGACCGCCGGCAGACTCTCAATGTAAATCTCGTGGTCAGACCAGGAAGTGATGGAGGCAGCTCCTATCGTTGTCACCGACTGGCCGTCCCCCACCGGATCCGGCGTGAGGATGACCCGCCCGGTCTCTTCGCCGAAGTTGAGCCCGTAAATGCGCAGCGGGCCGGCGATCCGCAAAACCATCGGGCTGACCGCACTCAGGACGGGCACTGCTTCCACCGTGAACTCGTGCGGCGATTCGGTGGCCAGGCCCCCAACCAGCATGCGGATGAGGTTGGAGGTGGCTCCCTGCGGGATAACCGCCACCACGCGGATATCAGTCCAGCTCACCACCTGCAACTGGAGCCCGCCGATGGTGACCACGGAAATACCCTTGGACTCGCCGAAGTTCTGGCCGGTTATGGTGATCGTCGTGCCCACCGGGCCGTGCGTCGGCGTCACGTCGGTAATCACCGGCGCTTCCAGACCCGGAAGCGGCGGGAGCTTCACGAAGGTGAAGCTCTTGTTGGACTGCTTGGCGCCAACCTGGACGAAGATGGGGCCGGTGCGGGCTTCGCGCGGGACCAGCACGTGAATGCTGGTATCGCTCCACATCACATGCTCCTCGCCATCAACCACGCGGGTGACAACCGGCGCCGGCACGTCGTATGGGTTTCCATCGGTATCAGCGCCGGTGAAGTACACGTGGGAATCGGCTGTCTTGGAACTCCCGAAGTTGAACCCGTAGATCGTTATCTCTTCGTTCTGCCGCCCGGTATCCTGCGACAGGCCAATGATCAGCGGGTCGCCCGTTGGCGGCGCCTCGCCGATAAACAACTGCGCCTCCAATCCGCTCTGGCTGGAAAGCGTCCCGACGGTGACCACGATGATGCCGCTGGAAGCGTTGTCCGGGACCGTGGCCTCAATCAGAGACCTGCTCCAGGTGATCACTCCGAAGCGGCGGCCGTTGATGGTCACGAATGAGCCGGTCTCCTGCGTGTCACCGAAGTAGCTGCCGGTGATGGTGACAGTCTGGCCGGCAGATGCCACTTTGGGCTCCACCGATGAAATGATAGGACGGTTGGCCGCCTTGGGCGGGCCAGCAGTGCTGTCCGAGGGAGTTGGGGTCGGAGTAGTGTCATCCCCGCCACCACCACAGGCTGCCGCCAGCCCCAGCACCAGCAGAGAGAGAAGCACAATTCCTACGTATCTTACACGTTCCCAGGTCGCGACCTTCATTACGGGTCCTCCTAATCGGGATTGCCACCCGAACAAGATTCTAGGCGAACGGACGCCTTTTTTCAACAAGCAGCGCAATTCATATTATTATACCCAACTCCCGTGCGCGTTACTAGTGCGGGGGCGTTCCGGCGGTTACCGCAATGTAGCCGTCCATTGAACAATGCTCGCGGAAAGCCGCCTCCACCTGCGCCTGCGTCAGGGCGTTGATAACTCGTGGATACTCTTCCAGCAGCGAAGTATCCAGCCCGTGATAGAGCAGATCCGCCAGCGCGGCGGCGCGCGCCGAGGGATGGCCGAGCTCCACCGCATGGTTGCCGGAAAGGTATGATTTAGCGCGATGAAGCTCCTCATCGGTGATGCCTTCGTCCAGCATGCGCCGCCACTCTTCCAGCCCCAGCTCCAGTGCTTCGTCCACCCTGGCAGGATTCGCCTGTATGCTGAAGCCCCAGAGCCCTGCCAGCCTCCCCGGGTTGAGGTGGCTGTAGGCGCCATAGGTCAGGCCTGACCGGGTGCGCAACCGCTCGTTGAGACGCGAGGTGATGTCGCCGCCGAAAAGGTAGTTCGCCACCGCGGCGGCGTGGTAATCCGGCGCTGTGCGGGCGGGGCCGGGCCGCAGCACCACCGCCGAGGCATTGGATTTGTCCGGCAGCGGGATGCTGAGGCGCCGCCCGGCAACCCTGACGCGGCGGGAGTTCGCCAGCACTTCCGCTTCATCCGCGGCCCGGATGCGGAACAGCCGATCGGCGAAG
>CAZXPM010000088.1:6718-6986 GCA_964643155.1 uncultured Planctomycetales bacterium | reverse complement strand
GTACAGGGTTATGAGGTCTTCATCGCTCACCCGTCCGACGGGCAGTATGTCGGGCAGGCTGCCTGAACCGGGGACCGTTCCCGCCGGCAGCGCCGCTTCCGGCACCGGCGCTCCTTCTCTGCCGGCGTTGAGCGGCTCAGCCTTGCCTCCGACCAGGACCAGCCGGTGGGGGAGCATGCGCAGCTTCACTTCCCGGAATGCGTGCAGCAGCGCCGGGAGGTTCTTGCGCGGCCCCGGAACGCCGACGTGGAGAATGAAGGGCTGCGGT
>CAZXPM010000088.1:3358-6708 GCA_964643155.1 uncultured Planctomycetales bacterium | reverse complement strand
GTACTGCGTTTCCACGCTGACGGTCTCCAGCCGGCGGTAGGAGCTGTGCGAGGCCGCTTCAAAGCGGGGTGACAGGCAGGAGGCAACGGTTTTCATCTTCGCCTCATGTTGCGGGAATAGCTCGGCAAGTTTCTCCCGCGTGCGCTCTGATACGCAGATGATGCGCTCCGCCCGGGCCAGCGACGGCCTGGCGGATATCCCGTAGATGAGCCGCGCCTTTGCGCCGAGCATTCTCAGGCTGCGGTAAGGAGTGGTGTCGTGCACCACCAGCGTGCAGGGCGTCCTTTCCAGCAGAGGCAGTATGTAGTCCGGGTCAAGGTAGTGATCTAGTTTCAGTTCATTGAAGGCCCGGGGAATCAGCCACTGGTGCTGGAGGTAGCGAGGCAGCAGCGGCAGGGGGCTGAGGTGCAGCTTAACCTGCGGCCGGATTTTGGCCGGCGCCTCTGGTAGTTCCCGTTGCACCAGGTCCAGGTCGCTGTCGCGCTGGACAAACAGGTGCAGCTCGCCGTCAAAGTAGCGCAACAGTGCGGCGGTGAGGATGCGGGCATAGCGGCCGATGCCACCGGGAGTGTGAATCGCCAGTGTTGATACCCCCAACCGCACGGCACGGATTCTACCAGACGGCTAGTAACCGACCAACAGATTCTCGCTGAAGCGTTTCAGCGCCGAGATGATGGAGAGTGCGGCGAGATAGCTGGTCCTGGGATTCTGCGGCGACGGGCTGTTCTCCAGCACAATGCGGACATGCCCCGCCGGACCGACCGCATCTATTTCGTGGATGTTGGCCTTCACCGCAGGATCGCTGATGAGCACGAAATCCAGATGGTCCAGGCCAACCGTGGATAGCGCCAGCGTGATAGCGACATTGACGTTCTTCGGGTACAGCTCAAACGCCGGCGCCGGCGGCCCGGCATACACCTGGGTTGCCGTGCTGTCATCCCTTCCCAGCGCTTTGGGCGGCTTGCGGGTTGTGAGCGTAATGCGCTCCATCCCCGCCAGCGTCATGGAAGAGAATGCGTCCAGGCCGCCGATGGCCCCGGATGGTGCGATAATCTTCAGGTAACTGCCGGAAATCTCGCCAAGGAACTGTGGTGACAGGTCCAGCAGTCCGCCGACGCTCATTACGAACAGGTACTTGGTCGCTTCCACCTGCTGCGCCGCCAGCAGCGCTTTGCGAGCGATGTCCGGCACAACTGACGCGTGTGCCGCCTCAACGATGACCTTGCTGCGTGCCGCCATGGTGTCCAGGTCAACCGCGTGCGCTCCAAACTGCGGGAAGGCTCCCTGGAACTTGCTGACCTGGGTGTCGTCCCGGTCGTTGATGAAGGTCAGCGCATAAGGCAGGTCAAGGTCAATAATGCCCTGGGCAAGAAAGCCGCCGATATTGCCCAGTCCAACCAGGCCGAGCGTGAGTTTGGGCATGAAAGCTATTTTATCACTCTATTGCAGCGTTGGCCTGCAAAGACCGGCGAATCTATGGCAGAATCAACTCCACGGAGGGTATCCATGGCCAAGAAGGTGATTCTGCTGCTTCTTGCCGCATTTGCACTTGCCACTGCGCCGGCGTGCGGACGTGGCGCGGCGGGCTTATCCGAGCCAGATCCGCGTATGAAGCTGGAAGCACAACTGCAGGGCAATCTGGCGGAGGAGCTGCAGCGCCTGGGAATTGATCCGGCGCGCGCCGTCTCCCGGCCGCCCTCAGGCGGGGATAACCTGGTGGACGACCTGCGCCTGGAGCAATCCGGCGGCGGCTGGGCGCTGCGATGGAGCTATCGCAATCTGGGCGACTACAACCAGAACGGGACGGTGGGAGTAGAGGATATCACGCCCCTGGCGCAACATTTCGGCGCAAGCGTGGGCGCAGAGGATCCGCTGGTGGAGGTGATTGACGGCAACGGCAACGGCGCCGTGGGCATTGAAGATGTCACGCCCATTGCCGCCAACTTCGGAGCGGAGCTTTCGGGCTATGTGGTTGAGACGGCTACCAGCCTACCGCCGGACTGCTCTGACTACGCCGAGGTACCCATTGCGAGCTTCACTGACGCCGGCGGCCGGCTGCTGGCCGAGCTTCAGATGGACGTACTGCCAGCGAGGTACTTCCGCCTGAGCGCCTACGACTGCGAGGGCGAGCGGTCGGTTGTGAGCGAAGTTTTTGCGGTTGAGTTGCCGGGGCCGGAGATAACAGCGGTGCGACCCCTGACCTGCGCCACCGGGCTCGCGGCTGTGTTCGCGGCCGATGTCTCCGGCGAAGGACGGAAGCAGTTCTCGTGGGACTTCGGGGGCGAAGCCCTGCCAGTGGCAAGCGATGAAGAGACCCCGGCGGTGATTTTCAGCTCCCCGGGCGCTCATTCCTGCAGCGTGACCGTCGTCACCCCCTTCGGCATTGACAGCGAGGACTTCCAGGTGTGGGTGGTTGAGCCGGGAACCAGCCCGTACATCCTTGACGTTCAGCCTGAGTCCGGGCTGGCCGGGACCATGGTCACCTTCACTGCGGACGCCGACGGCGACGCCCCGCTGGTTTACTCGTGGGATTTCCACGGTGCGGTGGCGCCGGAGGATCGTTACTCCTCTGCGGTTTCGCCTGAAGTGACACTCGTCGGGACGCCGGGAAGCCACCCGGTCACGCTCACTGTCGCCAACGCCCATGGGTCGGACAACTACGAGTTCTCGTTCACTGTGATTGAGGGGCTGGAGATGCGGGTCGAGTCCATCCGGGTGCTGCTGGTGAACGTGGAGAACACGACTCCCGGCAGCCTGTACCAGGGAACGAGCTTCTTCGCGCCGCTCTTGTCCACTGAGCCGAATGAGGGCGGCGCATCCGCCGGAACTCACATTGCCGGCGAGCTGGATGCCGTCTACTACGTGTGCAACGACACGGAGCACTACGGGTTTGACGACCCGCCGCCGGCGGGGAAAGAGGCGGCGTACGACGCGACCTTCACCTACCTGTCGCAACTGCTGGAATGGAGCGTTGAGCTTGCAGGCTGCTCTGAGGATGAGCTCATCACCCGTGACGAAATGGAGCCGCCGGGGCGCTTGTGGGGAACACTCGGCGACATCCTTGACGTGTACACTGTCACTGCTGTCCTGCCGCCGAGCCCCTTTGCTGCGGACGGAGTAGAGCTGGTTGTCCTGCTTGAGGTCTCCAGCCCCTAGCGCGGGCGGTCAGGTGCTAGAGTTTGCGGGCGAGACTGGAGCACCGGCGGGTGCGGAAGCGCTCAAACGACCCGCGAAGCACAGACCTGCGTGCGCCGGCCATCAGCTCGCGGTAGAAGTGAAGGTTGTGATGAGTCAGCATTATTGCGGCCGAAACCTCATCCGCTGCAATCAGATGCCGCAGGAACGCGCGG
>CAZXPM010000088.1:1148-3348 GCA_964643155.1 uncultured Planctomycetales bacterium | reverse complement strand
GCCGTCGAAGGCCGCGCGCCTGTGGGGTTTGTCGGCAGATGCGGCAGCGGCATGTCGGCGACAGCGGCTTCGCGTCCAGCGCGTACTTCTTCAGCTTCAGGTTCATCACGCCTTCCCAGGTGTAGGCCACGCCGCGCCGCGCCATCCGCGTGGGCAGCACACAGTCAAACAGGTCGTAGCCCATGGCTATGGCTTCTATCAGGTCATCCGGCGCACCCACGCCCATCAGGTAGCGTGGCTTCTTTACAGGCAGGCGCTCGGCGCAGAAGACCGCGGTGCGCATAAACTCCGCCCGGGTTTCGCCCACGGACAGGCCGCCAACCGCGATGCCGGGGAAGTCCATGGCCGCGACCTCCGCGATGCTCTCCGCGCGCAGTTCCAGCTCGGTTCCCCCTTGCACAATGCCGAACAGGCGTGTGCCCGTCCGCCCGCTGCCACGCTCCTTCCAGCGGGCCAGCGACCGCCGCGCCCAATCGTGGGTGACGGCGAGGTCTTTGCGCAGCCGCCTGGGGTCGGAGGGCAGGGGGCTGCACACGTCCAGCGCCATCGCGATGTCGCTGCGGAAGGCGAGCTGCGCCTCCACTGCGGCTTCCGGCGTAATAAAGAAGGGCCTGCCGCTTTCGTAGTCGCGGAAGTGCACCCCGTCCAGCGTGACCCTGCGCAGCGGCGACAGGCTGAAGATCTGGAAGCCGCCGGAGTCCGTAAGGATGCCGCCGTCCCAGCCGGTGAACTTCTTCAGCCCGCCAAGCTGCCGGATGGCCTCCAGCCCCGGCCGGCAGAGCAGGTGGTAGGTGTTCATCAGCACATGGGGAAAGCCGATGCGCTGAATGTCGGCGAAGGTAACGTCTTTCACGATGCCTCGAGTGGCGACGGGCTGGAAGTAGGGTGTTGGCACTTCGATTCCGCTAAAGCTCATCACGCCTGCCCGCGCACGCCCGTCCGTCGCTTCCAGCGAGAAGAAACGGCTCATGCCTTCACCTCCGGCGGGAGCAAGGCGCGCGGGTCGCCAGGTGGAGAGGGCAACTCCAGCGCTGCGGCCGCGTCACGGAAGTACTCCGGCGGCTCCGCCCGCAAATCCAACTGCTCGCCCGTTGCCGGATGCTTCAGATACAGCGCGTAGGAGTGGAGAAAGAAACCGGGGCAGTCGTTGACGGCTTGCAGCAGCCGCTCGCGCGCCGCTGCATCAGGCAGAGCTTCACTCCACGCGCTGCGGAACGACTTATCCCGTGCGCCCCGCAGGAAGCTGGCTAACTCCACGTTCATCCCGCGCCCGTAGTCGCCGTCTCCCACTATCGCCTGGCCCCGGGATTGCAGATGCACCCGGATCTGATGCGTCCGCCCGGTGACGATGCGCAGCAGTAAGAGCTTCAGTACCGGATGGGCGCCCAGGACGCGGTAGTAAGTGAGCGCCGGACGCCCTTCAGCCCCCACCGTGTACAGCTCGCGGTGTTTGGGGTTGCGTGTCAGCGGCTCATCTATTGCCCCGGTCTCCGGCAGCTCCCCGCCAATCGCCAGCGCCAGGTAGTACTTGAGCGCCCGGCGGCGTTCAAAAGTCCGCTGGAGAGCGGCGTGGGTGCGCGCATCCTTGGCGACAAGCAGCAGGCCGCTGGTTCCCTTGTCCAGCCGGTGGACAATGCCGGGCTTCAGCGCGTCCCCCGTCTCCGCCAGCCGGAAGGAGGATGCTCTGAGGAAGTCCACCAGCGTGGGTTCCTGCATCCCCGCCACTGGATGTGTGGTCAGGCCTGCGGGCTTGGAGAGCGCAATCAGGTGGTCGTCCTCATAGACGGCTTTGACCTCCGCCAGTTCCGCCCCAGGCGGGATTAGCGCGGCGCGGTCAAGGTTCAGCCCCTCCCATACACTCAGTTCAACTTCAACCGCTTCGCTGCCGGCGAGCACCAGGTTTTTCTTCGCCACCTGGCCCGCCAGGCGCACGCCGCCGGCCTCAATCAGCTTCTGTATCTGGCTACGCGAGACGCCGGCGAAGGCATCCGACTTCTGCGGCAGTAGCGCCGCCAGCGCCACATCCAGCCGCGTGCCTTCCATCTCCAGCGGCACGGTCACCGTCAGCATCCCCCGGCCGCTCACTTTCCGGGTCGCCCCCCTTCGGCGCGCAGACGGGTCAGCAGTTCGCCAACCTGCGGGGCGTAGTCCGCCGCCGGCTCCAGTGATAATTACTACGCGTCCTTCACATATTCCACTC
>CAZXPM010000088.1:0-1138 GCA_964643155.1 uncultured Planctomycetales bacterium | reverse complement strand
GTATCTTGCAGGCGATATCGTCTTCCAGCGCGTCACTCATCCGACCGCCCTTCAGCTTGTGGCCCACCTTGTGCACCAGCTCCCAGGGGGCGAGCTGCTCCAGCCCGGTGGCCTCCAGCCCGTAGAGTTTCCTGAGTTTCCGCCATCCGTTCTCCCGCAGGCTCGTGAGCACACCGTCCAGCGCCTGTTCCAGCAGGTTGTGTTCCGGGGGCGTCAGCCCCAGCGCCAGCATGTGCGGTTTGCCTTTCTTGAAGCGAGTGTAATCCCGCACGATGCCAGGCGTGTCCAGCAGGTCAATCCCTTCGGCAATGCGCACCCACTGGTATCCGCGGGTAATGCCGGGGCGGTTGCCGGTGCGGGTGCGCTTGTGGCCGATGAGCCGGTTGATGACGGTGGACTTGCCGGTGTTGGGCACGCCCAGAACCACCACCCGCAGCACAGTGTCGCGGATGCCGCGCCGGACGCGCGCTTCGTGCTTTGCCCGCCAGGCCGTGGAAAGCATGCCGCCAATCAGGCTGAGGGCCGAGTGCGCGCTGGCTGACACCGCCACCGCCTCCAGCCCCAGTTCGCGCAGGCGCGACAACCAGCGGTTGGTTTCGGTTGCCTCCGCCAGGTCCGCTTTGTTCAGCACATACAGCGCTCTGCTGCTCAAATGCCGCTCCAGATGGAAGGTGGTGTAAGGGGCGCGTGCTTCCAGCACATACAGGGCTACGTCCAGGTAAGCGGCAATCTCGCGCGGGAACACGTCCTTTTGGCTCGCCTGTTGAACCATGGGAGCCTATTATTGCATCTTGGCTGCCGGCGCCGCTAGCGGGGCGCATTCCCGGGCGGTTCCGCTCAGCGCACCTGCGCGACCATGGTTGTGAAGTCCTGGCTCAGGGTATAAGCTGCTGCCAGCACTGCTCCCGCCAGGAGGGAGAAGAGCAGGGCTGTTACTGCCGCCAGCATCATCCTCGCAAAAAGCCCGGTTTCCTTGTTGTTTCGCGACACCATTTTCCTCTCCCGAATCCGGCAGTCCGCCCGGTGTTCACCTTATATGATGCGGGGGGGAGGGGCTTTGGTCCTTGCGGGTTGCTATAATCCGCCGAAAGTCCTCCGGGAGGATACTGCCAGGCGGACTGAGCTGCTCATTTTGATG
>CAZXPM010000087.1:0-7066 GCA_964643155.1 uncultured Planctomycetales bacterium | reverse complement strand
CATCAGGGCGTGCTTCCCTCTGCCGCCGAAGCGGCCGATGATGGAAAGGTAAAACAGCAGCGAACGGTTGCTCGTCTTGTTCTGCAGCAGGCTGCCGCCCGGGCAAAACAGGTAACGGTAACGCGCCAGGCCGGGCGAATAGGGCATCAGCGGCGTCATGCGGGCGACGCCGAGGCGCGGGTAAAGGTCTCGCAGCTCGGCTACGTAGCCTTTTCCCACGGGGTTGCGCACCGTTACGGTGAGGCGCAGCCCTGACGCTTCCAGCATGTCACGGTAGGCGCGGAGGAAGCTGCGCAGTATCAGCTCGTCCCCCCAGTTCTCAGCCCCGAAATACCCCAGCACAAGGGCGGTTCCCCCCATCTAGTCCTCCTTTGTTGTTCCTCCCATCTTCTGGTTCGCCAGCCGCGCCAGCCACCAGATGAAACTGGCTGTGATGAAAGCTCCGAGGCCGATGATCACGCCGACCTCGCTCCGGTACAGGCTGACCATCACCGGCGTGTGGAGGTGGGAGAAGGTGTTCACCACACTGCACATCCCCAGCATGCCAGCCGCGAGCAGCAGCAACAGGCTGCGGTGTCCGAGGGGCATGAACGCAAAGAACCAAAGCAGTGCGAAGTGCCCGATGATTTCGGTCGTGCGCGGTCGCACGGCGAAGAGGCGCTCCAGGCTTCCGCGGACGCTTGATTCGGACTGGCTCACCAGGAAGCCGAATTCGTTGCCCGCGCGCATCATTGCCAGCGCAAGCGCTGCCACCAGGATGAACACAAGCGCGAGGTCCAGCACGCTGAAAGGGTAGGCCATCATGCGGTTAATCCGCGCGAACATGTTGCGGATCGCCGGAGCCCAGCCCAGTGTGTTCAAGTTGAAAGCGTACGCGAGTATCAGCAGAACGGGCAGGCCGCGCGACAGCAGCACACCGTGGAAGACCTCCATCTTCGTGAACGCCGCCACGCTTATCACCAATCCGTGCACTACCAGGCCGCCGAGCAGCGCGAAAATGAACGCCACCGCGAAAGCGGTGACTGCGTGCGTTCCCGGCAGCATCCGCCGCTCCCGTTTCCTCAGCAGCGAGTAGCCGAAGGCGTAGCCCATGCCCACCAGCGGAAAGACGAGCGCAGCCGCCAGCGCGGCCAGTCCCCGCAACTGGGAGGACGCCGCCACGGCGAAGCTCGCCGGTATCGCCAGCAACATGGTGACGGGGTGATGGAAGAAAGCCTCCAGCCTGCCGCCGGGCAGGAAGAGGAGCACAAACCACATGATGCCCAGGTACACCAGCAGCACAACCGGCGCGCGCAGCAGCAAGGGGGGATCCGCCGTCGGGTTGGCCGGCTCCAGGGAGAGCTCATACTTCAGTTCCTCGCTGATGCTTCGGGCAAGGCCATCCAGGAACTCCTGGTTCGCCCGTGAGGCCGCCACTACCAGCGTTTCCGCTGGCTCAATGGCCTGCGAAGGGGTAATGGGATGAAGATACAGCACGCGCGGGTTGCGCTCACGCAGCGCGCGCAGATACCGGTTCTTCATCACCTCGGGGCTGAGCGGCGGCATCTCTTCGGGCGGAATGGAGTGCACCCAGTAGATGGACTGTGGCTTCAGGCGCGCGGCCAGGCTGCGGTCACCGTCCGTCCGGGAGAACTCCACCAGCCCCAGGTCGCCGGTGAACAGCTCTGCCGTATCAGCCAGCTTCCCGGGGAACCCGGGCACTTGAGTGCCCGAGAAAACGACGAGCGATGATGCATTGGGGCTGTCCGGTATCCACGAGAGCTTCGCCTCAATTCCCGCCCGGTCGTAAAGCCCGTTCCCGTTCGGCCGGAAGACGTAGGCGCAGGTCTCCGGCAGGGAGAAGCGTGGCTTCAGGTAGAAGCCGAGCGCCAGGGAGTTCCTCCGCTCATCCGGGAGCGGGGGTAGGGCGAGGCTTATGCGGTAGGTGGGGGTTCCCACTACGGCCAGCGTCTCTGTGACCTTGACGTCATACCCGCCGGGAAGCTGGTATCCGAGGCTGCGCTGGATGCGTTCCGCCAGTTGGTCAGCGCTCAGGGCGTCGCGGTCAAACAGCAGCCTGCTGGGAATGCTGGCAAGATACAGGTCTCCTGACCCCGGCGGTATATCCGCGCGGGTCATGTAGCCAAGTTCCTGGAGAATGCGCACGGTAGCTTCATTCACTCCCACCGCCGCGGGGGAGGGCGGCTTCAGCGCGACACCCCCGTATGCCAGCCGGTCAAATGAGGTGGCGTCAAGCACGAGCATGACCTTGCGGTTCTCCGCGTCCCAGCCGGCGCGCATGAGCAGTATCCCAATGAGCGCCAGCGTCCCCACGGCAAGATACATTACGGTCAGCCAGTTGCGGATTCCCCATTTTCGCGTCATAGGCTAATCGGGCCTCAGCCCCCGGGTCATTATGACCGCTTCAGCGTCAAAAGTGATTCTGGCCTCCATCCCCGGCCCCACCAGGTAGTGGTGGCCTGCAGCCAGCGAAGTGCCTTCCGCGTTCCGTCCTGCAGTAAGGTCCATCAGCATGGCGCGGTCAAAGTTGGCTTCGCGCAGGGGGAGCGTTCCGTTTGCCGCGCCCGCCACCACTAGCTCGGTTCCCACCGGCAGCTTGAAGAAGTCCCCCGGTTTTACGGTGTGCTCAACCCATATCGCGCGCCAGTCAACATAGCTGCGGGTCACGATGGGGTCTCCCTCGCTGCCGGGTGGCGGCGGCTTGGCCAGCACGATACTACCCAGCGCCACCAGCAGCAGCGCTGCCATCAGCATGATGCGCGGAAACAGGTTCATAGTCACTCCTCTGGTTGCGTCGGCTGCGGGCTCTCCTCCAGCGCCGCCACTCCCCTGGTGTGCGCTTCCACCCGCAGGCTCCCGTTCCTGACGTAGAAGTTGTCAATATAAAGGTCTCCCTGCAAGTCCCCGATTCTCAGCCGCGGCGCCATCCGCATGAACACGCTCTCCAGCAGCTCGCGTCCAAGCCTGAGCAGGCCCAGCTCAAAGTCCTTCACCTTGAAGGCAATCTCCCGCTGGTCAATCAGCCTGAAATAACCGTTCACCTTCAGCTCAAACTCCCGGCCGAGCAACTCAGACTTGGCCGTCACTTCCACCAGCGGCAGCTCGTCGCCTTCCGCGTCTTTGAACCTCACTGTCAGGTTGCTTATGCCGTAGTGGCGGGCACGTTCAGCCCAGGCTGCCGCCAGGTCCTCCGGACGGATGGCGAAGGACACTTCGGCGTAATCAACCTCCTTCAGCACTGGATTCTTGCGGGTAACGAGGTTGAGGATGTCAAAGGTCAGGCGCTCAGCTACGAAATCCACGTTCTCCACACGGATGCCGGACACGGAGGCCTCCCGCGACTCGATGTGGATCGACTCCACCTCTCCGTTCAGGGTGTCCATGATGTCTCCCGGCTCAATCGTCACCGTTGAGCTGGGTGGCAACATGAACTTGCGCCGCAGCGCGTCCGCCAGCTCGGTTCGCATTGTCTGCAGCAGGAGGTAGTATCCGCCGATGGCCAGCAGCAGCGCGACCACCACCAGCGTGAAAACGAACTGGACGAGCCGGCGGAGGCAACCCACTCAGTTGACCTCCACCCGCCAGTCCACTATGTCGGCGGCATCCGGCGGCTCCACCGGCACGTTCTCATTGCCTTGGGGTTCATACTGGTACTCGGCCTCGTCAGCTTCAAAGCCGACGATTTCCTTCACGACTATGGGCCGGAGCAGGTAGTCATAGACTACACCTTCGTTGTCCGGGTTTCGCGTAATGTCTATGCCGGTGTCAAAGACCATGAAATCAACCAGGAAATCGTCCGGGATGGTGTCGGTCAGGTCAGTGAACAGAACCGGGTCCAGCCGCACGGTGATTGAGTTGCGGCCAATGGTGATGCCCTGGTCCCAGGTTACGGTGTTGATGTTCTCGGGCAGTTCGTCCGTCCAGTAGGAGATGGCGCCCTCCAGTTGCCCTTCGCTGGTGCCGCGCAGCAAGGCCACTGAGTTGCCGTCAGGGCCATCGTACGAATTGGCCACCGCGAGGTCCAGGTGGCCGTCACCGTTGAAGTCCAGCCGGACACCCGCCCAGGGCCGGCGTCCGACGGGCACCCGCTGGGAAGTGGCGAAGCCCCCGCTCTCGTTTTGCAGCAGCAGCCTCACCTGGTTGCCCTGCTCAGCGTCTGCGCTTTCCACCACTACGATATCCGGCGCGGTGTCGTCGTTGAAGAGCCCAATGATAGCGTCAGTGGGGCTGGAGCCGACCTTCAGCAGCTCCGGCGAGCCGTAGCCTCCGCCGGCGTTGCTGCGGACTATCATGATTGTGTTCCCCGGGTCGGCATCCATCGTGGAGGTCACCACGAAATCGTCCAGCTCATCGCTGTTCAGGTCGCCTACGGCCAGGCCGAGCGGGGATGGGTCCGTGTCACAGGTGTGCGCCAGGGTGAAAGACCCGTCGCCGTTGCCGGCTAGCAGCATCAGGCTGTCGCCCCCGTCGCCATCGTAGCTGTTGACCACCGCCAGATCCCGGTGCTCGTCCCCGTCAATGTCGGCGGCGCGGATGGTGGTCGGATTGACCCCGGCCGGCGTGAAGATGGGGTCCCCCAGGCCTGCATCGGTCTTGGGGATGACGGCAATGCGGTTGCCCTCTTCTCCATCCGTGTAGAGCGCGACGGCTATGTCATCCAGGCCGTCGCCGGTGAAGTCGGCCACGGCCAGCCCGTAGGGCTGCGCTGGCAGCTCAAGCGTGGTTGCCGGGTAGAAGGTGCCGTCGCCTTTGCCCCGCAGGAAAGACAGCGACCTGCCCTCCTCGGTGTCGGCATGGTTGCTGACCACTAGGTCCACGTTCTCGTCGGCGTCCAGCATAAAGGGGACGACCGCTATCGGCTCATCGCCCGCTGCGTACTCATTGTGGGCGCCAAAGGTGCCGGTTTCGGCTCCGAGGGAGACGCTGATGTCATCCGACAGTGAGTTTGCGGTCACCAGGTCTTCTATGCCATCGGCGTTGAGATCCACTGCGGCAATGGCCTTCGGGCTCGTTCCCACAGCATTGAAGGCCGCCGTCTCGGCTTTCGTGAGGGCGAAAACCTCTTTCTGGCCGGCTTCGTTTATGTGCATCATTATGTAGCGTTCCCAGTTCTTTCCCCGGTCGTCGCCCGAGACCTCCCAGATGGGACGGGCGTCGTCCGTAATACTGGGGCTGTTTGTGAAGTTGAAGACCAGGAAGTAGTAGAAGTCGCTGGTGAATTCGCCCTGGGTGGAAAACGTGAGAATTATCTCAATAGGTTCGGCCGTAGTCGGCGCGCCTACCGTCTTGTCTCTGGCGCAGGTCGTAACCAGGCAGCACGCGGCTGCCGCTAAGGCTATTAGGCTTGTATATCTCACAGCTTAGATTATAGCAGCGAGACGGCGGGTCTTCGCCCTCACTCAAACTCAATGAGCTCTTGGTCCAGCACCACCGTGTCGCCCGGCTTCACCTTGAGTGCCTTGACCACGCCGTCCACCGTGGAGGTGATCTCGTTCTCCATCTTCATCGCCTCCAGCACTGCGACTACATTCCCCAGCTCCACTTTGTCGCCCGGCTTCACATAGAGCTCAAGTATCTTGCCCGGCATGGGAGCCAGTACGGATTTCAGGGCGCTGGGGCCGGCTCCGTTCTTGGCGAACTTCGCCAGCAACTGTTCCAGTTGCTCCTGCTGCGGGGTCTTTATCTGCACTTCGTAGCTCAAGTACCCCAGATTCACCTCGGATAGCCGTCCCTTCACGCGCGTGTATTCGTAGAATCCGATGCGCTCGTTGATTCCCATAGTGATGGAGGTGGGTTTGAGTTCCACCACTTCCGTGGAGATCTTCTCTCCGTCCACCGTTAGCTGGAAAATCCCCTCGTGTTCGGGATCGGGTTCAATGACGATATTGAAAGGTCTGCCCTGTACGACGCTTACAAATTTCATCGGCCGCTCCTGGCGCGTGTTACCCACGGGCTCAACCTGGTGGTTTGCTCAGGCCCCGCCTGGCTGTCTGAATGGGCGCGTTCCCGCGCCAGGTAAGCTATCAGCGCCGAGGCAATGGCTACGTCCCTCATATCCTCCTCGGCGTCCTTACCGCTAATGAACTCCTTTATCTTCTCCGGCGTGAAGTTGCGGTCCACAAAGCTGGTGGAGAATTGGCCCTTTACGAAGTCCGGGTGGGACATCACGTAGATGTGGAACGGAATGGTGGTCTTGACGCCCGTGATGATGAACTCGCGCAAGGCCCGCCGCATCTTGCGGATGGCCGTTTCACGGTCAATGCCGTAGGTAATAAGCTTGCCCACCAGCGAGTCGTAGTGCATCGGTATCGTGTAGCCCTCGTAGGCGGATGAATCCAGCCGGACTCCGTTACCCATAGGCGGAATGTAGCGGTTCAGTTTTCCCAGTGCCGGCAGGAAATCCCGCATAGGATCCTCCGCATTAATGCGCGTCTCAATTGAATGACCGCGCACCACGATATCCTCCTGGCGGTAGGACTGCTTCTTGCCCTCCGCCACCAGTATCTGTTCGCGCACCAGATCCACGCCAGTAACTTGCTCGGTCACCGGGTGCTCCACCTGCAGGCGCGTATTCATCTCAATGAAGAAGAACTCTCCGTTGCGGTCAAGCAGGAACTCCACCGTTCCCGCGCCCACGTAGTTTCCGCTCTTGGCGACCTTAACCGCAGCCTCTCCGAGGGCGTGTCGCATTTCTTCAGTAACCACCGCGCTCGGAGCCTCTTCAATCAGCTTCTGGTGCCGCCGCTGGATGGAGCACTCGCGCTCGCCGAAGTGCACGACATTGCCGTGCTTATCGCCCATTATCTGCACCTCAATGTGGCGCGGCTCTTCAATGTACTTCTCCAGAAAGACCTTGTCGCTGGCGAAAGCTCCCATGCTCTCGCTCTGGGCCGAGCGAAAGGACTTGGCGAACTCGTCCTCGCGGCGCACCACCCGCATCCCCCGGCCGCCGCCGCCGGCAGCCGCCTTGATGATGACGGGCAGCCCGATTTGCCTCAGCGCCTTCAGCCCGTCTTCCAGCCTGGAAACAGGCTTCAGCGTGCCGGGCACGCCGCGTACGCCCGCC
>CAZXPM010000086.1:2066-7075 GCA_964643155.1 uncultured Planctomycetales bacterium | reverse complement strand
CTCGTAGGCCATTGTGACCTGCTTGAAACGCTCTTCCATCCCCGGGTCGTTCGGGTGATGGTCGGGGTGGCACTCCCGGGCGAGACGGCGGTAAGCGCGCTTGATTTCCTCCTGCGAGGCCGTGCGGCTTACTTCCAGAATCTCGTACAGATCAATCTGCATCGTTTTCGCTTCCCTCACGCCACTCGTCAATCACGCGGCTCATCGCCTGCGCCACCCGCAGCACCAGCGGCAGGGAGCCGGAGTAATCCAGCCGGGCCGGCCCCAGGAGGCCGATCTTGCCCTGGAAACCGCCGCCGTATTTCACCTGGGAGAACAGGATGCTGATGTCCGAAAGCTCAGCCTTACCCGACTCCTCGCCGATGATGGCGTCCACCTCAGCCTCATTGGAGGCGCGCTCCTCCAGCATCTCAAGGAACTCGTCCTCGTCGTTGATGATGTCGATCAGTCGGCGGAAGCGCTCAACCGTGTAGAACTCGGGCTGGGTGAGTAGCTTGTAAGCGTCGCTGAATACCACGCGGCTCTCGGAGGAGGCAATCTCGCTAAGGAAGGTCTCCAGCCGCGCCTGAATGGACACTGGCAGCGTGGCAAAGTCCTCCAGCACCGAGCGGATCTCGGAGAACTGCAGGTCGGCGAGGTTGCGACCGCGCAAGCAGTTGGTGAGGCGCTCGTTTAAGTGTCCCAGCATCAGTTTCTTCACTTGCACTTCGGTGCGTATGGGCTCGCTTTGGAGCACCCCCAGGTCGGTGACCATAACGATGATGAGCTGGTTGTTGTCTATCTCAATGAAGTTGATGCTCCGCACCACGAAAGGGTTGACTCGCGGCAGCATCACATACGCCATGTAGCCGGAAGCCTGCATCAACTCGTCCAGCGAGCCGGTGACCAGCTTCTCAATCTCGTTACCGAGCTGGCGGAAAGTGCGCACCAGGGCACGCACGGCGCCGGTGTCTACTTTCACGCTGGACAGCAACTGGTCCACGTAAAGGCGATAGGCTCGCGCCGTGGGCACCCGTCCGGAGGCCTGGTGGGGCTGGCGCAGAAAGCCAAGCTCCTCCAGCTCCTTGAGCTCGTTACGGATGGTGGCGCTGCTCACCCGGAAGTGAGGCGCCAGCTCCAGCGAGCTGATCGGTTTGGCGGAGCGGATGTACTCGTCCACCAGCCGCAGCAGGAGCTTCTTCTTCCGGTTGCTGATTGGTATCTCAATTGGCATATGTGACCTGCACGATTCTACCGCGAACCCGGTGGCGGTCGCCTGGCGAACCGGGATAAATCCAAAAATCCCCGATTCGGGGGTTGACAAGGGCACTTTACTGCATATAATTAGCAGCCGTCAACGGCGACTGCTAACAGCCGTCGGCGTGGAATGCCAGCAGTTTCGCACTGTAGTTGTTACTGAAACCGAACTTTTACGTAATAGGAGGACTTCGGGATGGCCAAGAAGTTTAATCTACATCCGGCTCCGGGGCGTGTGATTGTCAAGCCCCTGGAGGATGACGAGAAGACCACCCCCGGCGGCATCGTGCTGCCGGATACGGCCAAGGAACGCCCGGTACTCGGCGAGGTTGTTGCGGTCGGCGAAGGCCGCATGTTGGACAACGGCGAGCGGGCGGAAGTGTATCTCAAGCCGGGGATGAAGGTAATGTACGGCAAGTACTCGGGCAACGAGTTCAAGTATGGCGGGGTGGACTATCTCATCCTGCGCGACGACGATGTTCTGGCCTGGGAGGTCTAGGCCCCAACACGGTGAACCGAGGAGGTTATTATGGCTGCTAAAGAATTACTATTCAGCGACGATGCACGCAAGAAGCTGCTCGCGGGGGTTGACGCGGTTGCCGATGCAGTGAAGGTGACGCTGGGGCCTCGCGGGCGCAATGTCGTGCTGGAAAAGAAGTGGGGCAGTCCCACTATCACTAACGACGGTGTGACCATTGCCAAGGAAATTGAGCTGGAGAACGCTTTTGAGAACATGGGCGCGCAGCTCGTCAAGGAAGTCGCATCCAAGACCAACGATATCGCTGGCGATGGAACCACCACCGCCACGCTGTTGGCGCAGGCGATGGTGCACGAGGGCCTGCGCAATGTAACCGCCGGTGCGAATCCGATGGACCTGAAGCGCGGCATAGTGAAGGCGACGCAAAAGGTGGTGGCTGCACTCAAGAAGGGAGCCGTCAGCATTAAGGACGACAAGGATGCCATCGCCGCGGTTGCGGCCATTTCCGGCAACAACGACCAGCAGATCGGCGAGCACATCGCTGAGGCGATGGAGGCGGTGGGCAAGGACGGCGTTATCACGGTTGAGGAGAGCAAGACCGCGGAAACGAAGATCGAGCTCGTAGAGGGCATGCAGTTTGACCGTGGCTACCTTTCGCCCTACTTCGTGACTGACAAGGAGAGCATGGAGGTCCACCTGGAGGACCCCTATATCCTCCTGTGGGAGAAGAAGATCTCCGCTGTGTCGGACATTATCCCGCTGCTGGAGAAGATCGCGAAGAGCGGCAAGCCGCTGCTCCTCATCTGTGAGGACGTAGAAGGCGAAGCGCTGGCGACCCTGGTGGTGAACCAACTCCGCGGCACGCTGCACGCTTGCGCGGTCAAGAGCCCGGGCTACGGCGACCGCCGCAAGGCGATGATGCAGGATATCGCCACCGTGACCGGCGGCACTTTCTTCACCGAGGACCTGGGCGTGAAGCTGGAGAGCGTTGACCTAAACGACCTCGGCCGCGCCAAGAAGGTGAAGATTGACAAGGAAAACACCACCATCATTGAAGGCAAGGGCACGAAGGACGCCATCAAGGGCCGCATCAGCCAGATCCGCAACGAGATCGAGAAGTCCACGAGCGACTGGGACAAGGAGAAGTTGCAGGAGCGGCTGGCCAAGCTGGCCGGCGGCGTCGCTGTGCTGAAGGTCGGCGCTTCCACGGAAACTGAGCTGAAAGAGAAGAAGCACCGTTATGAGGATGCCCTGGAGGCCACTCGCGCGGCGGTGGAAGAGGGTATCGTGGCCGGCGGCGGCGTAGCGCTGCTACGTGCCATACCGGTCATTTTCAAGGACAACGACTACGCCAACGACGATGAGCGTCTGGGCGCCAGGATCGTGGAGCGCGCGCTGCAGGAGCCGGCGCGGATGATTGCCGCCAACGCTGGCCAGGAGGGCAGCATTGTCGTAGAGCGCATCTTCGCCAAGAAGGAGAAGAACTACGGCTACAATGCAGCGACGCACAAGTACGAGGACCTGGTGAAGGCCGGCATCATTGACCCGGTCAAGGTCACCCGCAGCGCGTTGCAGAACGCCGCTTCCATCGCGAGCATGTTGCTCACAACCGAGGCGCTGGTGGCGGAGAAGCCGGAAGAGAAGCCGGCAACACCGCAGATGCCGGGCGGTGGCGGCATGGGCATGGATTACTGAGCCGGACACCAATCACAGTGACGGCGTTTGATATGAAGGGGCGTCCTTCGGGGCGCCCCTTTTGGCTGTTGAGACGAGACGAGCTGAGGCAGCAGGCTCGATTGCGCAGATATGCTTTACAGCCAGCCGAGCGGCTGTTAGAATGACGCTTGCGTGACACCGCTTCGCGTGGAACGGGTTTGAACCCCAAAGGCGATCGAAGCGGCTTTAACAGGCCCACTTGAGGGATTGAATGGACCAACAGCCCAGCCGGAAGTCCACCGGCTCTTTCTTCCGGCGCAACTGGAAGTGGATGGCTCTTTTGCTGCTCGCCCTGTTGGTGGCGGGCGGCTGGGGCGCGACTGAATACACTAAGAGTCCTCGCTTCTGCAGCACTTGCCACATAATGGACCCGTACATTGACGCGTGGAAGACCTCTAGTCACGCCGAAGTGGCATGTGTGAAGTGCCACTACCCTCCAGGCCGGGAGTTTGAGACCAAGCTGGCGGCGCTAAACCAGGTGGTGGCTTACGCTACGGGGCAGTACGGCACGAAGTTCCACGCGGACATTGACGATTCCGCGTGTCTGCGCAATGGATGTCACGAAACGCGCTTGCTACCCGGCCCCATCGTTTTCAAACGCAACATCAAGTTTGACCATTCGCACCATCTGGGCGAGGATGTGCGCGGCATCAAGTTGCGCTGCACCTCGTGCCACAGCCAGATCGTGCAGGGTAACCACATGACGGTGACAGAGTTCACCTGCTTCCTCTGTCACTTCAAAGGCAGAGTGACACTGGAAGAACCTCAGACGCTGAAGTTCTGCCTCAACTGCCACAGTTATCCAACCGAGCCGATCGAAGTGGGCGGAATGGTGTTCGATCACCAGAGGGAAATAGACCAAGGCGTGGAGTGCCAGCGCTGCCATTTCGACACGGTACGCGGCACCGGACGGGTGGAAGGGCGTGCCTGCCTGCAGTGCCACGGCGACGCGAATCAGCTGAGCAAGATAGCTGACGTGCGAACGATGCACCAGAACCACGTGACCGACCATAAGGTGGAGTGCTTAAGCTGCCACGAGGATATTGAACACACCGTGTACTCTACAGACCACGAGCCGCTGGTGACCTGCGGCACTTGCCATAAGGGGCCGCACCGGGGGCCGCAACAGCTTTACCAGGGCAAGGGCGGATATGGCGTGGAGCCGATGCCGGCGAAAATGTTCCTGGCGCAGGTGGATTGCGTGGGGTGCCACGTGCACGCTGAGGAGCACGGCGGGCGGAACGTGCTGGCAGGTACTTCAAAGACCTTCAGCGAGGACGCTTGCGTAAACTGCCACGACCGGACTATACTCAACACGCTGGCCGGCTGGCGCAGCGGGCTGGCGGCGGAGGTAGCCCGCACCAAGCCCGTCTTAGAGGCCATTGAGAACAGGTTGAAGGCAAACCCGGGGAAGATAACACCGGAGATTGCGGAACAACTGGAGCAGGCGCGGTACAACTTCAACCTGGTGGCCTACGGGGTGGGGCTGCACAACTACGAATACTCGCTGGCGCTGCTGAAGTGGACGCGGGAAACGTGCCAGCGCATTGATGCAGAGCTGAAATGACACCGCGTATCC
>CAZXPM010000086.1:0-2056 GCA_964643155.1 uncultured Planctomycetales bacterium | reverse complement strand
GCTGTTCGGCACGGCGCTGATCGCTGTCGTGTTTGCAGCTGCTGCGGGTTGCGGGCCGGCCAAGCCGAAGGTGGAACCGCCGCAGGACTGCCGCGACTGCCACGTGAAGATGGCCGACTGGGTGGAGCACGAGACCTCGGGGCACAAGGACGCGGAGTGTGCGCAGTGCCACGTGCCCCACGGGATGATGGGGCCGGAGGAGCCAGAGCAGGGTGCAGAGGTCGCCAAGCCTGAGGTTGTGCTGGTGGAGGGGGCCTGCGAGTCCTGCCACCAGGAACAGCTGGACGACAATACCGCCCACGGACACCACGCCAAGCACATCTCCTGCCTGCGGTGCCACGGCCAGGGAATACACCGTTTCAAGCCGCCGGCGGAAATCTGCCGCGAATGCCATATGGAAATGGTGGTGCTGGCGCCGGCAATGACCAAGAACCACTGCACCAGCTGCCACGATTTCGTCAGGCAGCCAATTGAACAGGAGCCGGAGCGCCTGCCTTCGCGCGAGGACTGCCTCAAGTGCCACCGTTCCGCGGTGGAAGGGATGGCCGAGGAGGCGGCGAGCGCTTTCTTCGACGACCGGGCCCACGGCCAGATGGCCTGCGCCCGCTGCCACCAGCCGCATCAGAGCAAGGATCCCCCCAACCGCGACACCTGCCTGGGCTGCCACGCGGTGGACCGCTTTGGGGGAACTCCGCCGCATGACTGGGGATTCCATTTGGCGAAATGCACCAGTTGCCACCAACCGCACAATTTCGCGCCCGAGGCGGCGGTGGCGGGCGAGCCGGTTTACATGGCCGCGGTTAAGGGGCACTCGCCTGGCAGCCAGGCGAAGAAATTCCGCCTGAACGCCGAGGGCAAGGTCAACGGCAGCGACTGCGCCAGTTGCCACAACTTTGCCAAGTACACCGCGAGCGTGAACACAGTAGGGCATCCCGGCTGCATTAGCTGCCACCGCAAGAGCACCTTTGGTTTCCGCGGCGACCAGAGCGCCTGCGGCAAATGCCACACGGTGGAGACTGGCGTACTCAACTCGCGGGGACACACGAGCTGTGAGCAGTGCCACACCGCGCACGCGTGGGCCGGGCCGGGCGAGAGCCGGTGCGACCAGTGCCATGGAGAGGTGCGTGCGATGCTGGCGGACATCTCCGTGAAGTCGTCGTGCCTCACCTGCCACGGGGCGCACACGGCGCGGCTGCCGGAAGTGCCGGACCTCTGCGCCAGCTGCCACGGCGATGTGCTGGCCGGCCTGTTCGCCGGCGCTGACATCATGCGCGACTGCCGCTCCTGCCACGAGATGCACTCGTGGGAGTACCAGCCAGGCGCGTGCGGCGTGTGCCACGGCGACAAGCTGGAGAGCACGCCGGCGTCGCTTGGTTTCAAGCGCGAGTGCACCAACTGCCACCAGCCGCACGGATGGAGCGCCGAAGGGATGGAGTGCACAATGTGCCACGGCGACATCCCGGATCAGATACCGGCGGAGCTGGCGGACTACAAGAGCGACTGCACCATGTGCCACCAGGTGCACACGTGGCGGCCGAACCTGGACGACTGCACCATCTGCCACTCCGACGTGGTGGAGGACGCCGCGCGCATTGAGCAGGAGCGCTACGAGAAGTTGAAGGAGCAGCTCACGGCGGAAGACAAGCTGGAGGAGCTGCCAGACGAGCCGGAGCCGCACCTCAAGCGCCAGTGCACACTGTGCCACCAGCCGCATGAGTGGAAGATTGACCTGGACGCGTTTGACTGCACCTTCTGCCACGGGGAAATGGAAAGCGGGCTGCACTACGTGGAGGGGCATAAGGACTGCGCCAACTGCCACGGCGGGCATACCTGGCAGCCCCGCGACCGCGAGATCTGCGCCATGTGCCACAGCGACCGCGAGGAGCACTATCCGGGGATGGACTGCGTAGAGTGCCACTGGCAGACAGACGAGGAGTAGCAACCGGCCGGTTTGGCGGGCGGACTTCCAGCGGTGCGCTTCCGGCAGCTTGACTGCCCCGGCTTGACAGTAGACGGAGTCTCCCGCCATACTTGTCACAACAGCATTCCGGGAAGA
>CAZXPM010000085.1:0-7112 GCA_964643155.1 uncultured Planctomycetales bacterium | reverse complement strand
CTTGAGGATCTCGTAAGAGATGCCGGCGAGCAACGGCAGCGCCAGGATGCGCAGCGGCCAGCGCACATACCACACCGGCCAGCCGGCCGCAGCCGGGGCTCCCAGCGACAGCAGCCAGCCGTCCAGCAGGTAATAGAAGGCGATGCTGACGATGATGAGGATGGCGATGAAGCTGGTGCCGCAGCGGGGGTGCAGCCGCGAGTGCCGCCCGGCGAACTCGGCGTCGTCCCCGCGCGCCGGGTCGTGTTCGTACGCGCTGACGGCGGCATGCTCCGCGCCGTGGTACATAAACACGCGGCGCACGTCCGGCATCAGCCCGATGAGCGCAACATAACCGATGAAGAGGCAGAACTTGATTGCGCCCTCCATGACGTTGTTCCAGCCCACACTGGCCACGGGGTAAATGTAGGCGTTAACCAGGTCGGCGCTGTAAGTCGGCAGCAGTTTGAAGATGGCCAGCGCCAGGATGACGGCGGCCACGGCGATGGCGACGAACTGGAGCCGCGAGCCCTTGCCCTCGGCCGGTTTCTCTCCCAGGTCTTCCAGGTACTTGTCCTGCGAGAGATTGAGCGCCCAGAACCCGAGCCCGAGCATATCCCAGAGCAGGAAGAACCCGCGCAGGAAATAGGCCTGTGTCACCCAGTGGGGGAAGCGGCTCTTGAGCCGGCGCAGCGTCACGTCAATGCTGCCGTCCTTGCGCCTTACGGCGACGGCCGCGTGGGTGCGTCCCTTGATCATCACGCCTTCAATTACAGCCTGGCCGCCGTAGGGAGGGGGCTTTGGCTCTGCCTGAACGCTCGCGGGCGCGCTGGCGGTGGTGGTTTCTGGCGCGGTTGGCGGCATTATCAGGTGCTGCTACTTCTTCTTTTTCTTCTGTTGCTTGCGCAGCTCGTCCTCGCCCAGCGCCTTGGCCGCCCGACGCATGAACTTCTCCACCCGGCCGGCGGTGTCAACGATCTTGCGCTGGCCGGTGTAGAACGGATGGCACTTGCTGCAGATTTCGACCTTTATCTCGTCGCGCACTGACAGCGCCTGAAAGGTCTCCCCGCAGGCGCAGGTCACGGTAACCAGTTTCATCTCAGGGTGGATGCCCTCTTTCATCTCGGTTCATCCCTTTGGACTTAGTGGGACGGGGATTATAGCAGACCCGGGCGGCCCCCACAAGGGGGAACCGCCCGAGCGCAGCGATTGGTGGCTACTGTTGGTTTGGCGGCAGCTCGTCCGGCTGGCCGAAGTCCTTGCCCGGCTCCGCCGACATTCCGCCCATGGAAGCCATGCCCATGAGACCGCCGAGGTTCATCGTGTCCAGTGCGCTGGAAGGCACTACCATGAGCGCGCCGCGCTCCTTCAGGCCCTCAAAGAGCATGTTCATCGCCCGCAGGTGCATCGCCGTCGGATTCTTCAGGTAAGCCTCGGAAGCCTTAGCGAACTTGTCGGCGATTTGCAGCTCGGAGTCGCCCAGGATGATGCGGGCCTGGCGCTCACGCTCAGCCTGCGCCTGGCGGCTCATCGCATCCTGCAAGCCCTGCGGGATCTTGATATCCCGAATCTCCACCGAGTTGACCGTGATGCCCCAGGGGGTGGTGCGGGAGTCGATGAGTTCTTGCAGCGCGTTGTCAATGGTCTCGCGCCCGGTGAGCAGGTCTGCCAGTTCGGTCTTGCCGATGAGGTCGCGCAGCGCGGTCTGCGCCGCCCAGGAAACGGCTTCGGCGTAGTCTTCCACTTCCAGCGCCGCCATCTTGGGGTCAAAGACGAACCAGAACATGACGGCATCCACGTCCACCGGCACAGTGTCGCGGGTCAGCGCTTCCTCCGCCACCAGATCGGTGGCGTGCACGCGGGTGTCAATCCAGGCCCCTACCGTATCCACGAAGGGGATGAGTATGAACACGCCGGGGGTGCGCACTCCCAGGAACTTGCCGAAGCGGAGGACGACTACACGGTCCCACTGGTCCACGACCTTCAGGCAGAGCAGGAAGATGAGCGCGAGTATGATCCCTGCTGCGGCTTCGACTCCGGCCCAGACGAAGCTCTCTATTGCGAGCAGGTAGAGGCCAAGCCCTATGGTGATTGCCAGCGTCACCAGGAAGAGGAGCACCGGCCAGGGGTGCACTCGTGACGAGCTGGCCGCACTGGAGATCTGTAGCTCGATGCTTTTGTTTTGGTAATAACTCACGATGCGATTACTCCTTTTGCAGTCTATCTGCATGTTGGCGGAGGAGACGTGCAACCTCCGCCGGGGTTAGTGTCATTTCCCGCAGACGGTCAATCAGCGCCGCCACGACAGCGTCGGCGGGATCTGTGGAAGCGCTGCCCGCGTCTTCAATCTCGTCCACCACGCGGAAGATGCGCACCTTCCCGCCGCTCTCGTCAACGAACTCGGTGACCGCCGGGCCGCCGCCGTTGCCACCGCTGCGGCGTTCAATCAGAAAGATGTTCTTCGTGCCAAGTCCCATTGCCTTACTCCTTATATAGCCGCTCCGCGTGCTCGCGGAGAATGCTCGCAGTTTCAGCCGCCGTCAGGTTCATTCCCAGCAGCAGCCTGACCACTCCCTCCACGGCGGCGTCAGCATCCTTGCGCCTTGCCGCTTCGTCGGGTACCCGGGGTTCCTTGCGGCTGACGAAAGTCCCGCGTCCCTGCTGGCGCTCAATTAGCCCTTCGTCCTCCAGCTCCCGGTACACCCGCGCCACCGTGTTTCCGTCAATGTTCAGGTGGGAAGCCAGTTCCCGCAGGGTGGGAAGCTGCTCCCCTGGCTCCAGCTCGCGGTGCTGTATCTTGTAGCGCAACTGGTTCTTGAGCTGGACGTATATGGGTATTTCCCTTTTTGGCTCAAGCCTCAAGTTCAGGTTTTCCAGCTTCATAGTTGTTTATTGTGCTAATAGATTAGGACAACAATACAATTTTACCACGCTTTTCGGGCTTGTCAAGCACTTTGGGCAATAAATCGGAGATTCTCCTGGCATGCGGGTTTTGAGTGCCGAGGGGTGGTGAAGCGTCCCAGATGCGGTCAATGGTATAATCGCTCATCTGAATGAACCCCGCGAATGCGGGAGACCCTCCGTGGGAGTAGCTTTATGAGTACCGCAGTATTCTGGGTGATTGCGATCGTCATCGTCGTAATCATCCTATGGTTCATCGCCGTATACAACCGTTTTGTTGTGCTGCGCAACCGTATCCAGGGGAGCTGGGCGCAGGTGGACGTTCAGCTTAAGAAGAGGTACGACCTGGTTCCCAACCTGGTGGAGACAGTAAAGGGATACGCCAAGCATGAGCGCGAGGTCTTTGAGAATGTGACCAAGGCCCGGGCTAACGCCATCGGGGCCCAGACGGTGGCCGACCAGGGCCAGGCGGAGAATATGCTCACCGGCGCCCTGAAGAGCCTGTTTGCCGTGGCCGAGGCCTACCCCGAGCTGAAGGCCAACGAGAACTTCCTGAAACTGCAGGAAGAGCTCGCCTCGCTGGAGAGCAAGATAGCCTACGCCCGCCAGCACTACAACGATGTCGTCCTGGCGTTCAACACCCAAAGACAGCGTTTCCCCGACAACATCGTGGCGGGCGTTATGGGACTCACTCCGGCTGATTACTTCGAGATTGAGGAAGCGGCCCGCGAAGCCCCGAAGGTTGACTTCGGCGCCTGAGCCCCAAAACCCGCCGGCCGAAACAGTGCAGCTTGCCACTCTGCATCCGATAATAGAATCGGAATGCGACTGTGCACGCATATCGCTCTTACCCTGCTAGCGGCTTTGCTGGCCGCGCATCCGTCCGCCGCCACGCCAGCCGGGCTGGAAGAGCTGAGCCCGGACGCCGCCCCGGCGCCAGCCGCCATCGTAAACGCCTTCCCCGCTTGCTGGAAGGCAGAAGGGCTGCCGGCGGTTCGCGCCACCGGTTCCCGGATGAGCGTCTTTGGCTGGCGGGACGACGCCTCGCGGTGGGTGCGCGTGCAGGAAGGGTGGGCGCGGGCGGCAGGTTATGCGGCGGGAGCAGAGGGCCAGCCGGCTCTGAGCTACGAGCTGGTGCTGAGCTTTGAACGGGCCAGGGACAGCGCGCATAAGCTGAGCCAACGCTACGAGCGGAAGCTGGCGGAGTTCCAGCGGATCACCAAGTTGTCGCCGCCCTTTCCCGGCCCAGGTTACAGCAAGGTCTCAACCGACTTCGTCGGGGAGCCTCCGGCAAAGGGGGCGGAGCAGATCTGCCTCCTGCGTTTCGGCAACGACGTCGGAGCGTCGCTGCTGTCACTGGAGCTTGTGCTTCTATGGAAGGACGGGTGTTACGACTACCTGCTGGAGCTGGCCGTGTTGAACCCGGAGATGGAGGATTACCGGCGCATCGCGCTTGCCCTGCAGGAATCGCTGAAGGCCATCTACGAGTAAGGTAGAATACGCCGATGCCAGGACTCACTTCGTTAGCAGCCGCGTGTTGCGTATCGCTCCTCCTGCTCGCCTGCCAGCCGGCGGCCGCAGCCAAGGAGACACTCTTTGTGGGGGCGGATGGGCTCCATGCGGTTGACCTTGATACCGGGACGCACCGGAAGGTGCAGTTGCAGGGGAAGCCGCTGGCCTACCGCGCCGTCCCGCTGGCGGGCGGCCAGGCGATACTGCTGGCTTACGTGGACGATGAGCTTCGTCCCGGTTACGCGCTGGTGAGCTCCACGGGAAGGTTGCTGCACCGGCGGCATGGCTTTGCGCCTTACCCCGTGGGGGAAAAGCTGCTGCTGGGAGTGAAGCTCTCAGAGGTGCAGGAGGGGGTGTCCTACAGCTCGGCCGTGGAGGTAGTGCCGCTGGGCGGCAAGCCGCGGACGATGCCGCACAGTCTGCCGCTCTCCCTCCTGGCTGTCCCTGCGGAATCTCCCAGCTTGCCGGGCGCAGAGGTGGAAGAGCCGCCGCTGATTCTCACTTACCGCCGAAGCGGCCACGCGCTGAATCTCCTCTACCCGTGGGACAAACGGCTGACCCTTACGGCGATAGACAGGGAGGGCGCAGTCCGCTGGGTGCAGGAACTGGTCACTGATGGGTACCTGGCTGATATGAACCTGGTCGCGGCGACGCCGGAGGCGTTCTTGCTGTTCGGGCTGTACAACCAGTTCGCGGGCGAATACATTGCGCTCAGCCGGGCGGATGGCAGCATCCTCTGGCGGCGCACGGAGGACGTTATTCCCTGGACGGTCACCAGATATCCCTATTTGCACTTCGGCGAGGCGCTGCTGGTGCATTGTGAAGAGGCGGTGGCGAGCTTTCCCGTGCAGCGGCCGGCGCAGGCGGAAGTGGGCAAGCTGACGGTGGACCTGAGCACCGGCGATATCCGCTATGAGCAGGGCAGTGAATGGGTGCGGGCCGTCCGCGCCAACTGGGAGGCTGCCGCGGCGGAGGCGGCGGTGGAACCCGAGTGCGAGGAAAGGTTGCCGGACGGGGCGATGCTGCACCTTGGCCGGGACCGCCTTACACTCAGGCGGGACGGCAGAGAGCTGTGGGCGCGGGAGCGCATTCCGGCCTTTGGCGAAGGCCTGGAACTGGCGAAGGCGGGCGAGAGGCTGTTGCTGCTGGTGGAGCGGCCCCGGGTGAAGCTGGGCCTCGCCGCCCAGGGAATACCCTACCTCCTGGAGGCGGAGACAGGCGCAGACTTCGCCAACCCCGCAGGGGAAGGCGCGGCGTGGCTGGAGCCGGTGGAAGTGAACGGTAAAGCTCTCATCCTCACCGAGACCGGCGTGCGGTGGATCGCCGGAACCGGCGGCTAATCCAGCGGGATCTTGACTTCTATTATCTCGCCGCTCTCCGTGTCAGCAAGCAACCGCACTTCATCACCCACAAGCACGCCCAGGAAGGACTCTCCGGTAGCGGCTTCTATGGTGAGTGCGTACAGGCCGGGGACAACCGTCAAGCTGCCATCGGCCACTCCGTCCGCCCCAGTACTGGACACTGTGGCCTGCGCCTCCGTCGGGTGCAGGGCGATTACCTCTTCGGCGGTGATGTTGCTGAACAGCCCCGCATCCGAGACAGCGGTGCCCATCTGGCTGGCAAGGTTGTAGGCCGGCGCCAGCGTCAGCTCAAAGCGGCTGTCCACCGGCAGGATGTCGTTTGCCACGGGGTTGCCCGCGCCGTCCAGCACGCGGATGCTCACCTCTACGCTGCCGGTTCCGGGCAGGACAACGGTGCCGCCGGAGTTCGCGGTTGTGGGCTCTTCAATGAAGTAGTAGCCGAATCCGAAACCGGGGTTGAAGGCCGCCACCAGGAGCGGGGCGCCGAAGACGTTCTCAAACAGATAGACGCCGGTGGAGTTGGTCATCTGGTAGTTGAGCTTGCCTTCGCCGTCGGTCAACAGGGTGTCGGGGGTGGTGCCCGCGGACAGCGGCTTGGCCACCGTGACGAACACCTGCGCCAGCGGGTCGCCAGCAGCATCGGTGACCGTGCCGGAAAGGGTGACGGTGTTGATGGGAGCAACCTGAATGTCGCGGTGCTGGTCAACGTTGAAGACTGGCCCGACTTCGTCGTGATACACCAGCACTCCTTCGTGCTTCACCGAAATCTCGTAGGATGCTATTTCGTAGTAGGGCATGATGATGCGGTACTCGCCCTCGGTATTGGTTGTGCCGGTGCGCCGCTCATCGGCGGCGGGGTCAGGACGGTTGGCGGTTATCTCCACCAGGTAGCCCTCCACGGGAACGCCGTTGGTGTCCGTCACGACTCCGTGCCAGATGCGGGTGTTGCCGCCCTTGTCTATCACATTCTTGTACAGGTAGTAGCCGAGCAAAAGCTCTCCGCCACCGCCGCAGGACGAGAGCGCCAGCACCAGTGCGGCCAGCGCCACCACGGATTTGACGAGCCTGCAAGACCATCCAGTTTTACGCCCGATAGCCATCGTATGCTGATTCTATCACAGTGGGCCCGTAGGCTTGCGCTCGCGCCGTTGTCTGCTATAATCCGCGCATATGCCTGACACCTATGAGGTAAGCCCCCCGCTCTCGGCGGAAGAGGTCGCCCGCTACCGGGCAGGCGATCTTATCCTCATCTCCGGTGAGATACTCACCGCCCGCGACGCCGCCCATAAGCGTATTGTGCAGATGAGCGCTAATGGCGGTAAGCCGCCGGTTGACTTGAGGGGCGCCGTGATCTACTAC
>CAZXPM010000084.1:1839-7119 GCA_964643155.1 uncultured Planctomycetales bacterium | reverse complement strand
GTTTCCACCCCGTCGCCGACTTCCAGCGAGACCGAGAGCACGCCGTCTTCCAGCGCCGCGTTCACCGGAAGCTCGCCCTCGTTTTCCGCCGAGGGAGTGACCGCGATGCGGTAGCCGCTGTCCTCCGGCGTCAGCGCCAGCTCGTATTCGCCGCCCAGCCATTCGCCCGACTCGCCTTCGGCCGCCGGCGGCCGGAAGTACGCGATGGAGAACACGAATTTGTGCGTGCCGGGAGGCAGCTTGTGCAGGTCCGCCCAGCCACGCACCTCGCCGTCCTCCAGCACCGCCGACACTTCAATGTCCGGCGGCAGGAAGCCGGGCGCGTCCTCCACTATCTTCTTCACCAGCGCCAGCCCCTCCTCGCCCCGGATGTTTTTCAGCACTATCACGCCGTCCGGGTTCACCAGGAAGGTGGCGGGGATGCTGTGGACGTCCCATTCTACGGCCAGCCTTGTCTGCCAGCCGCCGCCCTCGTAAACGATGGGGTAGTGCAGCCCCAGATCGGCGATGGCTTCATGCATCTTCTGCTCGGTGCTGTCGGTGTCCAGTGAGATGCCCACAAGCGCGAAGCGGCCGGGGGCGAACTCGTCGTAGAACGGCGCCACGTGGGGCAGCTCCCGCATGCAGGGGCCGCACCAGGACGCCCAGAAGTCCAGCATGACGAACTTGCCCGCGGCGTTCAGCTCTGCCAGGTTGACGGGGTTGCCGTCCAGGTCCTGCGCCACCAGCGCCGGCGCGGCTTCGCCCAGCCCCGGCTCCGCCGATGCGGGTGGCGCCACAGTGGCCAGGAGCGCGAATATCAGTGTGAGTGCGGCGATTAGTCTCATGTTCTTCCTCCCGAAGTCCGCGCGATTATAACATCCCTTTCACAGCGCCCGCGGGGGTTATCAGATTGCTGGCTATCTGCTAATATGCCTTGCCCTAAAACCGCTGGTGGAGATTGCTATGTGGAAACTTCTGTTGAAAGAGAACCTGTCTGCCGATGAAAAGAGACAGATTATCGACCTCACGGCCGAGTACTACGGCCGGCACCTGAATCCCGGCTTTCTCAAGTTCAAGAAGAGCTCGGACAGCAAGGCGGTGGAGTGGGGCGGCCACGGTGCCACCATGGTGGACATCCACGGCCGCCGCTTCCTGGACTGCCTGGGCGGCTACGGCATCTACGCCCTGGGGCACCGCCCGCAGGAGGTCATTGACGCGCTGGAGCAGGTGTACAAGCGCATCGGCCTCTACTCGCAGGAGCTGCTGAACCCCTTCCAGGCCTTCCTGGCCAAGAAGCTGGCAGACCTCTCACCCGGCGAGATGAAGTACAGCTACTTCCACAGCGGCGGCGCCGAGAGCAATGACGCCGCCATCAAGCTCGCGCGGCTTGCCACCGGCCGCAGCCGGCACATCTCCATGAGCCAGGGTTTCCACGGCAAGACGATGGGGTCGCTGTCTGCCACCAACCGCGAGCCGGTGTGCGCGCCGTTCAAGCCGCTGGTTCCCGGTTTCGTTGAGGTGGAGTGGAACAACCTGGAGGCGCTGGAAGCGGCGATGAGCAACGAGATCGCCAGCGTGATTGTGGAGCCTATCCAGGGCGAAGGCGGCATCAACCTCCCCTCGGACGGCTACTTGAAGGGAGTGCGCGAGCTGTGCGATAAACACGGCGCGCTGCTGCACTTTGACGAGATACAGACCGGCTTCGGGCGCACCGGCAAGTGGTTCGGCGCCCAGCACTGGGGGGTGGAGGCCGACATCATGACGCTGGGCAAGGCCCTCGGCGGCGGCGTCTTCCCCATCAGCGCGGTGCACGGCAACGAGCGCGCGTGGCACCGGCTGGACGAGAACCCCTGGTGGCTCACCAACACCTTCGGCGGCAGCGCCCCGGCCTGCGCCTGCGCGCTGGCGACGATTGATATACTGGAGCGCGACGGCGTCATTGATCAGGTCCCTGGCAAGGGAGAGTTCTTCCTGGGCCTCCTGCGCGAGGCCGCCTCCAACCATCCGAGCCTAATCAAGGAGGTGCGCGGCATCGGCCTGTTCATCGGCGTTGAGTTCCACGTAGTGGAGACCGGCGTGAAGGTCGCCAAGGAGCTGTTCGCCAGGGACGTGCTGGTGGCGCACACCATCAACAACCCGGCGGTCATCCGCATTGAGCCCCCGCTGACCATCACCGAGGACGAGATGCGCCAGGTCGCCGCCCGCTTCGCCGCCTGCCTGGACGACTGCGCGGGGTAGGGGAGGACGGGGCGTCACATCGGCGATGTCCACCTTCCCGTTGCCGCTGCCGTCAATGACCGCCGGCAGCGAGTTGCGGTTGAGGTCGTCTTCGGGGACTATTTCGCCGAAGTGCACCGCCAGCGGCGTCAGGTCTTCTATGCCCACCGTCCCGTCCTGGCCGTAATCGCCCAGGTTGCGGTAGCGCCAGGTGAGCGTGTACGTCCCGCCGCCGTTGTCGCTGATGGAGAGGTCGTCAATCTGATTGGCCCCGCCGGTGGGCGCGGTGCTGGCGGAGCGTGCCATACAGGAAAAGGAGTCGCGGTTTTCCAACCGCGCTTCCCTTGTGGATGTTCTACCCCTGTTCCGTTGACGTGCACCTAGAAACCTCGTGTCAAAAGGCGGATAACACGCCTTTCAAGCTCCCGCAACAACTTTAGGCAAGTGCTTATTCTTTCAAGCACACTCAGGCGCCTCGCCCGAAGCGGCGCGGCTGAAGACGGCGTGCGGAAGACGGTGAACCGGCGCGTAATTGACTTTGCCGATGCGGCTTGGTAGACTGAAGGCGGCTTAAACAGGGGGTACAAGACCATGACCAATCGCCTCTTAATCACGGCAATTCTGCTCGGAACGCTGCTCGTGGCGTGGGCCTGCGGGGGTGGCGGGGGCACGACCACCGAGCTTCCCGGTGGTTCCGAGCACACTCAGGAGATAAGCGTTGACGCCGAATCCGGCGGCGCACTGACACTGGAGAGCGGCGCGCGTATATTCTTCCCGCCCGGGACCTTTGACATGTCCACTATCGTGGTGTTTTCCGACACCATCGTGGGGCCGGAGCGCGAGGGCCCGACCTATCCGGAGGGAACCACCGGCCTCATCTCCTACCTGACCATCAACAATCCCGCGGCTCAGGACAACCAGTTCCACCAGGACATCACGGTCACCTTCAACATCCGGGTGAGCGAGATTCCCGAGGGCCAGCGTTACTGGGTGTACCGCTATGACGACGTGGAAGGCAAATGGGTGCGCTTTGGCAACGCCGTCGCGACTGTCGGCACTGGGGGCGTGACTGCCACCGCGACCTTGCCCACCACCGGCATTGCCTATTACATTGGCTCCATAGGCCTGTTCTACGGACTGACGGCGGACGGCGGTGACCTGCCGACCGGCGTGGCGGGGCTGGTGAGCGGTGTGGTCACGGACTCGGTCACGGGCGACCCGGTGGAAGGGCTGGACCTCATGCTCTACCTGGTCTCGGGTGAGGCCACCACCCCTCATGACTTCCTCAACGGCGTGGCTGACCCGGGCAACCCCAACAACCACAACTTGGTCTACACCGACGAGAACGGACGCTACGAGCTCCAGTTCGGCGAGTCCGACATCGGAGCGGGGATGGTCTATATCCTCCGGCTGGCGCAGCTCCACGAGGACTACGAGGAGACGGAGACTTCGTCTTTCACTGTAAGCTCCGGCGCCAACCCGGACAAGAACCTCGTGGTTGTCCCTGTCGGGTCGGCCAGTTAAACGGAAAGCGCCCCGCAGGGCGCTGCCGGCAGACCTTCGTGGCGGGGACCCCGCCTGTTAGATGCTTCATCCGCTGGGCGCGCACGAGGTTGTGGAGCAACTGCCGCACTCGCTTGACATGCCGGCGGGCGCGGAGAAGATGCGCCTGAGCTTCCCGCCGCACTCCTCGCAGGCCACGCCCGGGTCGTCTCTTTCGGAGAGGCTCACAAGGAGCTCCTCCACGGCCCCGCAGTTTTCACACTGGTATTCGTACAGTGGCATAATTCAATCACCCGGCAAGTTTGCCGGTGCTGTAATACCTTGCGGCCAGCCCTGTTATCTTAGCCGCTGGAATCTTCGTCCTGTTCCGCCTCTGTCTTCGCTTCGCCCTCGCCCGCGGGTTCCTCGCCGCCGCCCTCAGTTTCACCTCCTACCGCCAGAGCCGCCTGGCCGCTTTCATCCTCCGCGGCCGCTTGCTCCGCCATTTCCGGTGCCACATACCAACGCGGGAACGCGGCACCGCCTCTGGCGCCCAGGAATTGCCGCAGCGCTTCCAGCTCCTCTTGGGTGCGCGGCGGCATGTCGCTGCGCTCGCCGGTAGTCAGGTTCATATAGTAGGAGTACTTCAGCCGCCGGTGGCGCTTCCCGGCCGGGCCTATGCGCTTGTACTTCTTGATGAGCCGGTAGACCATCCCGTCTACGCCGAAAAACCAGTCGCCGTCAATGTAAGGGATAGTCTTGCCCCAGACGCGGACGAACCCCTCCAGCGGCTCGCCCCTGAACCAGATAGCTGTGCGCAGGTACTCCACCGGCCCTGGATACCAGATCTGCGAATACGGGTCCTGCAGCACGCCGCGCTGGCCCGCCAGCCCCACCCAGTAGGTGAAGAACTCGTCGCTCATGGGTCCCAGCGGCTGCACCTCCATGAGCTGGTAGAAGCCGCCCTCTGACCGGACAGTGCCCATCACCGGCTGGGCTTCCTGCGCCAGGGCCGCAACCGGAGCCAATCCGAGGGGCAGGATGCACCCGGCCAGGAAGAGAATCAGCAGTCTGCCAGCCAGTTTTTGCTTCAGCATAACCAATACCCGTGGAGCGTTTTCCGCTGCGCTATTATACCACCGGAGCGGGTCCAGACGGCGGGCCGGGTCGCCGGTGTGCCCCGTGCTCACCTATCCCCAATGATATAATCCCCACACGCATTATGCCGGAAAGCACCCAGTCAAATAAGGTGATGGATAACATCGTGTCGCTGACGAAGCGGCGCGGCTTCATCTACCCCAGCTCCGAGATATACAGTGGCATCTCTGGCTTCTGGGACTACGGGCCGCTGGGGGTGGAGCTGCGGCGCAACCTGCATGACGTCTGGTGGCGGCACACGGTGCAGCGGCGCGGGGACGTGGTGGGGCTGGACAGCGCCATCATCACCCATCCGCGGGTGTGGGAGGCCAGCGGGCACGTGGCGCACTTCTCCGACGAGATGGTGGACTGCAAGCAGTGCAAACGGCGCTTCAAGGCCGACGAGCTGGAAGGCGACAAGTGCCCCGCCTGCGGCGCGGCGCAGCTCACCGAGGCGCGCCG
>CAZXPM010000084.1:0-1829 GCA_964643155.1 uncultured Planctomycetales bacterium | reverse complement strand
TGCCAGCCCATCTTCACCGACTTTGATCTTATCCGCGTCAGCGCACGGATGCGGGTGCCCTTCGGCATTGCCCAGGTCGGCAAGGCCTTCCGCAACGAAATTAACCCGCGCAACTTCACCGCGCGTTCGCGTGAGTTCAGCCAGATGGAGCTGGAGTTCTTCTGCAAGCCCGGGGAGGCGCCCCAGTGGTTTGAGCACTGGCTTGACTACCGGCGGGAGTGGTACGCGAAGATCGGTCTGCGCGAGGAGAACCTGCGCTTCCGCGAGCACCGCCCCGACGAGCTGGCGCACTATGCCGCCGCGGCCACCGACATTGAGTACAACTTCCCGTTCGGCTGGATGGAGTGCGAGGGCATCCACAACCGCACCGACTTTGACCTCAAGCAGCACGAGGAGTTCTCCGGCAAGAAGCTGGAGTACTTTGACGACCAGACCCAGGAGCGCTACCTGCCGTTCGTGATTGAGAGCAGCGCGGGGCTGGACCGCATTATGCTGGCGTTGCTGTGCGACGCCTACTCGGTGGACACCGCGCCGACCGGCGCAGAGGCCCGCGAGGGCGGCCGTGGGGAGGAGGAGCAGCGAGTCGTACTGCGTTTCAGCCCCCTGGTGGCGCCGGTGAAGGTGGCGGTGCTGCCGCTCAGGCGCAAGCTGGCGGAGGAGGCCAGGCGCATCCACGAGGAATTGGCGCGGTTCCTGGTGGCGGACTACGACGACACCGGCAGCATCGGCAAGCGTTACCGCCGCCAGGACGAGGCTGGCACGCCCTGGTGTGTCACCTTTGACTTCGACTCGCTGGAGGACAAGAAGGTGACCGTGCGCGACCGTGATACACTAGAGCAGGAGCGGGTGGATATCGCCGCGCTCCGGCGCTACCTCCAGGATAAGCTGGAGGAATACGCAATCTGATTCGGAGGGAGAGGGAAATGAGGCGGACAATTGCCTGCCTGCTTATCGGACTGCTGCTGATGTTCGTGTTCGTGCTGATGCCCTCGTGCCAGAAGGCCGAACAGGGCGTGGACAAGGCGGCCAGCGTGGCCGAGCAGATGAAGGGCGGCACGGTCACCGACGAGACGATTGCCGAGCTGGAAGAAGACGGTGAGGAGTAAGGCGGCAAACGAGACAATCTAGACCCGGGAGGATGGCATGAAGGTGAAATTCGCGGTCAGCGCGGCTGACCTGGATGCGGCGCGCGGCGATCTGCTCGCTGTGCTGCTTGACAGTGATTTGAAGTCTGCAACGACGAAGCGCTGCCGGTTGCGGCCTGAGGCGGAAAAGTGGCTCCAGGCCGCCGAGGACAAGAAGCTGCTGGACCACATGTACACAGCGGGCGAAGGCGTCAGGTTCGGCACAGTTGCGTTCATGCCGCTGGCGCTTGAGGCCTTCCAGGAGCCGGAAGACCAGGTGCGCACTGCGGCGGCCAAGGCGCTTGACTTCGCCCGCAACCGCGACATGCGCAAGGTCGCGTTCTTGCTGGAGACAAAGGCGGGCGCGAAGCTGGCAGCGCCCATCGCGGAGGCGGCGGTGCTCGCGCTGTACGAGTTCGCCGAGTACAAGAAGCCCAAATACAGGTTCAGCGAGATGGAGGTGGAGCTGCTGGTGCCCAAGGACGCGGTGGCGGCGGCGCGGCGCGAGGTGAAGGAGCGCCAGGCGGTGGCGGAAGCGGCGAACCTGGCACGCACCTTAGTGAACACGACCGGCTCGGAGCTGCCGCCGGAGAAGATGGCGGCGGCGGCGAAGCAGGTTGCTTCAGCTCACAAGCTGGAGTTCACGCTGCTGCGCAAGGCCGACCTGGAGCGCGGGAAGTTCACCGGCCTGCTGAACGTGGGCGC
>CAZXPM010000083.1:5481-7149 GCA_964643155.1 uncultured Planctomycetales bacterium | reverse complement strand
CGCCTGAGCGGCCGGCACTTCGTGCGCCGTATTGACCTGGGCGAAGGGCTGAGCATTGACGCGGTGGTCATCTGCTTCCTCGCGCCGCATTCCTACACCGGCGAGGACGCGCTGGAATTCTCGCTGCCGGGGAATATGCTAATCGTGGAGCGGCTGCTCAAGCGGCTGCGGGAGGCGGGAGCACGGCCGGCGGAACCGGGCGAGTTCACCTACCGCGCCTATCTCAACGGCAAGCTGGACCTGGCGCAGGCGGAGGCGGTGAACGGCGCCATCCGCGCGGGCAGCGAGGCACTATTGCGCCTGACGCTGAATGAGCTTTCCGGCGAGGCTTCGCGGCAGGTGGAGGGGTGGCTGTCGCGGCTGAACACGATACTCGCGGGGATTGAGGTGGTGCACGACTATCCCGGCGACACTGATGAGACCCCCGCAGGCGATGCAGTAAAGGACATCGCAGCGCTTCTGGAGGAGCTGAAGGCGCACCTGGAGTTTCACCGGGCGCACCGGCGGCTGCGGGAAGGGCTGAAGGCGGTGATACTGGGCGCGCCGAATGTGGGCAAGTCCACGCTGTTCAACCGGCTGCTGGGCTACGAACGGGCGATTGTCAGCGAAGCGCCGGGCACCACGCGCGATTACCTGGAAGAGCCGGTGAGCTTCGGCGGGGTGCAGCTCTCGCTGGTGGACACCGCCGGCCTGCGGCAGGCAGCGGAGCTGGTGGAGATGATGGGGGTGGAGCGCGCCCGGAAGCTGCTGGGCGAAGCAGACGCGGTGGTGCTGGTGGAAGAGGTCTATCACTTCAGCCCGCAGGGGCGCGAGCCGCTGCCACGGTTGACGGAAATGCGGGCGCGCATAGAGGCCGCGGAGATACCCGTGCTGCTGGTCATCAACAAGATTGACACTGTGAGCGGCGACGAGCGGGCGCGGATGGCCGCAGAAGCCGAGAAGCTGGGCGCGGTGACCGCCAACGCGAAGTCCGGCGAGGGGCTGGAGGCCGTGCGGGAGTTCCTGCACAAACTCGCTCAGGTGGAAGACTCGGGGGCGCGGTTCCTGCTAACCGAACGGTCGGGCGCACTGGTGCAGCGGGCGGCGGAGGCGCTGGCGCAGGCGCTGGAGGCGGCGGACGCAGGACTGGCGCTGGACGCGGTGGCGGTGGACTTATACGACGCCCAGCAGGCGCTGGCGGCGATCCTGGCGGCGGAGAGCCGCGATATGGTGATAGAGGAGGTGTTCCGCCGGTTCTGCCTGGGGAAGTAGCCGGCCAATTCGCTGCTTCCTGCCCCTTGCGGAAAGCCAGCGCCGCGTTGTATGATAAATCGTTCACAATCTAGGATAACGAGGCCGAACAAAGGCCATTGAGAGCTCAACCCAGGAGGCTAATATGAAGAAGGTTCACCTGTTCACGCCCGGCCCCACCGCGGTGCCGGCTGATGTGGCGCTCGCGGGCGCCAAGGACATGATTCACCATCGCACCGACCAGTTCTACGCCATTTACGAGGAATGCGCGGTGAAGCTGCAGACCATCTTTGAAACCAAGCACCGGGTGCTGACGCTCAACGCCACCGGCAGCGGCGCAATGGAGGCGGCGGTGGCCAACCTGGTTGCCCCCGGCGAGGCTATGATTACATTCAACGGCGGCAAGTTCGGCGAGCGCTGGACCAAGATCGGCAAGGC
>CAZXPM010000083.1:0-5471 GCA_964643155.1 uncultured Planctomycetales bacterium | reverse complement strand
GCACGAGGTCAAGTATGAATGGAGCGACGCCGCGACGCCGGACAAGCTGGAGCAGGCGCTGAAGGATGCGCCGGACGCGGTGGGCGTGTTCTGCCAGCTCAGCGAGACCTCCTCGGGAGCGCTCACGCCGGTCAAAGAGCTGGTGGAGATGACCCACCAGGCGGGCAAGTTCATCGTGGTTGACGCCATCAGCGGCCTGCTGGCGCACCCCTGCCCCATGGACGAGTGGGATATTGACGTGGTGCTCAGCGGCTCCCAGAAAGGCTTCATGATGCCGCCGGGGGTCGCGTTCATTGTGCTCGGGCCGCGGGCGGTGGAGAAGCTGGAGAGCACCAAGGGGCACGCGTTCTACTTTGACCTGAAGGCGGCCATCAAGAGCGATGCCAAGCGGACGCACCCGTGGACCAGCAACGTAAGCCTGTTCCAGCAGCTCAACGCATCACTGGACATGCTGCTGGAGGAAGGGCTGCCCAACATTCACCGGCGCCACGAGATCCAGGGCACCGCAGTGCGGGCGGCGGTGGACGCCCTGGGCTTCAAGCGCCTGAGCGAGAAGTTCCCCAGCAACGTGCTGACGCCGGTGCTGATGCCCGAAGGCATCGCGGCCAGCAAGGTTGTGAAGTTTATGCGCGACAACTGGGGCATCTACATGGCTGCAGGCCAGGACGACTACAAGGACAAGATCGTCCGCATCGGCACCATCGGCTACCAGGACTACTTTGACACCATCATGGGCCTGGCGGCCTTTGAGATGGCAATGAAGAAGTTCGGCGCGCCGGTGGAGCTGGGAACGGGCGTGAAGGCCGCGCAGGAAGTCTTCATTGAACACCTGACGTAGTGCGGGCAGCGGATATCCCGGATACTGGAGGGCAACATGGCTAAAGTGCTGATATGCGATCCCACGGATGTCAACGCCGTGGCGAAGATGCAGGAGTTTGACTACCTGGAGGTCGTGCACAACGACCAGGGCACACCCGCCGACGAGCTCCTGAAGGTCGTGGGCGAGTACAACTGCCTGGTCGTGCGCAGCGCGACCAAGGTCACCAAAGAGGTTATTGACGCGGGCGCCAACTTGAAGCTCATTGTCCGCGGGGGCGTCGGCCTGGACAATATTGACGTCCCCTACGCCAACGAGAAGGGCGTTGAGGTGCGCAACACGCCCGCCGCCAGCAGCGCCAGCGTCGCCGAGCTGGTCGTGGGGATGATGTTCTCACTCGCCCGCAAGATCCACGCGGCGGACGCCAGCACCAAGGCAATGAAGTGGGAGAAGAAAGCCTTCAAAGGCACCGAAATCGCCAACAAGACGCTCGGCATCGTCGGCATCGGACGCATCGGCAAGGAAGTGGCGAAGCGGGCCATCGGGCTGGAGATGAGGGTCATCGCCTACGACCCGTACGTAAAGGCGGAAAGCCTGGGCGTCCCGGGCGTCGCCGACGCGACCTTTGACGAAGTCCTGGAGAAAGCCGACTACATCACGCTGCACGTGCCGAAGACGCCGGAAACCACCCACATGTTCTCCACCGAGCAGTTCAAGCGGATGAAGAAATCGGCCTTCATCCTGAATGCGTCCCGTGGCGGCGTGATAGACGAACCGGCACTGGCGCAGGCGCTGAAGGACGGCGAAATCGCGGGCGCGGGGCTGGATGTCTACGAGAAGGAACCCGCGACGGATCACCTGTTCGCGGAGTTCAGCAACGTAGTGCTCACGCCGCACGTGGGCGCGCAAACCAAAGAAGCCCAGGCGCGGGTCGGCTTTGAAGTGGTGGACATCGTCGCGGAGTTTTTCAAGCCCTAGCCGGCTGGACGCAACCAGGCAATACTCACACGGGAGGCGGCAATGGCCAGGATATTCCCGTTCAAGGGAACACACTACAACACGGACAAGGTGGGAGACCTGACGAAGGTCACCACCCTGCCCTACGACCGGGTCACCCCCGAGTTGCAGCAGAAGTACTACAACTCCAGCGAGTTCAACATCGTGCGCATCATCAAGGGGCGCGAATACCCGGATGACAACGACACCAACAACGTTTACACCCGCGCCGGCGCCACTCTGCGCCAGTGGCTGGCCGACCGCGTGCTGGTGGAAGACGAGAAACCAGCGATATACGTCTACCACCAGAGATTCACTGCGCCGGACGGCAAGGAATACGTGCGCAAGGGCATGACCGTGCTGGTGGAGCTGGAAGACTACTCTTCCGGGAAAGTGAAGCCGCACGAGCGCACCCTGAGCGCGCCGAAAGAAGACCGGCTGAAGCTGCTGCTGCACACGGACACGCACTTCGGGCAGATCTTCCAGCTCTATCCCGATGACAACAACATCGTGATGGGGATACTCGATTCGGCCACCCGGCGGCCGCCGGATCTGCAGGCCTACAACGAAGAGGAGCAGGTGACCCACATGATGTGGGCGGTTACCGACTCATACATCATCAGCAGCGTGCAGCGCGAAATGGAGTCGCGCCTGCTTTACATCGCCGACGGCCACCACCGCTACGAGACCGCCATTAACTACCGCAACCTGCGCCTGCAGGAATACGCCGGCGGCGCAAGTGCACAGAATCCGCGCAACGCCATGATGACGCTGGTGGGGATGAGCGACGCCGGGCTGGTAGTCCTGCCAACCCACCGGGTCATTCACGGCCTGCCGGGGTTTGAGCTTGAGCCGTTCCTGGAGCGGCTCAAGGAGTTCTTTGAAGTGGAGGAGCGCAGCAGCAAGGAAGAGCTGCTGCACTCACTGGAAAGGGCCGCGCCCGATCCAAAGCAGCACGCCTACGGCCTCTACCACGGCGGGAAGTTCTGGTTCCTCAGGCTGAAGAACGCCGGCATCATGGACCGGCTGGCGCCCGGCCGCAGCAACACCTGGCGCAAGCTGGACGTCGCCATTCTGCACGAGCTCGTGCTGGAACACATTCTCGGCATCACGAAGGAGGCGCAGGCCGCCAAAACCAACCTGTACTACGAGCGCTTGGCCGACAGGGCGATTGGGCGCGTTGACCGTGAGGAAGCGCAGCTCGCGCTGTTCATGAATCCGACGAAGCTCTCCGGCATCCGCGAGGTCGCCGGCGGCGGCGAAGTGATGCCGCAGAAGTCCACTGACTTCTACCCCAAGCTCCTCACCGGCATGGTGTGCGCGCAGGTGGACCTGGGGCCGAAGAAGTAGGAACCCGCCAGCCTGGCGGGCTGTCAGTGCAGCTCTTTCACCTCCACCTTCGGGTAGAGGCGGTCTATGTCCCTGACCAGGCACAGCTCGGTGCCGGGAGAGATGGTCGCGGCGGTACCGGCGGCCACGCCGAGCTTGAGCGCTTCCGGCAGCGCTTTGCCCATGCGCAGGCTGCGCACCAGCGCCGCCATCATTGAGTCGCCCGCGCCGACTTTGCTGACGGTTTTCACTGCCGGCGCTTCTGCGCGCCAGGCCCCTTCGGCGTTAGCCGCGAGCGCACCGTCAGGCCCAAGCGAAACAATCACGGATTGGGGCCCCAGCGAGAGCACGTGCCGTGCGGCTTCCAGCACATCTTCCACCGTTTCCAGCTCCCGGCTGGCGAGCAGCGAGAGCTCCCGGCGGTTGGGCTTAACCATGAGCGGCTTCTGCTCAAAAGTCGCCCGCAGCGGTTCGCCGGCTGCGTCCACCAGCACCTGCACCCCCCGGGCGCGCCCGCGTTTGGCCAGCTCCCCGTAGGAGTCGCTTTCCAGCCCCGGCGGCAGGCTCCCGCTGAGCACGAGGTACTCCGGCTTCGGCTGGATCCGGTCAATCTGCTCTACGAACTGCTTCCACTCGTGCGCCATTACCTTGGCGCCCGGCAGGGAGAACACGTACTGCGCGCCGTCCTCCTCGTCCAGAATGGTGACATTGATGCGCGTGGAGTCCTTGACCTCCACCAGCCGGTGCGGTACGTTCTCGCGGTCAAGCAGGTCGCGCAGGGCGGCGCCGGTGTGCCCGCCCGCGAAGCCGCAGGCGATGGTCTCACCGCCCAGCCGCTGGATGACCCGCGAGACGTTGATGCCGCCCCCGCCCGGGTCATAGCGCACGTCCCAGGCCTTCATTTTGGCTTCAGCCTTGAGGCCGCGCACCATGAAGCTCTTGTCTATGCACGGATTGCAGGTAACCGTTACAATCATTGAAGCCTCCCCGGCCATGATGATAGCACGGTGCTTTCCCCGGAATCAGGTTAACTGGCCGCAGCGGCGGTATTACTCCCGGTGAACAGCGACATTCGCAACAACGGCACTGAGAAGGAACTCCCCGCGTGGCTGTCCGGCTCCTGTTGAGGCGCCGGGGAGCCGGCTCGGAGAGCCGCGTCCTGGCCGGCAAGAGAACAGCCGCCGGCAGAGCTCCGTGGCGAGGAGAGTCTCTTCCTGCAGGGCTACTCCTTCAACCCCGCTTCCTGGCCGCGAGCAATGGAGAGCAAGCTGATGCCGTTTCTCAGTGAAACCGGCGTGTTCGTGGCACAGGTGACTCTTATGCTGGCGGCGGTGCTGGCCGGAGCGGCCTGGCTGTGGACGAGAGCGCGAACGGTGCAACCCGCAGAATCTCCCTCCAGCGGCGGCATCATGTGGGTGTTTCTGCTAGGCGCAGCTTTCATGCTGCTGAGCCATGTGCTGCGCGGCCGCCTAAGCCGGAAGCTCCGCTGGGAGCTGTGGGAATGGCCCAGCTTCAGCGTGTTCCAGTGCGAAGAACAGAGGCTGCAGGTCTTGGGCGTCTTATCCCTGATGATGCTGGCGGAAGTCGCTGCGCTGGCGGCGTCATACGTCTTCTAGCCGCCGGACGCCCCTCCTGCCATCTCCTCGGCATGGTAGGAACTCCGCACCAGCGGCGAGCTGGCCACTCCGGCGAAGCCCATTTTGGTGGCAATCTCCGCGTAGGCGGCAAACTCCTCTGGCTCCACATAGCGCGCAATCTCGCTGTAATCGCCGCTCTCCGTTGGCCTCAGGTACTGGCCGATGGTCACCAGGTCAACTCCAACGCTGCGCAGGTCGCCCAGGGCAACGATGACCTCGTCAAAGGTCTCGCCCAGGCCTACCATCAGCCCGCTCTTCGTGAGCATCCGCCCCGCCCCCTGTTCTGCGGCGAACTGCCCCGCTCGCGCGAGCACGCCCAGGGAGCGGGCGAAATCCGCCTGCGGTCGCACCTGTGGATACAGGCGCGGGACAGTCTCCACGTTGTGGTTGAACACCTCGGGATGCCAGGGCCAGCGCTTCATCGTCTCCCTGGAAGTCGGGCGTCAGCACTTCCACCGTTGGCGGATGGGGCAACTGGCGCAGTTCGCGGATGCAGGCGGCGAAGTGACCGGCTCCGCCGTCCGGCAGGTCGTCGCGGGTGACGCTGGTGATGACCACGTGCTTGAGCCCCAGGCGGGCGGCCGCCTCCGCCAGGCGCTCCGGCTCCTGCCCGTCCACCCCGCCGGGCGTTCCCGGCCTGACCGCACAGAAGCGGCAGTTGCGGGTGCACAGGTTTCCTAGAATCATGAAGG
>CAZXPM010000082.1:5848-7162 GCA_964643155.1 uncultured Planctomycetales bacterium | reverse complement strand
TCAACATCGCCGCCCGCTACCGCCTCCCGCTACCCGTCAACCGCACGGTGCTGGAAATGCTGCGGTTCGCCCGGGCGGAGGATGCCGCGGGGTAATGCCGCAACATACTGTTCCCGCAACGCCTTCGCAGCGTCAAGTCACGGGCGGGACAGCCGCGCCGCTCAGTCTTCGCCCTCCCGGTTGCCAGTGGTCAGCGACTGACTACGCCGCTCCCTACTTCCCCATCAGCCAGGCTGCCAGGAGTTTGGCTGCCGCCTTGAGGTCGTCCATGTGTACCGCCTCCACCACCGTGTGCACGTAGCGAGTGGGGACGGAGAGGCAGATGACGCGGCGGCCCGGGCCGAAGCGCTGCAGCGCCGAGGTGTCGGTGCCGCCCATGGGCAAGACCTCGTACTGGTACTTGATCTTCTCGCGCTCGGCCAGCGCCACGAACTCCTCAAACAGGGAGCGGGTGCTGATGACCGAAGAGTCCATCACCTTGATGGCGACGCCGCCGCCCACGCGGCTCACCATCTCCTCCTCATACACGCGCGGCGTGTCCACCGCCAGCGTCACGTCAACCGCGATGCCGACGTCGGCCTTCACGTTCTGCGCCACCACATGCGCGCCGCGAAGCCCCACTTCTTCCTGTGCGCTGCCGATGAAGTGAATGTCGTAGATGTTCTTGCCCTTCGCCTGCTTGATGGCGCTGAGCGCCACCCACGGGCTGATGCGGTTGTCCATCGCCTGGCCGCAGACGAGATTGCCCACTTTCCGGGTCGTTTGCTCCAGCACCACCGGGTCGCCGGGCTTCACCAGCTTCTTCACTCGGTCTGCTGGCAGGCCCAGGTCCACTGCGAACTCGCCGATCGTCGGTATCTTCTTGCGCTCCTCGGGCGTGGCCAGGTGGACGGGCTTGGTCGCGGGATTGAGGATGCCCGGCAGGTCGCCTTTGGCCGCCTGCACGATGACGCGCCGGGCGAACAGGTTGCGGGTGTCAAAGCCTCCGGCGGGGTTAATGCGCAGGAAGCCGTCCTTGTCAATGGAGCGGACGTAGAAGCCGATCTGGTCAATGTGGCAGGAGATCATCACCGACTTCTCTTTCTGGCCGCGCCTGGACTTCGCGGCCTTCACAAAGCCGATGAGATTGCCGATGTGGTCTTCTTCCAGCCGGTCCCACCAGCCCTTGGTGTGATTGCGGATGAGCTCGCGGACCCGCTCTTCGCGGCCGGACACGCCCGGCGTCTCGGTAAGCTGCTTGAGAAACTTCATGGATGACTCCTCCCGGGATGTGATGCCGCGCGGCCTGCGCCGGCGGGATGCTCATTCTACCAC
>CAZXPM010000082.1:4776-5838 GCA_964643155.1 uncultured Planctomycetales bacterium | reverse complement strand
CAGCTCTTTCGGGACGCTGGCCGCGGCAAGCCGGAACCTGCTACTCAGCGGCGTTGTCTTCGGCTTTCTGAATGGCGACCACCTTCTCCAGTTGCCACACTTTCAGCACGCCCATCTCCACCATGATGGCGCCGATGTAGCGGTTCGTTCCCTTTTGTCTCTCTAGCGCAACTTCAACCTCTTCCTGTGTGCAAAAGCGCTCCGCAACTGCGATTTCGCCGAAGCGGCGCCGGTGTTTTTCGCTCATGCGGTCATCCTCCAGGCAGAATCATACCACGTTGTCTATTCTGCGGCCGGTTTTGGCACACGCGGCACTGCTCATGCTCCCCGCAGCATTACCAGCATCATCTTAAACCGCTCCGGCGCGCGGATGGCGTGGGGGATGTTCCGGGGCATCAACACCATTTCGCCGGCGGAAGCGCTCACGGCCTTTCCGCCCACCACCACCTCCGCCGTCCCGTCCAGCACCAGCACATAGGCGTCAAACGGCGCGGAGTGCTCGCTCAGCCCTTCGCCCGCGTCAAAGGCGAACAGCGTGAGCGTCCCCGCCTCGTTCTTGGCGATGGCGCGGCTGACCACTGCGCCCGCGGCGTAGTCCACCAGCCCGGCGGCCGCCAGCGCTTCCGCTGGAGCAATGCCCGCCGCTCCCTTGGGATGGTCATTCATATCATACCTCCACTTGTTATCTTACACGGTTTCGGTCTGCACCCGCTCCAGCCGGGCCCGGGTGCGCCGCCGGAGCCACAGGATTCCCCCCAGCGTGGCGAGGAAGGCCAGCGTGTCCGCGAGCGGCACCGACATCCAGATGCCGGCCAGCCCGTAGTAGTGGGAGAAGACCGCCATCAGCGGCACCAGGAAGCCGAGCTGGCGCAGCACCGAAAGCAACATGGCTTGCGGGCCGTGCCCCATGGCCTGCATCGTGGTGATCCACATCATCTGCGCGCCCACCAGAATGAGCGCGAAAGAGAAGATGCGGATGGCGCTGGTGGTCAGCTCCAGCAGCTCGGCATCGCGGGTGAAAACGCCCACCAGCACTGGCGCCAGCACCATCAGCATCAGCTC
>CAZXPM010000082.1:0-4766 GCA_964643155.1 uncultured Planctomycetales bacterium | reverse complement strand
CGCTGCCGGTGACCGCGGTGGCGTAGTATGTGGCGGTGCGCACCGCGCGCCACATCCGCCGGAAATCGCGGGCGCCGAAGTTGTAGCCCACAATCGGCATCAGCCCTTGCGACATGCCCACCACGGGCATGAGGAAGAGCTGCACTATGCGGAAGACCAGGCCGTAGGCGGCGATGGCGATGGAGCCGAAGGCGCCGAGGAACCAGTTGAACGCGACGATGACAAAACTGCCGATGAACATCATCAGCACCGACGGCGCCCCCACATGGTAAATCTGCACGATGGTGCGCCAGTGCGGCAGCATGTTCCGCAGGCGGATGCGGTAGGCCGAATGCGGGCGCGGCAGGTAGAGGAGATAAACCATGGCGCCGGCAAACTGTGAAAAGGCGGTTGCCAGCGCCGCCCCGGCGATGCCCATCTCCGGGAACGGCCCCCAGCCGAAGATGAGGAACGGGTCCAGCACCGCATTGAACACCGCGCTTCCGACATTGACGAACATCGGCGTCAGCGCGTCGCCGCTCCCGCGCACCAGGTTGTTGCTCATCATCTGGAAGTAGAGGAACGGTGTGCCGAAAGCGATGATGAAAAGGTAGGCGCTGGACAGGCCGATGAACTTGGGCTGCGCGCCGAAAGCCACGAGAATCGGGTTAGTCGCCAGCGTGCCCGCCAGCAGCGTGATCAGCCCCAGGGCGGCGGCCAGGAAGTAAACCTGTCCGGCCACCAGGTGCGGCCCGTCGTCGTCGCGCCCGCCGAACAGCCGCGAGGCGAGCGAGGACACGCCAATGCCGCTGCCCGCGCCCAGCGCCACGTTAATCATCTGGAAGGGGAAGACCACCGTCAGCGCCGCGATGGCGTCCGCACCCAGCCGCGATACCCAGAACGTGTCCACCACGTTGTAGAGCATCATCACCAGGAACGAGATCATCCCCGGGATGCTGAGCCGGATGAGCAGCCAGCCGAGGGGCTGCGTGCCGAGGTCTTCAGTGTGCCGCTTAAGCGCCATACGGGCAAGGCATTATACGCCTCCGCCACGTGCACGGGCTTCTCCCGCCTGGAGGGAAGCCCGGCTCCTCTCGGGAGACGGCGGTAGGGCTAGCGGGGTTAAAGACACAGCGAACGAGGACACCGGCCAATCGCTTGGGGTTGTGCCGCTACTTAAACCACAGGCCGGTGACTTTGCCCTCGGTGCTCAGCACGATGATGACCCGCGCGCTCCCTTTCTCAAACTTCGCGCGCCAGGTGTAGGTCCCACTGTCCTCGCTCACAAACTCCTCGCTTTGCCACCTCCCCAGTTTCTGGTGCAGGTTGTCCACCACCTCGGCGTAGGCCTCATTGGTGAAACCCTGGGTGAACATGATGGCGCCGAAATCCGCCGTCAGCTTGTCCGCGTCCTTCTCGTTGTAACCGGCCTTGATGTTCTCCATCGCCGCCTGCGCCGCTGCGGGAGCGGTCTTGCCGGACGGCTGTTCCGCCGCAGACTTCTTGGCTCCCGCGGTCTTCTCTGCCGCCTGCTCCGCAGGCTGTACGCACGACGCGAGCAGCACCGCCAGCGCAGCCAGCGCAGCGCATAGTGCAATTGTATTTCTCATTCGGTCATTCCCTCCCGAAGTACCGCGCAATGTCCGGGCGCACATTAGGCGCGTCCGCGTTGTGCGGAATGTTCATCACCGGGCAGCCGCTTACCACGCGCATGCCCTGCTCCCGCGCAAACCGCAGGTTCTCCCGCGTGTCGGCGTGCATCACCAGCCACACGTGCTCAATCCCCGCCGCCGCCACATCGTTCAGCGCTTCGCGCGTGTCCTCTGCATTCAGCACCAGCATCGCCCGCGTGGCCGGCGGCACCGCGTCCCGCGCGCTGGCGATGACCCCGAGCCCCGCCGCCGGCAGCTCCGGCATCTCGGGATGCACCGCCGTCAGGTGCAGATCCGGCTGGAAGGCACGGATGCGCTCCAGCACGCTGTAGGCGAAGCCCCGCCCCGCGCGCGAAAGGCCGTAGAGGAGCAGGTGCTTTTCCGGTTGTACCGCTTCCGCGTCCATCATTGCGTCCATTACCCGGCGATTACGCCTCTCATTCTACCGCGTTGCACGCACCGGGGTTTGGAGGGGCAGTCTCCAGGCTGCCCCCTGCGGGCCGTCCTTGGCCGGCGGCCTGGAGACCGCCACCAACCCTGCGGTATAATCCCGGCGCTATGCTCACGCTGGCGGCGAATCCGGAGGAGGCCTTGGCGGCCATCCCCGACCCGGCGGTGCGGTACCTCGCGTGGCACAACTGGCGGCAGCCCTGGGCTGAGCGCATCAAGGGCGACCTGCGGGTGCGACGCCTGCTGGCCAAAGACTACGTTCCGGTGCGGCCGCGGGTGCTGGTGAACACGTCCGGCGCGCGCTACCTCATCGTGCAGGCCGGCGCTGACCATACCGTCTATGCGCCCAGCCGCGCGGGCTACCGCCAGGCGATGGTCGACCTCTATGGCCCCTGCGCCGCGGCCGGTGTGGAAATGCCCGATGCCGGTATGCGCAAGTACTGGGAGAAGTGGGGCAAGGGCCGCCCCTACATCTTCCTGCACGGCGCCTTCACCGCCTGGCAGGAGGCGGTGGAAGCGGGCTTCCGCCCGTGGTGGCCGCGCCGGTGGGACGCCGAGAAGCGCGAGCGGAAATCGCGCACAGGCGACGCGCGTTCCTGGTATATCGCCGGCCGGCCGCGTTTCGCCAGGCTGGTCAGGTACAAGTGCCGGGTGCTGGAAGGCAGCGATGAGCTGCTGCAGCTGATTGTGCGCGGCGTGGACTACGGCGAGGACGCGAGGAACTACTTGCGGGCGTGCCTGCTGCTGGGGCCGAGTTTCGTGTGCGAGGTGAAGGGCGAGCCGGTGTGCTGGTCGGCGACGCACTTGGGCGGGACGATGGGGATGATCTACACGCCGCCGGAACACCGCCGCAAGGGCTACGCGCAGTCGCTGGCGGCCTTCCAGATTGACTACATGCTGAAGCGCCACGGCATCGCTGTCGCCCATGTGCTGGTGGGCAACCGCTCCAGCGAGAAGATGATGGAGTCGCTGGGCGCGCAGCGCTCCCCCGGCGCTTTCGTCTGGCGCAGCCTCTGGTGGCCGCGGTGGAAGCGCCGCAAGCTCCTGGAGTAGGGCGGCCTTCCACCATGCTAGAATCCACCGCGATGCAGAGGCTCATTCGGTGTTGGCTCATTTTCGTCGCCCTGATGCTGGTGGCCGCCGGCTGCAACCAGGGCGGGGAGAAGCGCTGCCCCGGCAGCGCGACGGTGTCCGCGCGCTACTGGACAATGTTCGGCCACAACCCGCAGCACACGCGCCGCTCGCCGGTCGCCGGGCCGTCCAGGCCGAAGGTGAAATGGCGCTTTGAAACCGGGGGCCTCATTTACTCCAGTCCCGCGGTCGCTCCCGACGGCACCATCTACATCGGGAGCTGCGACGACAACCTCTACGCGGTGAACCCGGACGGCACCGAGAAGTGGCGCTTTGCCACGGGCGGCGACATTTACTCCAGCCCGGCGGTGGGCACTGACGGCACCATTTACTTTGGCAGCCGCGACCGCAGCATTTACGCGCTCAATCCTGACGGCACCAAGCGCTGGGAGTACCAGACCAACGCCTGCGTGGATTCCAGCGCCGCCATCGGCGGTGATGGAACGGTGTATATCGGGAGCGACGACGGCCGCGTGTTTGCCTTCCACCCGGACGGCCAGATCAAGTGGATGTTCCGCACCGAGTGGGAGGTCAGCTCCACTCCCGCGCTGGCGCCCGACGGAACGGTGTATGTTACCGGCAAGGACCAGAAGCTCTACGCCCTTAACCCCGACGGCACGCTGAAGTGGTTCCGAGAGGTGGGCGCGGTGATATACTCCAGCCCGGCGGTGGCGCCCGACGGCACGCTTTACTTCGGCGACAGGGAAGGGGTCTTCCACGCCTACACGCCGGAGGGCGACGAGAAGTGGGTTTTCGCCGCCGAGCGCACCATCATCTCCAGCCCGGCGCTGGGAGCTGACGGCACCATCTACTTCGGCAGCGCCGATGAGCACCTTTACGCCCTGAGCCCGTCCGGCGAGAAGCTGTGGTCTTACAAGACCGTCGGCGTTTATGGCATCAACTCCAGCCCTGCAGTGGACTGCGAAGGCACCATCTACTTTGGCAGCAACAACAGCTACTTCTATGCGTTGAAGCCTGATGGCACCACCAGGTGGCGCTTTCAGACCGGCCGGTGGAACGACTCCAGCCCCGCGCTCGGCCCTGACGGCACGGTCTACTTCGGCAGCTACAACGGCAGCGTTTACGCGGTCGGGGACTAGCTCCAAGCACAGTTGCCAAAGCGGGGCTTTGCTCCAGGCAATATCGGTTATGGTAAACTACGCGCTGCTGGCGCCTTGGGACAAATGGAGGTGATATCCTTGCAGGGAACAATACCGCCAAGTGTGGATTTAGAGTTTTTGAGGCGTTTCTACTCCATGCAGTGGGAGCAGCGCTGGAGAGGAAGCCGAAACCAGGATTGGGGGCTTATCGGCTTGGTCGCCACTATTGCTGCCGCTGCCGTCGCAATCCAATACGCATCGCTGGAACCGGCGCACGGCTGGCTGAAAGCCCTTTTCCCATTACTGGTGGTCGTTTCGTCCATCGTGGGACTGAGGATCCTGTGGCTGCACCAGGTCGTGATGAACCACGCCAACTATGTCGCCAAGGGCATTGAGCGTACGCTCAATATAGCCGAGTCCGGCTCGGATGCTACTGCGCCTCCGGGCGACGAGA
>CAZXPM010000081.1:0-7247 GCA_964643155.1 uncultured Planctomycetales bacterium | reverse complement strand
ACAGCCCGCCGAGAATGAACGACAGCATCGCCACCACCAGCAGCTGCTCCCATCCGAACAGGGCGGCAAGCCCCAGCGCCAGCTTGACGTCTCCCATGCCGAAGCCGCCGATGGCCAGCGCGAAGAGGAAAAAGAATAGTGACAGCACAAACATGCCGGCGAGGCTGCTGACCCAGCCAGGACTGAAGGCAGGGCGCAGCAGTAACACTGAGAGCCACGCGGCGGCGAAAAGCGCGATGCTGAGCTGGTCGGGGATGATCTTGTGCTCAAGGTCAATGAGCAGGATCAGGAAGAAGACGCTCACGCAGATGATGGCGAAGGCATGGTGGAAAGGCGTAACCTGTTCCACTGGCACCCGGGTGTATCCATACAGGCTCCCCAGCCAGGGGACTCCGGCGAAGATGAAGCCCCCCGCCAGCTCCACCAGCGGGTAACGCAGGCTGATGGGGGCGCCGCAGTGCCGGCACTTGGCCCCCAGCAGAACATAGGACACCAGCGGGATATTGTCATACCACCGGATGGGGTGGTCGCAATGCGGACAGCGGCTTCCCGGATGGGCCACCGAGAGATCGCGCGGAAGCCGGTAGATGAGCACGTTGAAGAAGCTGCCGAACACGAGCCCAAAGACGAAAAGCACGACCAGGGAGAACCACGGCATGGCAGCATTTTAGCGCATCTGCGCCGGAGGCGCCCGGCTTTGCACTCCCGGCCCAACCCACTATAATTGGCGGGCGCGCCGAAGTGGCGGAATGGCAGACGCAGCAGACTCAAAATCTGCCGGGGGCAACCCCGTGGGGGTTCGAATCCCCCCTTCGGCATGTTCCTGTTCCGCCGTTGTGGCCAGACTGCGCTCCACCCTTGGCTCACGCGCCTAATAGTGCTTGCGCCTTGCATTTCCTACGTCCCTGCAGTATAATTCCCGTGTCATAGAAGGGCGCATTTCAGTGAATAATCAGCTTCCACGGATGGCAACTACAAGAGCGCTTAAGTGCGGGTTTTCCACGGAGGCTTTGGCGGCCAACAGGTTGGTGGCCATCTGATGGTCGAAACCAAACTCAAGCGGTTCTCCATTGACCTGCTGAATGCGGGGGATGTGCTGGACGCAGACCTGTATGACGGTAGGCTGCTGTTGTTGCCAGCGGGCACAGTCATTACGGACGCCTTCCTCAACAAGCTCCGCGAGCGCAGGGTGACAACGTTCAGCAGTAACAGCAATCTGCTGCAGCAACGGGAGGAAAAGCTGGCCAAGCTGCGCGCTAAAGACCAGGCCATCCTGGAGCAGCTTGCCAGGGTGGAGGCGGAGTTGCAGGAAGCCGCCGGCATGGTGAAAGCGGTAAGCGAGGAGCTGGTGACCACGGCTCAGCACAGCGTGGACAGTTTCTACCGCTGCCTCTCCGAAGACGAGGACCCGGACCTGGAGGACGTGAACGGCCACGCCAAGGCAATCCTGGAGCGGGCGCTGGAGCTCCAGGGGCAAGAACGGGTGGTTCACAACCTGATGGACATGAAAAGCTACGACCCCTACACCTACACTCACTCGGTGAACGTGTCGGGGCTCTTTGCCATGGTGGCGGCCGACGAGCTGGAAACCGCCGACAACGCGCAGGACATAGTGCTCGGTTCACTGCTGCACGATGCGGGCAAGGTGCAGGTTCCCGTTCAGATCCTCACCAAGCCGGGAAGGCTTACCCCCGAAGAGTACGAAGTGATCAAGACGCACACCGTGCTCGGGTACGACCTGCTTAAGGACAAGCTGGCAATGCCGCCGGAGGTCTACCGGCTGGCGCGGTCGCACCACGAGCGCTTTGACGGCACCGGCTACCCTGACGGGCTGAGCCGCGACGAGATACCCCTGCAGGCTGGCCAGCTGGCGGTATGCGATGTTTTCGAGGCGCTGGTGACCAAGCGCACCTACAAGCCCAAGCTAGAAGCCTCCAGCGCCGTGCGCATTCTCGCGCAGTCCAGCGGCAGCCACTTCGCGCCCATGCTCGTCAGCAAGTTCATGCGGCATCTGGGGCTCTACCCGAATGGCACCTACGTGGAGCTGAGCGACGGAAGGCTGGGAATGGTGATAGCGCAGACGGCAGCCCTTCTGCGGCCGCGGGTGGCAATTATCGGGTCGCCCGACAAGGGGATTCAGTACGAGGGGAACGAGATTGACCTCAGCAAGGACATGAGTGTCTCCATCAGGCGGGTGATTAGCACCGCCCGGGATTAGGACGCGCGGACAGCAACCAAACCGCACCTCTCCCAGTGTTCACCTGCCCCGGTGTTATAATGACTCCGGTGGTTTATGAACGCTTCTGATAACGGCAAGAAATACAGTATCAAGCACTCCATCACTCCCGATGAGCTGGAGCAGGTGGCCGCACGCGAGCATGTGTGCGTGGAATACCTGGAGGAAGCCATCAACACCGGCATTCTCATCATCCCGCGCAACCGGAACCATCCGGGGGCGCGCCCGGTGGCCATCGGAGCCGGAGTGTCAACCAAGATAAACGCCAACCTGGGCACCTCTGCTCTGGCCTCAAGCTGGGAGGACGAGCTGCACAAGCTGGATGTGGCCATTCGCGCCGGCGCTGACACTGCGATGGACCTGTCAACTGGCGGAGACCTGAAGCGCATCCGCCAGGAAATACTCGCCGCCAGCACCGTCCCCATCGGCACTGTGCCGGTTTACGAAGTCGCCCGGCGGGTCAGCGACATGGAGTTGCCCAACGGTTTCCTGGACACCCCGCGCGAGCTCTTCTTTGAGGTGGTGGAGGAGCAGGCGGAGCAGGGCGTGGACTACTTCACGCTGCACGCGGGAGTGACGCGCAAGGCCCTGGAGGCCTGTGACCGCAATCCGCGTGTGGCGGGCATCGTTTCGCGCGGTGGCGCGCTGATGGCCAACTGGATGCGCGCCAACAACGCAGAGAATCCTTACTACGAGGATTTCGAGCGGCTGTGCTCAATCCTCGGGAAGCACACGGCGGCGTTCAGTTTGGGCGACGGCCTGCGGCCGGGGTCGGTGTGCGACGCCACCGACGAGATGCAGTTGGCCGAGCTTTATGTGCTTGGCGAACTGACGCTCAAGGCTTGGCGACACGGCGTCCAGGTGATGATTGAGGGGCCGGGGCACGTGCCGCTGGACCAGATAGAGATGAACGTGCAGCTCCAGAAGCGCGTCTGCCATGGTGCACCCTTCTACGTTCTGGGGCCACTGGTTACCGACATCGCGCCTGGCTACGACCACATCACCGGCGCCATAGGAGCGACGGTGGCGGCGGCGGCCGGGGCTGACCTCTTGTGTTACGTAACGCCGTCTGAGCATCTGGCTCTTCCGGATGCGCGCGATGTGCACGAGGGGGTAGTTGCTTTCCGCATCGCGGCGCATGCCGCCGACCTGGTGAAAGGCGTCCCTGGCGCATACCTGTGGGACGAGGCCATCTCGCGCGCCCGCAAGGAGTTCCGCTGGGATGAGCACATCAAGCTGGCGGTCGACCCGGTGCGCGCGCGGAAATACCGCGAGCGTGACCGGCTGCCGCTGAACTATGAGGGCTGCACTATGTGCGGTGAGCTGTGCTCCATGCGCGACGCCAGGCGGAGCGCGGACAAAGCAGCTAAACCTGAACCTCGCCCTGCGGGGTCGCAGCCCGAGTAGTATGCGGGTCTTTGAGGCTTTGCGATGCTGCAGCTGAACGAAGTAGTCGCCTTTGTACTGGCGTGCATCAGCGCGCTGTTCCTGTTCTTCCATCGGGACCTGGCCGAGCGCTCGCTGGAGTTCCGCCCGCTGCTGTTCGCCTTTGGCTTCGTCTTCATCGCCCTGGTAGCCACGAACCTGGAAGCGCTGACGCTACCCGCCGTTTTCCAGCTGGTTGAGCACTTTGCGCTGGCGGCCGCGGGGATGTGCCTGTTCTGGCAGGTAGTCAGCTCTAAACCGCCGAGCGAGGATTTGAGTGAGTGAAGTGGTTCAGACCCTGGTATCTGCCGCGGACGGCATCGCGTGGGTAGCCATACTCTGGGCGGCAATCGCCTTCTTCCTGCGGCGGCGGCTGGGGCTGTATGGCGCCAGACTGGTGCTCTTCGTTTCGCTCCTGGCGGTTTACCTCTACACCAGCACCTCCAATCTCCTGGAAAGCACGGGCATCTCTGAGTCGCTGGACGCGTTGGAGGATAACGCGGAGTTGCTGGGGCCCCTGTTGTTCTTGTTCTTCTTCTACTCCTACGAACGGCTCGGTCTGGTCAGCGAACTTAGGCGGACGGTGAAGGCCCACGAAAACGCGCTGGCCCAGTTGGAAGCCGCGAAGGAGCGGCTTCGCGAGCTGCTCAATACCGTGCCTGACCCGGTCTTCGTGGTTACCGCCGGAGGAGTAGTGGCGTTCGCCAACGAGAGCTTCCGCCGGATGTTCCTGCACCGCGAAGACCCCGCGTCCGAGTTCAAACCCCGCTCCCTAACGGACACCCCGCCCACGGTGCAGAGCCTGGTGGCCAAGTGCCCCCTGAGGGAGCTGGTGGTGCGCCGCGAGGCGGTTACCCGGACCATCAGCCTCCCGCACATGGGCTTCGCCGGGACCGTGCTTCAGATAAACGCCCTGCCGCTGCGCAACGCCGAAGGGGAAATCCTGGAAGGGTTCTACCACGTCCATGACATCACGGCTGAGAGCAGAATGCTCCACTCGCTGGCTCAAGAGCGTAAGGCGCAGTCGGTATCCGCCCTGGCCTCCGGCATTGCCCACGAGTTCAACAACATCCTCGGAGGAATCGGCGGCGTGGCACAGCTTGTGGAATCATCCGAGATGACCGAGGAAGAAGTCCGCCAGTATATGGGCAAGGTCAACGAGCTGGTGGAACGCGGCACCGGGCTGATCCAGCAGCTCTCAACCGTCAGCAAGCACCGCGAACGCGGCGCTTTCACCACGCTCGGCGCCATGCTGCGGGAGCTTGACCAGCGGGTGGATCCGCTGCTGCCACCGGGAATCCGCCTCAAGATCAAGCAGGCTGATGACCTGTATCCTGCGTCGGTCAGCCGCGAGGAAATGGAGATAGCGCTGTCCAACATCATCGCCAACGCCGCCGAAGCCAGCCTCCCCGGCGGGACTGTAGTCGTAGAGGCGGAGAACTTCCACAACTTGCGGGAACTGCTGCGGGATGTCGCCGCGCCGCTCACGTCCCGCTGCGTCCGCATCGCCATTATAGATAGCGGCCGTGGAGTCCACGAAGAGGACCGTGAGCGCATCTTTGACCCGTTCTTTACGACCAAGGAGATGCGCAAGGGCATGGGCCTGCCGGTGGCGCGCACAGTGATTGAAGACCATGGCGGGGTGCTGCGGCTGGAGAAATCCGACGAGCTAGGCTCAATCTTCGCGGTTTACCTGCCCTACTACGGAGCCTCCGGGGACGGGGCTGACACGGCATAACCGCTCACGCTCGGCTCACGGCAGCGTCACCTTCACAATGAGCACGTCGTCCCTGAACGTATGCTCCGCGTGCTTCTCCCTGATGCGGTCAAGGAAGTCCTGCGGCTCCCAGTCGCCGTTGCGCAAATGGAACTGCCGCGCAATCATGCTCACTCCTTCAACGCCAATCTCCTCCCCGTGGGAGTTCTTCGCCTCCACCACGCCGTCGGAGTAGAGCAGAAAGCAGTGCCCTGGTTCCACCGGCATCTCGTCCTGCACGAAGTTGGCCTCGGAGAACATCGCCAGCGGCGGGCTGTTGCTCTCGTGCTCCCTCATTTCACCGCCGGGGGCGCAGGAGAGAAAGGCGGGGCTGCCAGCCTGCACATAGGTGAAAGTGCGCCTGCCCAGGTCAAACACGCCAATTACTGCGCTGCACGAGTAACCCGGGGACATCAGGCTGTCCAGTTCAGCGTTCAGCCATCCGGCGAAATCAGCCGGTGAATCTGCTTTCGGCCCATGCTCCTCCAGCAGCCTGTCCAGCATAACGGTGTACATCGCCCCGACCACGCCGTGGCCGGTGAAATCACCCACGAAAAGCAGAAACCGGTCTTCTGCCTGCTTGACCAGCTTGAAATGGTCGCCCCCCACCACCTGCTGCGGCACCAGCACATGCTCAACCTTGATGCCGCCGCTGCAGGTGTTGCCCTTCAGTAATGTCCGCTGTATGCGCTGCGCCAGTGCAAGTTCCTCCAGTTGCCGGCTGATATCGCGGAAAGCGCCTACCCCTCCTTCAATCTCACCGCTGTTGCTCAGGTATGGTATTGCGCGGATGCTGAGCATGCGCTCCAGCCCTTCCTTATTCTCTACAGCGAGCACTTCGCCGAACTCCCCGATGCGTGTCACGTGCATCCCCGGGTCGCGCAGCCAGGGCTGGGTCCAGCCGCGGAGAAGCGTATAGGCCGAGCGTCCCACCACCTCGTCATGCAGGTAGCCGAGAATGCGCTCGGCCGCGGCGTTCCACATGAGAATGACTCCATCGTTGTCAAAGAGGAATATCCCCTCTTCCAGGGCGTCGAGAATCCGTTGTATGTTGGAAAAGCGTTTCATTCCCGCTTGGGGCTGCCGCTAACGGGCATCTACCTTCCGGCAGCGAGGCCGCTGCCTGATGTTGTGGCGGTGTATAATAGCGCAGTCCACACCAAGGATGCCAGCGCGGTCAATCCACAGCGCCGGCAAGCGCATAGTACATCAACGCGTTTCTGTCGTCGGGCTGCGCAATGAAGGCGGCTCCCGCCGTCTCCGTGGCGAACCACAGGACGCCCTTCAGCACCCGGTGCTTGGAGCCGTGCAGGAGATCCATCAGCCATAGGTCTCTCCTCCCGCCGGGGGTTCTCGTTGCCAGCAGCACAAACCTGCCTCCGTACAGGATTTCCATACTCTCAGGCCGGGAGTAGATGGGGACGCTGCCGCTGGGCTCAAGGGAAAGGCCGTCCAATACTAGCCCCTCCAGCCGGTAGCCTGCCGGCTCCTCATCGCCGGGCGCCACGGCGGTGCGGTTCGTGCGGATAAGCGCGAGGTGGTTGCCCGAGGCGGAGGCCCGCAGTGAGTCTCCCGTTTGCGGGATAATTTCAACTTCGCCGTCCTCAAGCGACAGGTAGGCCAGCTCCATGCCGCCCCTCTTCGCGCTTGCGGTGAAGAAACCGAGCACCAACAGCCGGCCGTCATCCGTGCACAATACCACATCCCGCACGATGGCAAAGCGCCGCGACGGCGTCAGTTCCTCCAGGCGGCCGGATTCTGCGCGGAGCCGCAGCAAGCGCGAGCGCCCCTCCTGCAGAGACACCAGCGCCGGATAAAAGACCACTGAAT
>CAZXPM010000080.1:7006-7251 GCA_964643155.1 uncultured Planctomycetales bacterium | reverse complement strand
GAAGCGGCGCTGCATGCGCCGGAAGGGGCTCCCTGATGCTCCGCAACTTCCGTGACAACCTGCGCATGGCCTGGCGGAATCTGGTGACCCACAAGTTCCGTTCAGCGCTCACCCTGCTCGGGATGATAATCGGCGTCGCGGCGGTGATATCCATCGTCAGCCTGGGCGAAGGCCTGAAGCTCTACTTCTCCGGCGAAGTCGGCGCTCTCGGCGCCAACACGCTGATGATAATGCCCAAGTCAATG
>CAZXPM010000080.1:5339-6996 GCA_964643155.1 uncultured Planctomycetales bacterium | reverse complement strand
TGTCGGTGCCGCACAGCGTCCATTTCGAGCTGATGCTGGCCGCCATCGAGGCGGTGTTGGGGGGACAGGAACTACCTCGGCGTGATTGAAGGCTCCGAGCCCGGCTGGCCGGAGATAGCCGGCACCGCGCTCACCCAGGGCCGCGACCTTACAGAAAGGGACATTCGCTCGCGAGCGCGCGTAGCCGTCATCGGCCACAAAGTTCGCGAGCACCTGTTCGCCGTGTTTGAGAGCCCCGTGGGACAGGCTTTCCGCATAGGCGATGAGACTTTCACCGTTGTCGGTGTCCTCACAGAGAAGGGAGGAGGCGGCGGTGGGGGGCCGACCGAAGACGACTTCGTGATCGTGCCCATCAGCACGATGCAGGACCGCATCCTCGGCAACGACGAAGTCGCCTACATCCTGGCAAAGGTGAGAGACGCCAGCCAGATGTCCGAGGCCAAGGACGAGGTGCGGCACATCCTGCGCCAGCGCCGCAAGCTCAGCACCCCCACGGAAGAAGATTTTGAGCTGATGACCTCGGACGATTTCCTGGAGTTCGGTGCGCGGATCGTCAACATGATGACCCTCGTCTTCGGCCTGATTGCCGCTTTCTCGCTTCTCATCGGCGGCATCGGCGTAATGAGCATCATGCTCGTAACGGTGACAGAGCGCACGCGCGAGATCGGCTTGCGCATGGCCCTCGGCGCCTCGCCGAGCGTTGTGCTCAGCCAGTTCCTGAGCGAAGCGATACTGCTGACTTTAATCGGCGGGGCGGCGGGCCTGCTCTCGGGCTGGGGCCTGGCACACTCGCTGTCCGCGCTGATTGCCCGCCTCATTCACACTGAATGGACGCCCGCTGTGCCGATCCACATCGCCGTGATAACGCTCGCCTTCAGCGCGCTGTTCGGCGTCGTGTTCGGCATCATCCCGGCCTACCTCGCCAGCCGCAAGGATCCCGTGGAGTCGCTGCGCTATGAGTAAGGGGGCAGGGCAGTGAAGTCATTTTTCCTGAGCAGCCTGCGGCTCGCATGGCGAAGCATGCTGCTGCATAAGTTCCGCACCATCCTCACCGTCACCGGCGTGGTAATCGGCCTCACCGGCGTTATCGCCATCGTCAGCATGGGCGAGGGAATGAAGGCGTCCATCACAGCCGAGTTTAGCAGCTTCGGCAGCAATTGGCTCTACATCTTCCCTCAAGCGGTGCAGCAGGGAGGGCAGGCCTGGGGTCACGGCCGGGTGGAGCAGTTCAAGATGGCAGACATTGAAGCCCTCAAACGCGATGCGGAGCACGTGGACTTCGTGCTTCCCGGTTCGTTCTCGGGCGCGCTGGCGAAGCGCGGGAACAACCGTTACAACGCTACCATTCAGGGGACCATCTGGGAGTACTTTGAAAGCCCGGGGATTGAGCTGGAGCGCGGCCGCCCCTTCAATGAGCGCGAGCAAAAAGGCGCCAGCCGGGTGGCGGTTTTGGGCGCGACCGTGCGCGAGAACCTGTTTGAGGACTTTGAGGACCCCATCGGCGAGATGTTCAGCCTGGGCGGTGAGAACTTCACCGTCGTCGGGGTTCTCAAGAAAAAGGGCCAGGGCTTCGGCGGCAGCGAGGACACGATGGTGCTCATTCCGCTCACCACGTTGCAGCACCGCATCACCGGCAACGACGACATCAGCTTCATCA
>CAZXPM010000080.1:0-5329 GCA_964643155.1 uncultured Planctomycetales bacterium | reverse complement strand
GCCCGACGCCAAGGAAGAGGTGACGCAAATCCTGCGCAAACGCCGGCGCATCACCGACCCCACCAAGCAGGACTTCCAGGTAATGTCGCTGGACGATACGCTGGAGTTCGCCAACCGTTTCTTCAACGGCGTGATAATGGTCTTCGGCTTCATGTCGCTGTTCGCACTGCTGGTAAGCGGCATCAACATAATGAACATCATGCTGGTCACCGTAACCGAGCGCACTCGCGAAGTGGGCCTGCGTATGGCGCTCGGAGCCCAGCGCCCTGCGGTATTGCTGCAGTTCCTCATTGAGGCCGGCCTGCTGACGCTGGTGGGCGGCATCCTCGGCGTGGCCACCGGCTGGGGCCTCGGCGCGTTGGTGGGCCAGATACTGTCGTCGTCCATGGGCGTGGAGTGGGCTGCGTGGGTGCCATTGCGGTACATCCTCATCGCCCTCGCCGTGTCTGTAACCATCGGGCTTGTCTTCAGCCTGTACCCGGCCTACCGCGCCAGCCGCCTTGACCCGGTGGACGCCATGCGCGCGGACTGACCCCCAACCCCATCACGCTATGACATGGCTGTAAGCAACCGCATTCCAGTTCTCACCCTCGTGCTCTGGTGCGCAGCCGTCTACCTGTGGGTGGCGCTGGGGCTTCTTGCATTGCGCAGCGCTTGGCTCACCATGCTCGTTTACCATCTTGCGCTGTGCGGCGGCGGCTGGCTCTGGCTGCGCCCGCGCCTCTCCTTGCGGGTCAGCTTCAAGCATTCCGGCGCGGCTGTGCTCACACTCGTCGGCGGCTTTGCGCTCACCTGGCTTGCGCTGGAATACCTTCTCCCGCTCCTCCCGCCCTGGGCGCTTCCCGGTGCCACCCCCGCCCCGCTGGAGATGCTTGGCCTCCACGCCCGGAGCTACCCCGCTATCGCCGTCTACTTCGCGATACTCAACCCGCTGGCGGAAGAGGCCTTCTGGCGCGGGCGCATCCTGCCGCTGCTCGCGGACGCGCGCAGCCCCGCCCCCAACCTGCTGCACGCGCTCATCTTCACCGGATTTCACCTCCTGCCATTGCTCCTCATGTTCACGCCCCACTGGCTGCCGGTTTCCGTTGTGTTCGCCGGCGGCTTCATCTTCGGCGCACTGGCGCTCCGCAGCCGCGGGCTGCTCCTTCCCTGGGCGCTTCACACCGGCGTGAGCGCCTACCTCCTAATCTGGTTCGGCCGCTTCATTACCGCGGGAAGCTAACCGGCCGCTCGCCCATTCTCTGCTACAATCACCCCATGAGCGAAGGCGAGCACCCCGCCGATTCCGCCGGGCTGCCGCCGCTGGCGGAGCGGATGCGTCCGCGCAGTCTCGCGGAGTTTGTGGGCCAGGAGCATCTTACGGCCAAGGACGGCCTGCTCACGCGCATCGTCGCCTCCGGCAAGGTGCCCTCCCTCATCTTCTGGGGCCCACCCGGCTGCGGCAAGACCACACTGGCCTACATCCTCGGCACGCTGGAGGGCTACGAGTTCGTGCGCATGAGCGCAGTCACCAGCGGCGTCAAGGAAGTGCGCGAGGTCATTGAGTTCGCCAACCGTTCGCGCCGCATGTTCAACCGCGCGACCATCCTCTTCATTGACGAAATCCACCGCTTCAACAAGGCGCAGCAGGACGCGTTCCTGCCGCACGTGGAGCGCGGCACCATCGTCCTCCTCGGCGCCACCACCGAGAACCCCAGTTTTGAGGTCATCTCGCCCCTGCTGTCGCGCTGCAAGGTGCTGGTGCTGCACCAGCTCCGCGACGAGGACGTGAAGCAGATAGTCCGCGCGGCGCTCCAGGACAAGGAGCGCGGGCTGGGCGCGTTCGGCCTTGCCATTGACGACGACGCGCTGGCGTTCCTGGCACGGGCGGCCGACGGCGATTCTCGTTTCGCGCTGAACGCGCTGGAGCTGGCGGCGGACCTGCTGCAAGAGGAAGCCGGCGGCCAGACCCTCACGCTGGACTTCGCGCGGCAGGTGCTCACACGCCGCGAGCTGCTCTACGACAAGACCGGTGAGGAGCACTTCAACCTCATCAGCGCGCTGCACAAAGCCGTGCGCGGCAGCGACCCCGACGCGGCGCTGTACTACCTGCAGCGCATGCTCGCCGCCGGCGAGGACCCCAAGTACCTCGCCCGGCGGATGGTGCGCATGGCGAGCGAGGACATCGGCCTGGCCGACCCCTTCGCACTGGTGCTGGCGCAGGCGGTCTTCCGCACGGTGGAGACGGTGGGGATGCCCGAGTGCGACAACGCGCTGGCGCAACTCGCCATCTACCTCTCGGCCGCGCCCAAGTCCAACAGCGTATATATGGCCAACAGCGCTGCGCGCACGGCGGTGGCGGAGCACGGGGCGCTGCCGGTTCCGCTGAAGATACGCAACGCGCCCACACAGTTGATGAAAGACCTGGGCTACGGCGAGGGCTACCGCTATGCCCACGGGCACAGTGAGCACGCCGGCGGCGACGCCGATGCGGAGGAGGCCACCGGCGGCTTCGTGAGCGAGGGCTACCTCCCCGACGAGCTCGCCGGCGCCAAGTTCTATGAGCCCAACCCCATCGCCGCCGAGAAGAAGATCAAGGATTTGCTGGAGAAGAGATGGGGGAAGAAAGAATGAACACCGCCTCCAACAGAAGCGATAAGCTGCTCACACCACGCCATCGTCTTCGCTACGGTCTATTGCGTACAGCCATGTACACTGCAACCTGCCTCTATTGGTGTTTCACCTACCGATTCGGCTATTACATGGATAGCGAGAAGTTCCTTGTACCGTTAGCATGGTTATGTGCTATAGCTATCTTGTTGGGTAGCGCGGCGTTGCTTTCCCGGCGATCTTGGAGAGCTCTGAGGAGGATTGACGCGCTCTTGTTAGGCATCATCTTAGTGTTTCCCGTAATCACGCCTTGGTGGTAGCCAATGAAGACGCTTAACGAGTTCAGTAGTTACCGTTGGATAAGGCTGACTGCTTATGTGTTCATGGTTCTTTATCAGTTCGGATTCTACGGCAGCATTTTTCCGTTCCTGCGATTACCCTACACGGGCGTAGTAGGAGGAGCGCTTTTCGGGGTACTCCTCATATGGGCCGACCGAGATGACTGGCACGTCGTGAAGATACTCGATGCTGTTGTGTTGGCCACGCTGCTCATTTGGCCGTTGACATTCAACTTCTAATTGGAATTGACGATGAAAGTCACCTACGACCCCGAGGCGGATGCGCTGTACCTCTCATTCAGGGAGAGCGAAGTCGCCCGCCAGGCGGTGGCGGAGCACGGGGCGCTGCCGGTTCCGCTGAAGATACGCAACGCGCCCACACAGTTGATGAAAGACCTGGGCTACGGCGAGGGCTACCGCTATGCCCACGGGCACAGTGAGCACGCCGGCGGCGACGCCGATGCGGAGGAGGCCACCGGCGGCTTCGTGAGCGAGGGCTACCTCCCCGACGAGCTCGCCGGCGCCAAGTTCTATGAGCCCAACCCCATCGCCGCCGAGAAGAAGATCAAAGACCTCCTGGAAAAACGCTGGGGAAAGGGGGAGTAAACGCGTGGTAACGCGCTCCTGCCGCCTGCTCACCACCGGGAGTCGCGACTTTCCAGTCGGGCTTTGAAACTCCAGGAATCGCGGTTTGAAAACCGCGAGTCCTTCTCATAGGGCAACCGCCCCCAGCATCTCACTGGCCGCCCACTCCAACTGCGCTTCATCCCACTCCGCCGGCGCATAAGCCTCCGCCAGCGCATCGCCCCGCCTCACCGCGTCGCCTCGCTTCACCCACAGCACCACGCCCACCCACGGGTTGACCTCGTCCTCCTTGCGCGTGCGGCCCGCGCCCAGCCGGTGGCACAGTTTCCCCACCGCCAGCGCGTCCACCCGCGAAACCGTCCCATCAGCCTGCGCCTTCACCACCACCCGCTGCGTGCGCTCACCGAGCCGTTCCATCTCCTCCGCAAACGCGCCCAGGTCGCCCCCCTGCGCCGCGATGAACTCGCCAAACTTCGCTTCCGCCGCGCCGCTGCGCACAACCTCGCGCAGCCGCTCCGCGCCTGCATCCTCGCTCTGCGCGAGTCCCGCCAGCGCCAGCAGCTTCCCGCCGAGCCGCGCGCACAACGCCGTCACCTCGCTGTCCGTATCCCGCGCCCGCAGCAACTCCCACACCTCCTGCACCTCCAGCGCATTGCCCACCGCGCGCCCCAGCGGCTCGTCCATCGGGCTGAGCGCCGCTGTGACCTGCGGCCCGAACTCCGCCGCCACCGCGATGAGCTCCGCCGCGAACGCCCGCGCTTCTTGCTCCGTGGCAAAAAACGCGCCGCCGCCGTGCTTCACGTCAATTACGATGTGCGTCGCTCCCGCGGCAATCTTCTTGCTGAGGATGCTGGAGACGATGAGTCCTCGCTGCGGCACCGTGCCGGTGGCGTCGCGCAGCGCGTATAGCTTCTTCTCCGCCGACACCAGCCCTTCGCTCTGGCTCATCACCACACAGCCCACCCTGCGCAGTTGCGCCAGCGCTTCGTCGCGCGTGAGCGCCGCGCGGAAGCCGGGGATGCTCTCCAGCTTGTCAATGGTACCGCCGGTGTGCGCCAGCCCGCGCCCGCTCATCTTCAGCATGCGCCCGCCGGCCGCGGCCACCATCGGCGCCAGCATCAGCGTGGCCTTGTCGCCCACCCCGCCGGTGGAGTGTTTGTCCAGCGCCGGGTGCAGCTCCGGTGGCAGCTCCCAGCGCTCGCCGCTCTCCACCAGCGCGCGTGTAAGGTGCACCGTCTCGCTGCGCGACAGCCCCCGCCAGCACACCGCCATCAGCAGCGCCGCCATCTGGTAGTCGGGCACGCTGCCGTGGTTGTAGCCCCGCACCGCCCGTTCTATCTCCGCGCGCGTAAGCTCCGCGCCCTCGCGCTTCTTCTCAATGAGCCGCACAATCCCCGCCATCGGGATGAGTCTAGCACGCGCCAGCAGCGCCTCACCGCTTCTTCTTCAGCACCTTCTGCAGAAACTGGCCCGTGTAGCTTTCCTTCACGCGCATGATGTCCTCGGGCGTGCCCGCGGCCACCAGCCGCCCGCCGGCCTCTCCGCCCTCAGGCCCAAGGTCAATCACCCAGTCGGCGCACTTGATGACATCCAGGTTGTGCTCAATCACCACGATGGTGTTGCCCGCGTCCGCCAGCCGGTTGAGCACGTTCAGCAGCTTGCGGATGTCCTCAAAGTGCAGGCCGGTGGTAGGCTCGTCCAGCAGGTACAGCGTGCGGCCGGTGCTGCGCTTGGTCAGCTCCCTTGCCAGCTTCACCCGCTGGCTCTCGCCGCCGGAGAGCATGGGCGCGCTCTGGCCGAGCTGGATGTACTCCAGC
>CAZXPM010000079.1:4911-7280 GCA_964643155.1 uncultured Planctomycetales bacterium | reverse complement strand
AGATGGCCTCAATACCCACGACTCCGGAGCCGGCGAAGACGTCCAGGAAGACGCAGCCCTCAACCGCGCCGGGGCCCATGATGGAGAACAGCATCTCGCGGAGAAAGTGTGTGCTGGGCCGGTAGCGGGCGCTCTTGGGCAGGAACACCTCGCGTCCTTTCAACTCTCCCGTGATAATGCGCACTGCCATAGCTCTCTCCCGGCAGCATTTGGCTTCGCTAGCCGCCGTTACCCTTGAGTTTGGTCTGGCAAGCCAGCAGAGTGTCGGCGAAGCGGTAGCAGTCCACCACGTTCGCTGGCACACTGGCGCGCACCCATGTTGTCAGTCCCGCGCCCTTCATCGGCCGCACGAACACCCCGTGCTCGTTCATCAGGTTGGCCAGCTCCACGCTGTCCACCCGCGCGTCAAACAGCAGGAAGTTCGTGTGGCTCGGGACATGCTCAAAGCCGTACTCCTCCAGCAGTTCGCTCATCTTCGTGCGCATCTGCACCGTGAGCGACACCGAGAGTTTCAGGTATTCCGTATCATTCACTGCCGCCAGCAGCGCCGCCTGCGCCAGCGCGTTCACGTTGAAAGGCATGCGCACCTTGTGCAGCGCCTGGATGATGTCAGGATGGGCGATGACCACGCCTATGCGCAGGCCGGCCAGGCCGAAGATCTTGCTGAAGGTGCGCAGCACAACCACGTTCTCGTGGGCGGAGAGATACTCCAGCCCGCTGCAGTAGCCCGAGTCGGTGACGAAATCGAAGTACGCTTCGTCGTGGACAAACAGAGCGCGGCCGTTAATGGCCTTGATGAGCTCCTCCACCTGTTGGCGGCGGACGATGGTGCTGCACGGGTTGTTGGGATTGTCCAGCCACACGACCTTGGTCTTGTCGTTCACGGCAGCGGCCATCTTCTCGGTGTCAGCGGCGAAGTCGTCCTTCACCGGCACCGCTCTAATGACCGCATTCTGCACCGTTGCCGCGATATGGAAGATGGGGAAGCCGGGCTGGGCCATCACAATCTCGTCGCCAGGGTCAAGGAACGCCTGGCTGATGTAGAAGATGGCCTCCGCACAGCCGGCGGTGGGCAGGAACCAGTCCGGCGGCAGGTTGAACTTCTCAGAGAGCTTGTTGCGCACCGCTACCGCGCCGTCGTCTGAGTAATAGTGCACGTTGCTCGCGGCCTCGGAAATGGCCTTCACCACCGATGCTGGCGGTCCCAGCAGGTTCTCGTTGCTGGCGAGTTTGAGGATGTTGCGCTCCTGCCGGATCGCCTTTCCGGGCACGTAGGGATTCAATCTGAATAGGTGCGGACGCACCAGTGCCTTAGGGTCGGTCATTTACTTCTCCTCAAATTCAAAGTCGTCCTTCACGTGTAAGAGAAAATCCACGTTGCGGTTCATTATCCACATATGATGGAACTCACTGGCCGTCCGGCTCCTCAGCTCCTCCAGTATCTTGTTCAGGCAGGTGTCCACCTTTTTCTTGTCTTCCGAGAAATAGAAGATGTCGTCTGGCCGCAGCGCAAACTTGTCCCGGAGAATGAGTTTGTACAGCTTCCGGGGTACTTCTTTCTCCATTTCCGTCCGTGGCGGCAGGTTCTCTTCCTTCATCGCCAGGCCCCAGCGCAGGTACGCCGGGTCTCTTGGTTCCAGCCCTTCGCGCACGCTGTAGGCGAACTCGTGGTAGCGCGTGACCTTCCCGGTGATCATCCTTCCAAGCGTGGTGAAGATGTTGGATAGCAACATAATCTCATTCCCCCTGTACCGCCATTATAGGGCAGCGGCGGCGGCCATTACAAGGAAAGGCGTTCGTAGTCCCCGCGGTGGATAAGGGGCAGAAAGGAGGCCGCCACCCGCCGCTTAATGGGATGCGCCATAAGGGAGGCCTTAAGCATGTTGCGCCGCAGCTCCGCCAGCTCCGCCTTGAGCCGCTGGCGGTAGCTCCTGAGGTCAGGCCTCCCCTGAGAGATGCTCAGTGCCGCGGCCTTCCCGCTGGCGAGAGCATAACTGATGCCGTCACCGCTGCTGGGGCTGACCAGTCCGGCCGCCTCGCCGCAGGCGAGGATGCTGCCTTCACCTAACCAGATGTCGCCGGCCGAGCCCAGGCGCGTCAGCCGGCAGCCGCGTAAGCTCTCTGGCGCCAGCTTCAGCCCCATCGTCCACAGGTGTTCAAGGAATGGCCGCAGCAGCTCTTCTCCGCTCCTCCTGGTGTCCGGGGGGAAAGCCGCGCCGACTTCTCCTTCGGTCTCGCTCTTCGGGATGAACCAGCCAAAGAAAGGCGTCACCGCCGAGCGGAAGATGGAGATGTAGTAAGGATACTGTTCGGCCAGGCGGCAGGTCGCCTGCACCGCATTCAGATGCGGCGCGGGGGCAAGCCCCACC
>CAZXPM010000079.1:0-4901 GCA_964643155.1 uncultured Planctomycetales bacterium | reverse complement strand
CCGTGTATGCGGACAGTACGCCACCTGCGCCTTCGTTTCCGTCAGCGCCGCCTTCAGCAGCCAGCGGTCCAGCGCCCCGCGCCAGCAGTTGGCGTATCCGGTCGGCATCCGTCCGCCAATGCGGTTGTCCAGGTCGTGGTATTCAATGCGTGTGGTGAAGGGCTCGGCGCGCACCTCCTCCGGCAACTCGGGCAGCAACCGCTGCGCCTGCACCGTGAGCATCCCCCCGCAGAGTTTCTCCCGGCCGCCCTCGGCAAGTTTGTCTCCGGCGTCAACCAGCAGCGCGTTGATCCCCGGGGGCAAGTGCTTCACCGCCATCGTCCCCGCCGGGCCGGTGCCGGCGATGACCGCGTCATAAGTGGGGCGCAAGCTCATTCCGGCCATTCCAAGCCGAAGCTGTCCATTGCGCGGATGTAAACAAGCTCATCTCCTACGCGGTTGCCATAAGCCATGGCGGGAGCGCCAGCCACTTCCGCCAGCGCGATGCCGTCACTCACGTCAGTTGCGGGGTCAACCGTAACAGGCTCGTTCCACTCATCCCCTTGGTTGTCTTTGGCGACGACGTACTTGACGAAATACCAGATCGCCCCGGAGGTGTGGCTGTAGGCGATGGCTGGACGGCCGTTTATCTCCGCCAGGCAGATTCTGCCCCCGCTGCCGACGACCCCCTCGCCTTCGCTGCTGACCACGGTCACTACGTCGCCCCATTCTTCTCCCGAAGGGTCTAGCGCCCGCCGGTAGATTAGCGCATGCGGGAGTTCTCCGCCGGTTTCTATCGCCACCGCAGGATTGTGACCGATTAGCGTCATGGAGGAGCGCGCTGACATGTTCGCCAGGCTAATTGGCGTGCCCCATTCGTCCCCGTACATGTCCGTGGAGCGGACATAGATGGCACCGCCCCACCATGTATGGAGAATCGCTGGGTTCCCGTCCGCGAACACCATGCTGGTCTGAGCGTAGGAAGCGATGCCCACTGGCGCAACTTCTATGAAGGTCGCTGGCCAGTCCGCACCGCTGGAATCATTAGCGCGTACATACAGCAGCTTGCAGTTTCCGCCAGGGTCGTCGTTGGAGAAGGCGAGTGCGGGGTGGCCCATAACGTCCATAAGCCCGGCTGCAGTGGGTTTGATGTTGAACCCGTTGTACACAGTGACTACGGGATTCCATATATCGCCGGCTGAGTCTTGGGCGCTGGCGAAGCAGATGCTTCCACCCTCTATCATGGCCGACACTGAACTTACACCCGCGGGCTTCCCTCCGACAAGGCGCAGCATCGTATTGTCGTAGAAGGTGCCAGACTCGGCATATTCCTGGTAATCCCCCCAGGCGGATCCCAGCTCGTCGGTAGCCCGCACATAACACACCGCTTCACCGCCGTCGCCGGATTTAGTGAACGCGATAGCAGGATTCCCGTCCGCCACCACTAAGCTCGGATGCGCCGCTGCGACCTCCACGGCGACTGTCTTGAATCCCGTGCTGGCAGGCAAGACTTCCAGTACAAAGCCGTACACATCTTCGTCGGCAGCGTTGGTTACGCTCAAGCTGGCGTCGTACTCGCCGGGCGGCCCCAGTGTCACCGTTGGCTGTTCTCCGTCAATGAGGTTGGGAGTGGCGCCTCCTCCGAAGTCCCAGTGGTAGCTGAACGGCTCCGTGCCAGTCACTTCCGCGCTGAATTGAACTTGCGTGCCGGTTACACCTCCTGTCGGCGTGACTGACTGGATGTCCGGCGGCTCCGGCGGAACCGGCTCCACTACCAGGGTGAAGTCCAGCGTGTCGGAACCCAGGGCGTTGGAGGCCGTAACCGACGCCGGGTATTCGCCGACCGCCCCCAGCGTCACGCTCACCTGCCGGCCGAAGGGCAGCCGGGGCGAGGCTCCATCGCCGAAGTCCCATTGGACGCCAATCGGCTCCGAGCCGGTCACGGTTACGGTGAACTCAACCTGCGTGCCGGTCACTCCGCCGAGCGGCGAGACTTCAACTACTTCTGGTGGTTCCGACAGGAACCGCCGCACATTGCTGGGTTCCCCCGCCGCGCCCTCAGCGTCAACCGGCACCACGCGGTAGTACTCGCCGTCACCCGGGTCAACCGTAACCGCATACTCCAGCCGGCCGTCTCCGGCGCCTTCTTCCTGCGGAACCTCGGCCAGGTTGCTCCACTCGTCCGCGGTGGCGGTGGCGGCATTCTGCACCCGGTACGCCGTGCAGTTCACGCTGAAGCCCACCGCGATGGCCGTCACATCGGCGATATCCACTTTGCCGTTGCCAGAGCCGTCTATAACGGCGGCCGGGCTGTTCTGCTGTGTAATGAGATCGTAGGTTTCGCCGAAGTGCATGGCGATCGGTGTCAGATCCGCGATGGCGACAGTGCCGTTCTGGTCGTAATCGCCGAGGTTGCGGTAGTGCCAGGTGAAGTGCGGCTGCCCGCCATCGTCGGTGACGGCGAGGTCGTTGACCGCGTTGTTGGCGCCGCTGGGAGGAGCCGAAACCACTCTGGACTGCTCACGCAGAGCACCTCTGAGGGCGCTCTTGAGCTGTTGCCAGAGTTCCGGGGCTACTCCCTCAGGGCATGCGAGCGCATCCAGCTCCGCCAGCGCGCTGCTGGCAGTGGGAAGCGCCGCCCCGTGGGAGTGCAACGCTTCTCCGCCGCTCCCGCAGGCGCAGAGCAATGCGGCCGCGGCGCAAGCAAGGAGAATGCCGGCTGCGGCTCCAATTCTGTACCGTTGGCGGTTTCCCTTGGCCATATGTACCACTTCCCTGAGTAACCCCTCATCTACAGATATGAGTGCGGGACCAGCTCGGCCTTGGTGGCGAAGAACGCGTCCACGCCGATGAGGTACTCGTGCTTGAGCACCTGCGCCAGATACCGCTGCTCACCTTTGGCACGGTCGTAGGATGGGTTCTCAAAGCGCACGGTTTCCTGCCAGCGGCAGTCCAGCAGCCAAACCGGGAAAACAATGGACGGGTCCTTGCGGTAATTGATGTAACCCAGGCGGATGTTGAACAGGGTTAAAGGCGGCGGCTGGTTATTGAAGTCAGCCAGGGCGATGCGCTTGGCGCTCTGGATGGCCCGGCCGGCGTCAATCGCCGTGTAGGAATCACCATAGGGGCTAATGGCCTTGGACCAGAAATAGGAGATGTTAATGATGTTCCTGTCGCCGTCCAGCGACACCTGGATGTAATCATCCACCAGCGGCACACCGTTGTAGGTCTTGGTGAGCCGGTAGACAAACGGGCGTTCTTCCTCGTGTTCAAACCGCGCATCCTCTTTGAAGCTGAAGCCCGGCCCGGCCTCACCCACGCCCGGGGTGTATTTGTTGATGTACTCCTTGGCCTTGGCGATGCCTTCTTCCTTCGTGAAACGGTACTCGTATACCGGCGGTGCCGAGCCCACCTTCATGATGTTGGTCGGGACTGTGGACAAGTTGTTGATGTACTCAAAGCCCCACTTGTAGAGGTCTAGGTAAAACGACACGCTCATGCGCTCCTGCCCCTGCTTGTAAAACTTCACGCGTGGGCCGCTGTAGCGAGTGCCCTTGCCGTAAGCAGGGGAATTGATGACAGAGCTGCCGATGGTCTCCTTCGCCCCTTTGAAGAACTTGGCGTAGGTGTCCTTCAGGTCCGGCGCCGTGCGCCGCAGGAAGCGCAGCTCCGGCGCCTCGCCTCTCCACTCCGCGGGGCCGTCCTCCCAGCTTGGAAGCGGTATCTCTACCGAGATGACCATGGATTGCAGCAGCAGGTTGATGGTGTCGTCTTCCGGCTGCTGGGCGGAAGCATCGGGCGCCAGAGTCATGAGGGATATCGCAACCGCCACTCCGGCGGCGATCGTCGCGCGGTAAGTGAGCATAGGTTGATTATAGCGAATCGGTTAGGAACGGGTCATCGTTCACCCGATGATATAATCAGACCCGGCCAATCTACGCTTATCAGGAGCATGCGGTGAAGGAATACCTGTCACACCTCAAAGCGACCGATCCGGAAATCTATGCGGCGGTTATCCGTGAATACCACCGCCAGCACGAGAAGCTGGAGCTCATCGCATCCGAGAACTTCGTCTCAGAAGCGGTGCTGGAGACCATGGGCACGGCCCTCACCAACAAATACGCCGAGGGCTATCCCAAGCGGCGCTACTACGGCGGCTGCGAGTTTGTGGACATCGCGGAGAGCCTGGCGCGCAAGCGCGCGAAGAAGCTGTTTGGCGCCGAGCACGCCAATGTCCAGCCCCACGCTGGCGCGCAGGCGAACATCGCGGCCTACATGGCGCTGCTTGAGCACGGCGACACGCTGTTGGGAATGGACCTATCCCACGGCGGGCACCTTACCCACGGCCATCCGCTCAACTTTTCCGGCAAGTACTTCAAGGTAGTGCCCTACGGCGTGCGGAAGGACACCGAGCAGGTGGACTACGACCGCCTGCGCGAGCTGGCCAGAGAACACCGCCCCAAGCTCATCGTTGCCGGCGCCAGCGCTTACCCACGCACGCTGGATTTCGCCACCTTCCGCGAGATTGCGGACGAAGTGGGCGCTTACTTAATGGTGGATATGGCGCACATCGCCGGGCTGGTCGCGGCGGGGCTACACCCCTCGCCGGTGCCGCACGCGCACGTGGTCACTACCACCGTGCACAAGACCCTGCGCGGCCCCCGCAGCGGGATGATCCTCTGCACCAAGGACCTCAAGAAAGCCATTGACCGCGCTGTCTTCCCCGGCACCCAGGGCGGCCCGCTCATGCACGTCATCGCGGCCAAGGCGGTGGCGCTGAAAGAAGCGATGAAGCCGGAGTTCAAGCAGTACCAGCAGCGCATTCTGGATAACGCGCGGGCGCTGGCGGCGGCCCTGGAGGAGCAGGGCTTCCGCATCGTCAGCGGCGGTGCCCAGTTCCAGTTGGGTCCCGACGTGGTCTC
>CAZXPM010000078.1:769-7306 GCA_964643155.1 uncultured Planctomycetales bacterium | reverse complement strand
CCGTAAGGCCGGTTCCTTTCATTCCCACCTTCAGGTCCTGCAGGGGGAAGAACTCAACCGACGCGGCGGCGTACAGCGGTGCAACGAGCAGCAACGCCAGGATAGCGGTAACGAGGGGAAGCTTTTTCATAGGGCACACTCCGGGTTTGGTTACTTATCTTAACCCAGCATCCACCGTGCGTCAACGAAGCGGAAGGGAGAGCAAGAGCGCCCGGGCCGCCAGCAGGGCACTCGGGGCAAACGCTGCTGGCACCCACTTCTGGGCGCAAGCGGAGGGTCTTTGCTCCAGGCGCACAAGAGAAGTCTCCGGAAGCAGGCAAGAAAAAGAGGGCCCCGAAGGGCCCTCTTAGCTGTCGAGGAGTGTCGTCGCAGTTTAGCTTACTCGCGGCCGCCCTTGGTGTCTTCACCCGGAACGAGCACGAGGATGATGCCGTCGCGGATGCCGTTGGGGCAGCCGTACTGCATTTGGTCAACCGTCATATCGCCACGGGCGTTAGAGTACGGGCTGCCAAGGTAGAAGCCCTGATCATCGGTCAGGGTCATCGTTGAGCGGGTCCACGCAGGGATCTCAAACTCGGACGTGCCGCCACTCGAGCCGCCAGACTCGGTAAACCGGATCAGCGGCTCCGGGCCGAGAACGTCGCGGCCCTTCGTGCGGATCGCTCCATAGCCGCCGAGCATGTAGTACTCAACCACCGTCGGCAGGATCGGCCGGTTCACGTCAATGTTGCGGTTAGCCGCAACAATCACGCCCGCGCTCTTGTAGAAGAACTCACCGGGCAGGAACGGGTTCGGCTTGTTGCTCTGCCACAGATCCCAGAAGCGGTACTCAATGTCGCAGTAGCTGCGGCGGGTGGACTGAGTGCCAGTTGACTGGTCCACCGTCACATACTGCGTGAAGCGGTAGTCAGCGAGTACGTTGCCCGAAAGCGTGCAGTAGGGGCCGAAGCGCGTGCCCAGATCCACCGCCACGTTGGAGTTGTTGTACAGCGTGTCACCGACATCCATCTGGAAGCGCTGAATCGCTGCGCCCTTAGCGGCGAAGGGGTTCTTGGGGTAGGCCTCGACATAACCCTTGCGTAGCAGCGGGTCACTCAAGACTGTACGGTCGGGGCAATCAGTAACGTCAATGAAAGCATTCGCGCCGCCCTCGACGAAGCGCGAGTACTTGCCCTGACCACCAATGAGATAATCGGGATAAGTTCCACCAGTGTCAACCGCAAAACGCTCAACGGAAAGCTGAATGTTGTGGAGATTGCTCTTCACTTCAGCTTCCTTGGCCTTGTCCTTGACCTTGATGTAGTTGGGCAATGCTATGGCTGCCAGAATACCGATAATCACAATGACGACCAGTAGCTCAATGAGGGTAAAGCCCTTACGGTTCATCAACCGTTTCACCTCCTTAAAGCTTACGAGAATAATGGGTGATATGAGTTCGCCGGGCACAGGCCCAGTTGGTTAATGATAACACAGCATATGGTGTCTGTCAACGAAAAACCCAGAATTATGCTGCGCTCAATTGTGTTGGTGTCAGCCCCCTGACCCGTTTCCCCCCTTTGTTAGTAGCCTATTTTATCACATTCACCAGGTTGAATATCGGCAAGTACAACGACACTACTATCGTTCCCACTACCGCGCCGATGAGAATGATCATCATCGGCTCAATGATGCTGGCCATTCCCCGCACCGTGGCGTCAATCTCGGCATCGTAGTAGTCCGATATCTTGAAGAGAATCTCTTCCAGGTTTCCGGCCTCTTCGCCTACCGAAACCAGGTTGGAGACGATTGGCGGAAACTGCCCGGTGCGCTTCATCGGCGCGTGGATGGTCTCACCCTCACGTATGCGCTCGCGTATATACATGATGGCGCGTTGAATTACGTTGTTGCTGGCGGTGTTCTTGGCCACCTCCAGCGACTCCAGGATGGGCACGCCCGACTGTGTCAGGGTTCCAAACGTGCGGGTGAAGCGCGTAATCGCAACCTTGCGCGACAGCGGACCGAAAATGGGGATACGCAAGACGATGGGGTCAAGGATTATGTGGCCCCACTTGGAGTTGCGGAACTTCCAGAAGAGCACTACGAAGATGGGGATGCTCAGCAGGTAGCCCCAGTTGTTGACCAGCCAGTCGCTGAACTTGATCATCGTGCGGGTCAGCGCAGGGAGCTGGGCTTCGCCTCCGGAGAACTCTTCGTAAAAGGCCCCGAACTGCGGCACGATGTACATGAGCATGAACAGCGAGATGCCGGTGGCCAGGATGAGGATGATGATCGGGTAGATCATCGCGCTCTTGACCTTGTGCTTCAGGTCAAGCTCGTTCTCGTAGAACTGGGCAATGCGCTCAAGAATCGAGTCGAGGGCACCGCCGATTTCGCCAGCCTGCACCATGGACACGAAGAACGGCGAGAAGGCGCGTGGATGCTTCTTCATCGCGTTGTTCAGGGTTTCGCCACCCTGGATGTCCATCTTGATCTTGTGGAGTATCTGGCGGAAAGACGAGTTCTGGGTTTGCTCCTCAATCGTGTCAACTGCTTCCGCCAGCGTGAGGCCTGCGTTCAGCAGGAGGGCGAACTGGCGCGAGAAGATGGTCAGCTCTTTCAGGCCGATCTTGAACATCCGCTCAACCAGCACGAGCGGGTTGAAGGGCTTCCGGCGCTCCACGATGCGCACGACAAAGAAGCCCTCGTTGCGGAGAGCTTCCATCACGGCTTTGGGGTTGTCCGCCTCAACCGTGCTCTGGATGACCTTGCCCGAAGAATCCTTAGCGGTATATACGAACGTTCGCATAGTTCACACCATTGCCCCTTGCGGGGAAAGCTCGCTCTATTATACCCGATTGAGCGCGCGTGCGCTCGGCCTGCTCCGCGCGCGCAATGCTACACGCCCATGCTGGTGCCCTCTAGGCTGGGCGTCTCGCGCTCGGCGATTTCCGCCGAGCTCTTAGCGCCGGAGGCTGCTGCGGCGCTGATCAGGCGCTGCAGGTTGCCCACGTTGCCCGCGTGAGCCATCGCCACTTCCAGCGAGATCAGGCGGTCAACATAGCGGTCGCGCAGATTCTGGTCCATGGTCTGCATCCCCATCTTGGAGTGAGTCATCATCACCGAGTGAATCTGGAACTCCTTCTTCTCGCGGATGAGGTTGCGGATGGCGGGGATGTTGAGCATGACCTCAAAGGCGGCGACCCGCCCGCCGCCATCGGCCAGTGGCAACAGTTGCTGGGACATGATGCACTGCAGGGAGTTGGCCAGCTGGGCGCGGATCTGGTCCTGCTGCTCCGAGGGGAACACGTCAACGATGCGGTCAATAGTCAGCGGCGCGTTGTTCGTGTGCAGCGTGGCGAACACCAGGTGGCCGGTCTCTGCGGCGGTGATGGCGGTGGAGATTGTCTCCAGGTCGCGCATCTCGCCGACGAGAATGACATCGGGGTCCTGGCGCAGTACGCGCTTGAGCGCTCCCGCGAAGGAAAGCGTATCGCGCCCCACCTCGCGCTGGTTCACGTTGCAGCGCTTGTGCTGGTGCACGTACTCAATGGGGTCTTCCAGCGTGACGATGTGCAGGTCTTTGGTCTCGTTGATGACATTGAGCATCGCCGCCAGCGAGGTGGACTTGCCCGACCCGGTAGGGCCGGTGACCAGCACCAGCCCGCGCGGCAGCTGGATGACTTCCTTCATGATGGGAGGCAGCAGCAGCTCCTCCATGGAGGGAATCTTCTCCGAGATGGCGCGCATGGTGCAGTAGCTGCTCTCGCGCTGGAAACCGAGGTTGCAGCGGAAACGCCCGATGCCCTTCTGGCTGTAGCCAAAGTCCAGCTCGCGCTCCAGCTCGTACTTCTTGCGCTGGTCCTCGCGTATCATGGAAAAAGCCAGCTCGCGCACATCGTCCGGGGTCAGAGGTTTGTAGTCCAGCCGCACGAGCTTGCCGTGGATGCGGAGAGTGGGCGGAACACCGGCAGTCAGGTGCAGGTCGGAGGCGCCGTGCTCCACCAACTGAACCAGGAGGTCTAGAATCGTATAGTCCATTTAGAATTCCTCCCCAAGCCACATTGGGTTAGGTCTCAAATCCTTCAACTTCGGCCAGTTTCGGCGCGGTCTCGGTAAGCCCTCCGCGCACGCCCGCCGCTGCGGGGGCCCCTTCCGCCTCCGTGTCGGTTTCGTAGTCCGGGCGGGCGACGCGCAGCAGCTCTGACAGCGAGGTCTGGCCGCCCAGAACCTTCTTCACGCCGCTCTCCCACAGGGTAAGCATGCCCTCGCGCCGTGCGGCCTGCTTGATGATGTGGATGGAGGTCGTGGTGGTAATGAGCTCCTTAATCGCGTTGGACATGCGGAAGATCTCAAAGATACCGGTGCGCCCCTGGAAGCCAACGTGCTTGCAGAACTTACAACCTTTGGGATGGTACAGCAGCGGAGGCTTGCCCTCGAATTTTGAGGGGTCATAAGCGCCTTTGATGTATTCGAGCTCCTCTTCGTTCGCTTCCTGTGGCTCCTTGCAGTGTGGGCAGAGGCGGCGCACCAACCGCTGGGCCATGATGCCGATGACCGAGGCGTTAATCAGGTAGGGCGGCACTCCCATGTTCTCCAGCCGCGGAATGGCGCCAGGCGCGTCGTTCGTGTGCAATGTTGAGAGAACCAGGTGCCCCGTCAGCGCGGCATTCACCGCGAGGTCGGCGGTCTCGCCGTCGCGGATCTCCCCGACCATGATGATGTCCGGGTCCTGACGCACGACGGTGCGCATTCCCGAGGCGAAGGTCAAGCCAACCTTGGGGTTCACATGCACCTGGTTGATGGCGTCAAGCTGGTACTCCACCGGGTCTTCAATGGTGACCACGTTCACCTGCTCTGTTGCGAGCTTGGCCAGCGACGTAATCAGCGTGGTGGACTTGCCCGAGCCGGTGGGGCCGGTGATGAGGATGATGCCGTGAGGCTGCTCAATCAGCGAGTTCCAGATGGACAGCTCGCTTTCGTCGTAGCCCAGGTCCGTGAGCTTGTAGTCCTGGGAGGACTTGTTGAGCAGGCGCATAACGATCTTTTCGCCGAAGAGCGTGGGCAGGGTGGAGAAACGGATATCGTACTTGGCGTCCGCGACCTCCAGCTCAATGCGGCCGTCCTGCGGCTTGCGCCGCTCGGAGGTATCCAGCTTCGCCATAATCTTCAAGCGGGCGGTAACCGCCGGGATCGCGTTCTTGGGAACGGTCAGAATGCGGTGGAGCATCCCGTCCACCCGGTAGCGCACGACCATATGGTCGGACTTGGGCTCCAGGTGGATGTCGGACGCGCGATAGTCGGCGGCGCCGTTCAGGATGGTGTCCACCAGCTTGACGATGGGCGCTTCCTCAATCTCCTTTAGCGTTGCCTTGTCCACCAGGCTCTCGTCTATGGCGTAGCCTTTCTTGAGGCGTTCCTGCTGAAATTCCTCAATGGACTTCTGCGCCTCATGGGACACGCCGAAAAACTGGTCAAAGGCGTGGGCGATGGCGCTGGGCGAGGTGATGTGGGGCATGATGTCCATTCCGGTGGAGAGCCGGAAGTCGTCAATTGCGAGCAGATTCAGCGGGTCTACCATCGCCACGATGAGCTGGTTGCCTTCTTTCTTCACCGGAAAGGCCTGATGCCGCTTGATCATCTCCGCCGGCACCATGCGGGCGACATCCGGGTCAATGCGCTCCTCGTAGAGGTCTATTTTGGGTAGGCCGAGCTGCCGGGCCAGCAGGTCCTGAATCTCGTCTTCCAGGGCCAGCTGCATGTCAACGATAACCTCGCCGATGCGCTTGCCCGTCTCCTTTTGCTTGGACAGGGCATCCTTGAGCTTCTCCTCAGAGATGATGCCGGCTTCTATCAGAAGCTCGCCGAGTTTCTTGTTCATTAAGAGACCACCTCAGGTAGAGTGTGTGACTTCTTTCCTGGCGCGCAGTTTAACGAGTCCACCAATTCTTATAACACGCGTTACGCGTATAGTCAATCACGGGTCAGCCCCCAGCCGCCCGGTCCACGCAAAGGTGACGGATACCAGATTGTGGCGCCCGGCGCGCCGGCCTTCCCGCGCCGTGCGGATGCGCACCGCCCCTTCCAGCAGATGGTGAATGAGGTCGCCGGCGGCCACCTCCCTGGAGGCGTCCCGGCAGAGCTTCAGATTGAGCGCGACGAAGCCGCGTTCCACCGCCTTCTTGGCCTCCGCCCGTCCGAGGTTGCAGGCGCGCGAAACCGCTGCATCCAGCCGGGGCGACCCCAGCGAGAGGCTCTTGAGCCGAAGGTGCTTGTCCGGCGCAAGCTCCACCCGGCCCGTGACCGCCAACCCGGCCATACAGATGGCGTTTACCGCCGAGTCGTGCACACGCGAATCCACGAGAACCTGCACCCGCTTCTCGCAGCGGGCAACTTCGCCCAGCGCGGCCGGCGGCAGGCCGTGGCGGTAGAGCGTCTCCGCCAGCTTGTCCGCCTGCGGTTTTTCCAGTTCGCGGTGGCCGCCGAATTCGTCCAGGCCGCTCTGGCGCACGTGCAGCCACTCCAGCGGGAAGGACGCGGCGTGGTCGCGCCAACTGTCAA
>CAZXPM010000078.1:0-759 GCA_964643155.1 uncultured Planctomycetales bacterium | reverse complement strand
CTGTCAAGCATCGCACGCACCCAATCGTCGCCCAAGCGGGCGGCGCCCTCTCCCGGCGGAACCAGCCGCAGCATCACCCGGCGCGGCAGCTCACTGCCACCGCTGAAGGACGCCAGCACGCGCCTGGCCTCAAGCTGTTCCCACAGCCCGGACAGGTCCTCGGGCGCGATGAAGCCGGTGAACAGCCCGCCGGAGGGGATGCCGTCCTGGCGGATGAGGTTGTCCAGCTCCCGCAGTTGCACTGCTGGTAGTTTACCTTGAATCAGGACGGCCTCTGCTAGAATCGGCGAATGGCATTCCCTTACAGCGATTTGCGCGAGTTCATTGGTGCGCTGGAGAGTGCGGACGAGCTTGTGCGGGTCAGCGAACCGGTGTCACCCTACCTGGAAATTACCGAGCTGGCCGACCGCATGAGCAAGTCCCCCGCGGCGAGGGTCCCGGAAGGCACTCCGCCGTTCCTTGCCCGGGGCGGCAGGGCGCTGTTCATTGAGAAGCCTGGCGAGCAGGATATCCCCGTGGCCATCAACCTCCTTGGCTCGCTTACGCGCATTTCGCTGGCGCTGGGAGTGGAGCACCCCAACGAGGTGGCGAAGCGCATCAGCGACCTGCTGGACCTCAAGCCGCCGCAGGGGTTGCGCGACAAGGTCGCGCTGCTGCCCAAGCTGCTGGAGGCCGCCAGCTTCCCGCCACGGGCGGTGAAGTCCGCGCCCTGCCAGGAAGTGGTGGAGCAGGGCGCCGAGGTTGATCTCGGACGGTTCC
>CAZXPM010000077.1:0-7436 GCA_964643155.1 uncultured Planctomycetales bacterium | reverse complement strand
AAGAGCTTGACTTCCACGCCCGGGATATTGATGAACCTCTCCGGATCCTCAGGGTCAACGATGCGTGTGCGGCCAACTATCTTCCCGCCCCATTCCTCATGGGGGAATATGCGAACGTTGACTTCAATATCGCCGCCGGGCTCCAAGAAGTATTCCGCCGCACCGGCGCGTTCTTCCTTGAATGCCTTGACCACGCCAGGGCCCGGCGGAACTTCCAGTAAGGCGTAGCGCCCGTGCTCGTTGGTCTGCCCATCACGGATCAGGTGCAGTTCGCCTTCTTCTCCCGGCACCCACAGCTCCACGCGGGCGCCAGCGACCCACTCGTCGCTCTCGCCCCAGTACACGGTTCCTTCAATGGCGCCGTGGCTGGGCGGAAGGGGCGGCAGGTGGAAGTTGCGGTGATTCTGTCCCGGATGGAGGAATATCTCGCCGCGAATCGCCTCATGTTCCTCGGCCGATACTTCAAAAATATAAGGCCCTACCGGTATCTCAATGAAGCGATAGAAACCGCTTTCGTCTGTGCGCGCCGAGAAGTACAGGTCGTCCCCCCGGACAAGCTCAACCAGCGCGCCTTCCAGGGGATGGTCCGGCCCGCCGAAGACATGCCCTGCGAGGAAGGCAATGTCCGGCGGCGGAGGCGGCGGGGGGCCAACCGGGTGCAGCACAAAATGCTGCACCACTTGCCCGGCCGGCGGGACTGAGACTTCCGCGTCCGCAGGGGCGTATCCAGACTTGAAGGCGAGCATGTCGGCCATCCCGGCCGGCACCTCAAAGAAGGCGTACTCGCCGCGCTCGTTCGTCATCGTGTGGAATGAGGGCGGCGGACGGTCGCCTTCATTTTCGCGGTACAGCAAGAATACGTGTGTGCGCGGCAGGCGACGCCCTTCGTCATCCGACACGGTTCCGATCACCCTCCCAACCGGGAAGCCGTGCATAACGAAGTCATAGCGCGTAAGCTCATCCGGGTGTATGGCTACTTCACCCACGTGCGTGCGGTAGCCGCGCTTGAAGCCAAGCAGGCGGTACTCGCCCACCGGCACGCGGGGAAACTCGTACACGCCGTTGCTGTCAGTGCGCTTCACCAGGAAGAAGCCCTGGCCGTTGAAGATCAGCACTTTCACAGCCGGAACGGGGTTCTCCCCGGTGTCGGTCACCCTCCCCGCCAATGAGCCAAAGCGGTTGTATTCTGAAACCGTTCGCAGCCCTGACGGTGACAGCGCCAGGTTCAACGGCGTCGTGTCGTCATAGCTAAGGGTGTAGGATGCGATGACGGTTCCTTCAACTCCAACCATCAGCTCATGCTCGCCTGCGGGAACACCTGCTGCTACGAAACTGCCGCCGTCATCGGTGCTGGAAACCAGGTTGCTGGTGGTATCCAGGTAAATGTCCACAGCCGGTACGGGGTTGCCCAGGTAGTCGGCGACTATTCCCCCGATTTCACCTGCCTCCTCGGCCGCGAGCGGCACTTCCACTTCAACCGCTTCAAACGGCGGAGGCAACTGGTCGCCGCCGCTGTTCTGCTCGTCAACTGCTGGCGGTGTAACGAGGGCCTTGGGGCCGGCCCCTCCTCCACCACCACAGGCTGACAAAACGACGAAAAGGACCATCAGTCCGAAAAGCGTCGCCCAGAATCTCATATGTGATCTACCTCCTAGTTCGGCTTCTCCCCGGAAGCCGCTGCGATGGTATATTCTACCCTCAATCCGCAGATTCCGCTTTTCTCCGACACTTGCGTGACACTCTTCCAGAAAAGCGCTTTCGCCAGTTGTTAACCGCCAAGCGAAAGAAACTGCGTGCTATAATCGCACAAATCCTAACCGGTAAGGAGGGGCACTATGTCATCCGGTATACAGAAGATCGGCGTTCTCGGCATCGGCACTATGGGCTCGGGCATTGCGCAGGTCTCCGCGACTTCCGGCTTTGACACAATTGTGGTTGATGTAAGCGAAGAGGTCGTGAACAAGGGACTTGGCCGCATCCACAAGAGCCTGGACAAACTGGTGGCGTCGTATGAGAAGTCCGGGGGCAAGCGTGGAATCACCCAGGAGCAACGCGACGAGGCAGCCGCCCGACTCAAGGGCAGCACCAAGCTGGAAGACCTGCTTGACCGCGACATCATCATTGAAGCCGTGTTTGAGGACTACGACGTGAAGTCCGAGATCCTGCAGGAGCTGGAGAGCAGGGGCTTTGACGGCAAGATCGCCACAAACACGAGTTCTATCTCCATCACGCGGCTGGCCAGCAACTACCACGACCCCACGCGTTTCATGGGCATGCACTTCATGAACCCCGTGCCCATTCAGCCGGGCGTGGAGATCATCCGCGGCCTGCTCACAGGCGATGAGATGTACGACACCATCGTCGCGCTGTGCGCGGACATGGGCAAGACGCCGATTCCCGCCGAGGACAAGGCCGGCTTTGGCATCAACCGCATGTTCATCCCGTTCGTGAATGAGGCGGCGCGGGTCGTGGAAGAGGGCATTATGAGCGTGCAGGATGCGGACAAGACCACGCTCTGCCTGGGTCATCGCATGGGCCCCATCACGACCATGGACTATGTGGGGCTGGACGTAATCGTCGCCGTGTGCGACGTGCTGGAGGCGGAGTTCGGCAGCGCGTATAAGGCGACCGCACTGCTCAAGCGGCTGGTGGAAGCTGGCTACCTGGGCATGAAGAGCGGCAAGGGCTTCTACATTTACGAGAAGGACAAGGACCCTTATGTGAATCCCGCCGTCGCCCGCTACCGCATCAAGTAGCAGTTGACCGAGACTCTCAGAGCCGGTGGGGCGCACTGGCGTCCCGCCGGCTGACTGCGTTCAGCGCTGGAAGTGCTGGAAGCCGAGCTCTTCCACGGGCACCCGCCGGCGGCCGCGCAGACTCCACACGCCCCGCTCCCTCACGACCTTGCCCAGGTGGATGACACCCGGGGGCATTTCGCGCTTGAAACTTGAAACGAGCTCCTCCGGCACCGTGAAGAGCAGTTCAAAGTCCTCCTCGGCTGATAGCGCCAGGCGCTGGACGTCAAAATCGTCGTCGCCGCTGTAGTAGTCAAGCACCTCGGGATGCAGCACTTTCTCCGTCAGCCCTATTTCCATCCCAGCGCCGGAAGCCTCCGCCAGCAGCCGGAGGGACTTGGCCAGCGAGTCGGAGAGGTCAATGCAACTGCTGGCGAAACCCCGGTCGGCGAGGAGCTCAACGAAGTCCAGTCTGGGCGTTGGGCTTAGCACCCGCTCCCGTGCCCTGGAGTATCTCTTCAGCGCCCTGGCAGCGAAGTGGTCTCCCGCCTGCGTGCGCTCCACCAGCTCCAGCCCCAACGAGGCCAGGCCAATGCAGGCGGAGAGAAAGACCGCGTCCCCTACCCCGGCTCCGCCGCGCAACAGCGCACGGCTGCGACGGACCTTTCCGACGAAGGCCATTGAGAGCGTCAGGTGCCGCGACGCAGTCACGTCACCGCCGAAAATGGTGTATTCATACCGCTGCATGGACCGATTCAGGCCCCGCGCAAGCCCATCCACAAAGCCAGCGCGGGAGCGCACTGCCGGTAAGCCGAGATAGACCAGCGCACCCAGCGGCCGGCCCCCCATCGCAGCGAGGTCCGAGAGGTTGGCCGCAGCGCACTTCCAGGCCACCTGCTCCGGCGTGTAGCCGTCCAGGCGGAAATGCACTCCTTCCACCATCCCGTCCTGAGTGAGAATGAGACAATCGTCGTGATCCCAGCGCCCGCCGCAGCGCGCAGCGGCGAGGGGGAGCAGCGCTGCATCGTCAGTGTTGCCTGCGAGATTCAGCGGGTGGGGTTCTTCCAGGCCCAGCTCCCGCAGAAACCGGCCGAGTATCTCACCTTCGCTCAGCGTTCTCCCAGCCATAGCCCTGCCAGCGCTAGATACCGCCCTCCCTTAGCACATATGCCCGCAAGATCTTGTCTCCCACCCGCAACTTGCGCACAACATCGTAGCCGTGTATCACCTGCCCCATGACCGTGAACCCGTAGTTGTAGTCATCCAGCTTCCGGTTGTCGCCGAGGTTGATGAAGAACTGGCAGGAGGCGCCGTTGGGGGCGTCCGGCTTGGCGAAGGAAATCGTCATCTCGGTGTTTTCCGACAGGCAAGGTTCATCCGGAATGGTCTCCTGCGCCATTCGCGCCTTCCGGGGGTCGTCCGGATAAAGGGGAGAGCCGTCGGGGGCGAACACCAGCCCCGCCTGCACTACGAAATTGGGCTCATAACGGTGGATCACGATACCGTCGTAGAAGCCCCCCTGAATCAGCTTGATGAAGTGAGGCGCTGAAATGGGTGCAATCTCAGGGTAGATGGCAACTATGAAGTTGCCCTTTGTGGTTTCAAACATGGCGCGTGTCACCTGCCGCATGCGCGCAGACAAGTGGCTGGCCGGTATTTTCTCCGGCTTGCTTTCCTCCGCCTCACCCGCCCCTTCCTCGCCTGAAGCCTCCTGGCCTTCGCTCTCCTCGGCTGCCGCGTCGTCTTGCCCGCTGGCTTCGGCAGCGCCTTCCCCGTCAGCAGCACCGCCTTCCGCAGATGCTTCATCGTCCACCCCAGAAGCGGCTTCACCGTCAGAAGCGGGCTCGCCCGCCGCCCCGGACGATTCCTCTTCCCCGGCAGCCACTGTTCCCGGAGCGACTGTCACGGTACCGGAAGCAGGCTTTCCCGCCGAAGAATAAGACTTGCTCTCGGTTTGAGTGCGGTTGCAGGACAGCACCAGCGCCGCCAGCGCCGCCAGCATGAGCAGAATCAGCACGCGATTGAGCATAGGTTCACCTCACCCCTATTGTATCGCTTAAGACGGGGAAGCAAACACCCGCTTCAGCAGCAGCAGCACCAGGTTCAGTTCAGCCGCCTGCGGGCTCTTGCCGGCAACGCGCCCGGTGCGCAGGCGGAACTCCGCCCAGGTCACCAGCGCCAGGGCGCGGAGCAGGGATTCCGTTGACCACCTGGGCGCAGCCGCCCGCAGCTTCTCCACCATGAACTGCGGCAATGACCTGAACTCCGCCCGTGCACGGAACTGCGGGTCGGTACGGATGATCAGCAAGCGTTGCAGCCCACGGTAGAAATCGCGGTAGAAGCCGTGGCCGAGTGATTCGGTGCGCGCGGCATCCATGGCCAGGCTGAACGCACGGAGGTCCCGCTCCAGCGCCGCGTCCACCAGTTGGCGCATGCGGCCGCCGATGGCTCGTGATACGACCGCCCGGAAAACCGGCTCCCGCACACCGGCGGTGGTATCAGGTTTCTTCAGCAGCGACAGCTTCCGCAGCTCCATGTCCACCAGCGCCGGACGTTCATCCGCCAGCCGCGCCAGCTCCTCCGCCTGCCGTTCCTCCAGCCGCAGGCCGTAGACCTTCTGGGCATGGGTCAGTATCCAGCGGCGGAGCTGCCGGCCCGCGAGCCTGGGTTCGATCGTCCGGTCAACCGCCTTTCCCAGCAGCTTTGCCACTGCGCTGTTGCGAAATGCCGAGGCCTTCCGGTAGTCGTCGCCGAAGTCTGTGTTCTGGGAGAACACCACCGTCGTATGCGCCGGCACTCGCTCGCATAGCGTGGCCAACGCCTGGGCCGTTTTCTTGGTGCGGGGCAGCAAGGCCACGTCCTTCAACCACAGCACCCGCTCAGACGAAAAGAGATCGGAAGTGGTCGCGTGACGCGTAAAGGCGTCCAGCTTCACGTCGTCGGCGTGGAACACCTCTACCTCCAGCTTGCGCGCGAGCTTTCGCACCTCCTCGCGAATGAGAAGCTCGTCTTTGCCGGCTATAAAGCAGGTGGGCATCGGTCAGGTGGTGAACTTAGGTTTGCGTTTTTCCAGGAAGGCCTTTACGCCCTCCACGCGGTCGGGGCCGCTCCAGAGCAGGCCGAAGCCCTCGCTCTCCAGCTTCAGCGCGTCCTCCAGCGGCACTCTTGCGCCATTGACCACCGTGCGCTTGGCCACACGCACGGCATCTCCGCTCTTCACCGTAAACCGGCGCAGGAACTTCTTCGCGCCGTCCAGCAGATCCTCCGGCGGGAAGACGGCTGACACCAACCCCCACTCCAGCGCGGTGTCCACCGTGATGGGGTCGCCGGAGAGTATCATCTCCAGCGCCCGGGACTGGCCAATGACACGCTGGAGCCGCTGGGTACCTCCCCAACCCGGCATTACCCCCAGGTTGATTTCCGGCAGGCCCATTCGGGCGCGCTTGCTGGCCACACGGAAGTTGCACGCCAGCGAAAGCTCCAGCCCCCCGCCGAGGGCGAATCCATTGATGGCCGCGAGCGTGATGTAAGGCGCGTCCTCCAGCATGGCGAAGACCTTGTGCCCCAGGTAGGAGAAGTCGCGTGCCGCCATGCTGTCCAGGTCGGTGAACAGGCCAACGATATCAGCGCCGGTGGAGAAGACCTTCGTGCCGGCGGCTGTGATGATCATCGCGCGGATGGTGGGATTCCGCTGGTAGTGGGTGAGGATATCCTGCAGCGCCAGCATGAACGCCATCCCGAACGTGTTGTACTTGTCGTCCTGGCAGTCAATCGTGATCGTGACAATGCCGTCGGGCTCGTCAAAGTCCACAGTGAAGTAGCGAGTTACATCCATATCGCGTGCCCCCTGGAGGATGGATTATACTAGCATCCATCCGTAATCCGGGCTAGGTTAACGACCGGCAACCGTGAAGGACGCCAAGGAGGAAAAGCGTATGGCGCGGCGCAACTTCCCGGCCGAAAGCCCCTGCTGCACCATGGTGAAAGCCGCGCTTCAGTCAGTCGCGGAACTCATACAGCATACGGTCGGCGCTGCCGTATACAGCGCGCTGTCACCGGAGTAGAATCTCGGGTATAATCAAGCGGGGAGCCAGGAACGAGGGTAGCTGAGGGGCGTCATGTGCGCCCTAAGGGAGGTCTGTTATGCGAAGGTCAATGGTGTTCGGCCTGGCGGGCGCGCTGGCGACTGCCACAGTAGTGCTGGCCGCCTACGGTTATGGCGCCGCATCCCCCACTGCAGCAGACGCAGTAACCGTTTACGCGACCGAGACCGGTGCGTGCTACCACGCCGAGGGCTGCGCGTCACTCCGGCACTCAGCCATCCCGCTTACTCTTGCCCAGGCGGCAGCGCGCGGCCTGCGCCCGTGCCGGCGTTGCTCACCGCCGCAACCTGGCGAGATTGAGCATGCCGCTCCGCCCGACGCACCGGAGCCCGGCCAACTTCTGCCGGCCACGCTGGTGCGCGTCATTGACGGCGACACCATCCGGGTGTTGATTCAGGGACGCGAGGAGGCGGTGCGGCTAATTGGCATTGACACGCCAGAGGTCACGCGGGGCAAGAATGAGCCGTTCGGCAAGGCGGCGAAGGAGTTCCTGCAGGCTATGGTGGCAAACCGTTCGCTTGCGCTGGAACTCGGTGTAGAGGAGCGCGACCGCTACGGCCGCCTACTTGCGTATTTGTGGACGCAGGGCGAGCAGGAC
>CAZXPM010000076.1:0-7448 GCA_964643155.1 uncultured Planctomycetales bacterium | reverse complement strand
TTTGTGGTGTCCTCAGCGAGTGAATTCATTATCATAGCGCAAACAGTATCTGCCGCCGCGTAAGTGTCCAGTTCCCTCCGCTCCACCTGGTTGGCCAGCTCGCGCAGCTTGGCGCGGTAGCCCTCGTCCTCCAGGATGTATCCCTTTATGCGGCTCTCCACCAGGAAGCGGATCTCGTTAGAGATCTGGCGCAGCCGCTTGTCCGCCAGCATGGCGTGCTCCGAAAGGAAGGACAGATGTTCGGCGAAGTGGTCCAGCAAAACGCCGACGCCGGTGTCGTTCGCGGCGCTCATGGTAACCACCGGCGGCACCCACTGCAACCGGCGGTCCACCATTCCCAGCAGCGACCTTATCTCCGTTGCCAGCCCCTCGGCGCCCGGCCGGTCGGCCTTATTGACGGCGTAGATGTCTGCGACTTCCATCACTCCCGCCTTCATCGTCTGGATGCCGTCGCCGCTTTCCGGCGAGAGAATCAGCACCACGGTGTCGGCGATGTCCACGATATCAAAGCCGGTCTGGCCCATCCCGACTGTCTCAATGATGACGGTATCCACGCCGAATACCTCCAGCACGCGGACGATGTTGGCCGTGGCCGCCGACAGGCCGCCTAAGGAGCCGCGGCTGCCCAGGCTGCGGATATAAACGTGCGGGTCGTTCTGCACTCCCACCATGCGCACCCGGTCGCCCAGTATCGCCCCCCCGGAAAAAGGGGAGGTGGGATCCACCGCCACCACGCCCACCCGCTTGTCCTGTGCGCGCAGCAGGTGCACCAGTCGGTTCACCACCGTGCTCTTGCCGACGCCGGGGCTGCCGGTAACGCCCAGCCGAGGCTTCTTCTCGTAGTACGGGGTGAGCGCAGGGATGAACTGCGGCGCAAAGGACGGGTCGTCCTCCAGCGCGCTCATGGCCTTGGCCACTGCGCGGATGTCCTGCCGGCGTATCCGGCGAATCAGCTCCTGATGGTCATTGAGGTCAATCACTGTTGTCCGTCGCTGGATTCCCCGAGGCGCTGCGCCTGCCGCTGCTGGCGCTCATGTTCCAGCACCAGGTCACGCGGCCCGTAGATGAAGACCCGGTTGCTGGCAAGCTCCGAAATGAAGACGAAGCCCTCCGGGCTGGTGCAGATGTAGGTCGGAACGCGCATGTCCGGATGCGCCAGGCGGTAAAGCGGCTCAAACTTGGACGAGAAAGCCCATACGCCGGGGCTGGCGTCATAAATGTCGGTTACGTAGACGACGCCGTCATCGGTCACCGTGATGTCCACCGGCTCACCGAACTTCATCTCCCGTCCAACTGCCGCCCCCTCTACGGAATAAAGGAAGTCCCCACGGTCCGAGAAAACCTGGATGCGGACGTTGTTGCGGTCCACTACCAGCAGCTTGTCCCGGTAGAATGCGATGCCGTTTGGATAGTCAAACTCCGTGGGACCGGAGCCTGCCTGGATCCACTCGTATTTGCGCTGAACCTGCTGCTCCGGGCTGGATACTGCGTAAACCTGGGACAGGTACGATGCCAGGTTCTGGTTGAAGCCCTTGCGGTTGGCGAACACGACGGTTTCGGTCTCCAGGTCGTACACCTGGAAGCCGGAGTTCATGAAATCCGTCACCGCGGCCCAGGCGCGCCGTTCATCAACAGCCACAAAGCCTGGCAGCAGCGCCGCCAGGTCATAAGTTCGCACATACTCGCCTTCCGGCGTAAAGCGGATGAGCTCAGGCGTCATCAGGGCGCTGTTGGTCTGGGCGCGCGAATGGAACGCGTTAAGCACCAGCACGTCGCCTTCGTAGATGGCTACATCCAGGGCGCGGAAGAACTGGCGTTCAGCGATGGCCTGGACCACGCTGGGGTCCATCAGCTCTTCCTCGGTGGCTTCGGGATTGGCCGCCAAGTCGGCTTCAGTGACGCCGAACTGGTCCACATCCAGCCCGCACCCGATGGCCCCGAGGTACTTTCCGTAGTAGTCAAAGACCTCCACCCGCGCCAGTTGCTGGTCGCAGACGTACAAGCGTCCGTCGGCGGCGGCCAGCCCGCCCACGCGCTTGAACTCGCCCTCACCCCCGCCGGGACCGCCGAAAGCCCCCACAAAGGCCAGTCGCGAAGGGGCATTGCCCATCTGCACCGGCACCTTGCCCGACATCAGCCTTGATTTTTCGGGGCTGACCGGGCAGGAAGTAAGGCCCAGCGCCGCGGCCGCCAGGATGACTGATATGAAGTACTTCGTGTATCTCATAAGCCTATTCGTCAGGGTTGTATATGTGCCCCATTTTCGCCCGCTTGGTTTCAATGTAGTCCTTGTTCTCCGCGGTAATCATCTCGTCCACAGGAATGGGTATGCGTTCCACGATATTGATGCCGTAGGCTTCCAGCCCCACCAGCTTCTTTGGGTTGTTGGTCATGACCCGGATCTGCTGCGCGCCGAGGTCGCGCAGAATCTGCGCGCCCACCCCGTAGTCGCGCTTGTCCGGCGGGAACCCGAGCTGGATATTCGCCTCCACCGTGTCCAATCCGTCGTCCTGCAGGTGGTAGGCCCGGATCTTGTTGAGCAGCCCGATACCGCGCCCCTCCTGGCGCAGGTAGACGATAATCCCCTTGCCGGCTTCGGCAATGCGCTGCATCGCATAGTGCAGTTGCGGACCGCAGTCGCAGCGCAGGCTGCCGAACACGTCGCCGGTCAGGCATTCCGAGTGCACCCGCACCAGCACCGGCTCATCCGGCTTGATGTCGCCGAAGACCAGCGCCACGTGGTGTTCTCCGGTAACGGGCACGCCGTAGCCGATAACCTTGAAGTCGCCGAAGATCGTGGGCATGCGGGCGATGTCCACGCGCTCCACCAGCGTCTCATTGCGCAGCCGGTAGCGCACGATGTCCTGCACATGCAGCAGCAGGAGCGAGTGTTTCTGGGAGAAGCGCTCCAGCTCGGGCAGCCGCGCCATCGTTCCGTCTTCATTCATGACTTCGCAGATTACGGCTGCAGGTTTCAGCCCCGCCAGCCGGCACAGGTCAATGCTGCCTTCCGTCTGCCCCACGCGGCGCAGCACCCCGCCCTTGACCGCGCGCAACGGGAACACATGTCCCGGGCGCCTCAGGTCCTCCGGCCTGGAGCCATCGTCTGCCAGCACCTGCAGTGTCCTCGCGCGGTCTGCCGCAGAGATGCCGGTGGTCGTGCCCTCCCTGGCATCCACGCTTACCGTGAACGCCGTGCCGTGCGCCTCGGTATTGTCGGGCGTCATCAGCGGGAGGTTCAGCGCCTGCAGCCGCTCGGCGGTCATGGGTGCGCAGATGAGGCCGCGCCCCTGCGTGATCATGAAGTTGATGGCCTCAGGTGTGGCGAATTGGGCGGCCATCGCCAGGTCGCCTTCATTCTCGCGGTCGCAGTCGTCCATGAGGATGATCATCCGCCCGGCGCGCAGTTCTTCCAGCGCCTGCTCCACCCGCGTGACGAATTCACCGTCTTGTTCCATAGCCAAGGCGGGCGAGATCCTCCAGTGTCAGCTCGCGCGTCTCGCCCAGTCGCGCCAGCGCATAATAGACACTCTTCACAATGAGGTCAACTTCAAGATTCACCAGGTCGCCGGGCTTGATCTGGCGCAGGTTCGTGTCCTCCAGCGTGGCGGGAATCAGGTTCACGGCCACCCTTCCGGCATTTGCCGCCCGTACGGTCAAGCTGACCCCATTCAGCCCCACGCTGGCGCCGGGAAACACCATCGGAGCCAGCCTCTCCGGTAGCTCGCATTCCAGCGTCCAATCGCCGCCGCTGGCCGCGCCGTTCGCCGCAACTGTTACCGCGCAGTCCACGTGCCCCTGCAGAAAGTGGCCGCCAATCTCATCGCCCGCGCGGAGCGCCGGTTCCAGGTTGACCGCCGTTCCCTCGGCCAGGCCGCCCAGGTTGGTGGCTTCCAGCGTCGCCTGCAGGACAGAGGCGGTGAAGCCATCGCTTACGGCCTCTTCACAGGTTAGGCAGGCGCCGTTCACGGCGACCGAATCACCGTGCGCCAGGGCAGGCGCTATCTTGGGGCAACGCACCGCCAGGCGCGCGCCCTTGCGCCCACGCGTGAGCCCAGCCACTTCGCCAACCTCCCGCACCAGCCCGGTGAACATAGGACGACTATTGTATCAGAGGGAGGTTCCCGCCTGAGGCAGGCGCCCATGGCTTGCCCACAGTGTCTAACCCCTACAACCCCTCAACCACGCTCTTGAACTTCTTCTGCACCTCCAGCGCCACCTGCAGCAGCCGCGTATTGTCCACCGTGCGCATGCTCTCCAGCGGGTCAACCGCGCTGATCTCCACCTGGCCCGGCTCCCGTTCCTGGACGATGAGGTTGCAGGGCAGCATCAACCCGATCTTGTCTTCCGCTTGGATGGCCCGATAGGAGTAGGCAGGGTTGCATGCGCCCAGGATCATGTACGGATAGAAGTCCACGCCCAGCTTCTCCTTCAGCACTTTCTGCACGTCAATCTCGCACAGCACGCCAAAGCCCTCCGCCTTGAGCGCTTCCTTCGCTCGCTCCACCGCCTCGGAGAAACTGCAATCCACACCCTTGTTGAAGTAATAGCTCATAGTCCTGAAACCGCTCCTTACGGCTGTACATATCCACGCACGCCGGGCAGGCAGCGGAAGAACCTCTCGCGGCCTGCGCCGCCTGCACGGGTCTCAGTCCACACCCGTCCACACCCGATATCGTCTCGTCCTCTGAGCCCCATGGCTTGACAGGGCTACCAGCATCCCACCGGGATTATTCTGCGCTACACCCCTCAGCCGCCTCCCTGCCAGCCCTGGGTCACCTTGCCGTCCTCCTCCACGATGACCGGCACTACCCGCTTTCCCGTGAGCTTTACAATCTCGGGAATGAGCTTCGGCTCAACAGTGAGGTTGATTTCGGTGAACTTCACTCCCCGTGCGGCAAAGTCCTCCTTGGCCGCGGCGCAATAGGGACAGCCGGTTTTGGTGTAGATAGTGACCATCGCGGCGATTCTAACACGGCCAGCGGACCCATTCACGTCCGAGACTCCCGTGGCTATCCTGTGGTAGAATGAGAACAGAGAGTCCCCGGACGCAGAACGAAGCCCCAGCCCAGTCCTCCGCTGAGTAGAGGAAACCTTGATGGAGGAACCATGGGCTCAAAAAATCTCGTTGAATGGAAACCGCCTGCGCGTGTTACGGACCTGAAGGTCCCCGAGCCATACAAGATCAAGTCCGTTGAGCCGATTCGGATGAACACGCGCTCCCAGCGCCGGGCCATCCTCAAGCGCGCGGCCTACAATCTCTTCAATCTGAGCAGCCGTGATATCTACCTGGACTTGCTCACTGACTCGGGCACTGGTGCGATGAGTCACCACCAGTGGGCTGCCCTCGCCGAGGGTGACGAAGCCTACGCCGGCAGCACGTCTTTTGACCTGCTGAAGGACACCGTGCGCGACCTGTTCGGCTTCAAGTACATGCTCCCATCCCACCAGGGTCGCAGCGCCGAGCTGGTGCTGACGAGCCACTTCCTGCCGTCCAGGGGGCTGGTGGTTCCTGGGAACATCCACTTTGACACCACCGGGGCGCACATTGAGTACCGGGGGGGCGTCATCCGCAACTTCCCCGACCGGCGCATCTACGACCTGGATGACCTGACCATGTTCAAGGGTAATGTGGACCTGGCCAGGCTGTCGGCTTTCCTGTCGCGGCGCAAGGGCAAGGTCCCGCTGGTAATCGTCACCGCCACGTGCAACAGCGGCGGCGGCCAGCCGGTTTCGCTGGAGAATATGGCCGCGGTGGCGAAGCTCTGCCGCAAGTACGGCATCGCGCTGTTCGTAGACTCTGCACGGGCGATAGAAAACGCGTATTTCATCAAGACCTACGAGCCAGGGCAGTCCCGCAGGTCAATCAGGTCAATCCTGCGCGAGTTCATGTCCCACGCCGATGGCATGATAATGAGCGCGAAGAAGGACGGGCTGGTCAACATCGGCGGGTTCATCGCGACCAATGACGAGAGCCTTTATGACGCGCTCAGGCCCTACACCATTCTGTTTGACGGCTATGTGACCTATGGCGGGCTGGCAGGACGCGACCTGGCGGCTATGGCGGTGGGCCTGCGTGAGGCCAGCGACCTGGAATACCTGCGGCACCGGATGAGCCAGGTCGCATACTTCGCCCAGTCACTGCGGGATGAGGGCATCCGGGTGGTAATGCCTCCCGGCGGGCACGCTGTCTACATAGACGCCAGGGACTTCTGCCCCCATCTTGACGTGAGCGAGTACCCGGGGCACGCTCTTGCCGTCGCTCTCTACCTGGAGGCGGGCATCCGTGGCTGCGAGATCGGAACCATATTGCGCGGCCGTGACCCGCGCACAGGCAAGGACCGCACCGACGGGCTGGACCTCCTGCGGCTGGCCATCCCGCGCCGGGTGTATAGCTACAACCAGCTTGACTACGCCATCGCTGCCGTGGTGGCGTTGAAGCGCAAGGCCCATACAATCCGTGGCATCAAGTTCGCCCGGGAGGCGGCCTTCCTGCGCCATTTCACGAGCGAGTTCGCTCTGGTATAGTTGATGTGAACCCACGTTTTTGAATTGCGGAGACGAAATGGAACCACGCAAAGTAATACTGATCGGCGCCGCCGGGCGCGATTTTCACAACTTCAACACGGTCTTCCGGGACAACCCGGACTACCGGGTGGTGGCTTTCACCGCCACGCAGATCCCCTCCATTGACGACCGAATGTATCCGCCCGAGCTGGCGGGCAAGCTGTATCCCCGGGGCATCCCGATTGAGCCGATGGAGGAGCTGGAGGAGCTTATTGAAAAGCACAGCGTTGACGTCTGCCACTTTTCCTACAGCGACATCTCGTATAACCAACTGGGGCAGCTGGGCTCGCGGGTGCAGGTGGCAGGGGCTGAATTCGCTTTCCTCCCGCCCAGGGCAACAATGCTCAAGTCCTCCAAGCCGGTGATATCCATTGTGGCGGTGCGTACGGGCTGCGGCAAGAGCCAGACCACCCGCTATGTGGCGGCCATCCTCAAGAAGATGGGCCTGCGGGCGGCGGTGGTGCGCCACCCGATGCCTTACGGCAACCTGGTGGAGCAGCGGGTGCAGAAGTTTGAAACGCTGGACGACCTGAAGCGTTATAACTGCACGATTGAGGAGATTGAGGAGTACGAGCCCCACATCAACGAGGGCAACGTGGTGTTTGCCGGCGTTGACTACGCAGATATTCTGCGGGAGGCTGAAGCCTCGGCCGACGTTGTTCTGTGGGACGGCGGCAACAACGACGCCACCTTCTTCCAGAGCGACTTGATGATAACCGTCACCGACCCGCACCGGGCAGGCGACGAGCTGCGGTACTACCCCAGCGAGTTCAATCTGCGGGCGGCGGATTTGGTCGTGGTCAACAAGATAAGCACCGCCGAGCCGCATAAGGTAGAAACCCTGCTGAACAACATCAAGAGCCGCAACCCTTCAGCCGAAG
>CAZXPM010000075.1:1054-7523 GCA_964643155.1 uncultured Planctomycetales bacterium | reverse complement strand
GTGTGAAATCGGGCGCTTGGGGATAGACACTCTTTTCACCGCGACGGGTTACGCGCTATAATGGCGCACGGATTCCTTCGGCCGGGGGTCATGCTCACTTCCGCCGACTGCCAGGAGGCATTCATGAAAGAACTTACCGACAGTTTCCTCAACGCCGCGCAGATGGCCGGCGTCAGGTACGGGGACATACGAATCATTGAGCGCGCCAACGAAGGCATCGCTGTCAAGAACGGCAAGGTGGAGGAGCTGGAGCGCAACACCGACTGCGGCCTGGGCGTGCGGGTTTTGCACCAGGGATGCTGGGGCTTTGCCGCCTCGCGGGACCTGAGCGCCAACGAAGTCGCCCGCGCCACCAAGCTGGCGGTGGAGATTGCCGAGGCCTCCGCCCTGCTCAAGCGGGAGGAGGTGCGCCTGGTGGAGGAACCGCCCCACGTGGACAGGTGGGTCTCGCCATACGATGAAGACCCCTTCGCCGTAAGCATTGAAGAGAAGCTGAAGCTCCTGCTGGAAGCCAACGAGATAATGCGGCGGGTGAAAGGCGTAACCAACGCAAGCTCATTCTTCAACTGCTTCCGCGAGCACCAGTGGTTCGTCAACACCGAGGGCAGCGACATTGAACAGATCATCATAGAGAGCGGCGGCGGCATTGAAGCTGTGGCCGTGGGCGAGAAAGAGTTGCAGCGGCGCAGCTACCCCAACTCCTTCCGGGGGCAATACAACACATCGGGCTATGAAGTAGTGCGGTCGTTTGACCTTCCGGGCAACGCCGAACGCATCGCCAGCGAGGCCGTGCAGCTTCTCAGCGCCAAGGAGTGCCCCAGCAAGACGACCACGCTGATACTGGACGGGCCGCAGCTCGCACTGCAGGTCCATGAGAGCATCGGGCACCCGATTGAGCTGGACCGCGTGCTGGGCAGCGAAGCGGCTTACGCCGGCATGAGCTTCGCCACACTGGAGAAGAAGGGCAACTTCAAGTACGGCAGCGATATCATGCACGTAACCGCTGACGCGACGCTCAAAGGCGGCTTGGGCAGCTTCGGCTATGACGACGACGGCGTGGAAGCACAGCGGGTGGACATCATCAAGGACGGCGTTTTCCTCAACTACCTCACCAACCGCGAGACGGCGCACGTCGCCGGCGACACCCGCTCCAACGGCACCAACCGCGCCGACGGCTGGAACCGCATCCCCATCATCCGCATGACCAACGTCAACCTGGAACCGGGCAGCGGCACGCTGGAGGAGCTTATCGCCGACACCAAAGAGGGCGTGTTCATGTCCACCAACCGAAGCTGGAGCATTGACGACCGGCGTCTTAACTTCCAGTTCGGCACCGAGATCGCCTGGGAGATTGTGGACGGGAAGCTCGGAGAGATGCTGCGGAATCCCAACTACACCGGCATCACACCCAAGTTCTGGGCCGGCCTGGACCGCGTGTGCGGCCCCGAGGAGTGGGTCATCTGGGGCACCCCCAACTGCGGCAAGGGCCAGCCGCCGCAGACAGCGCATGTGGCGCACGGCACTGCACCTGCGCGTTTCCGCGACGTGCAGGTCGGCATCAGGGGCTAAAGGAGATACATATGAGTGACAACGATTTCTACCTCACGAGGGAAAGGGCGCAGAAGCTGGCGGCAGACACAATGGAAATGGCCGCCAAGGCGGTCAAGGCCAGCCGCGCTGACGAAACCGAGATAACCGTTTACGCAATGGACTCCGCGCTCACCCGCTTTGCCAACAACCAGATTCACCAGAATAACTTTGAACGCAATGCGCAGATTACCGTGCGTGCGGCCGTGGGGAAGCGGGTCGCCAAGGTTAACAGCAACTTGCTGACTCCTGAAGGCCTGGCCAAGGCGGTGGACGACGCTTACACCCTGGCGCAGTTCAGCCCGGAGGACGAGGACTGGGCGGGGCTGCCAGAAGGGCCCTTTGAGTACCCCATCAAGGTGGACTTCTTTGAGAACACGGCCGTGCTGACCCCTGAAGGCCGCGCCCAGCCTCTGCGCGAGGCGTTTGAACTGGCGGGTGACACCTACGAAGCCGCGGGGACTCTCGGCAACACGGTGGTAACGCTGGGCGTGGTCAACTCGCACGGCGTGAACGCCGTGTGCAACACCACCCAGGGCAAGTTCACCGTTCTTTACACCGGCCCCGACAGCAGCGGCTACTACGAAGACATCAAGCGGGACTTCAGCGCGATGGACATCATCGGAACCTCCCGCCGGGCGCTAGAGAAAGCAGAGGCCAGCCGCAACCCTTCGGGCGAACTGGAAGTGGGCAAGTACACGGTTATCCTGGAAGAAGAGGCGGTCGCCACTATGATGATGTTCCTGTCGTGGCTCGGCTTCTCCGCCAAGATGGTGCACGACAAGGAGAGCTTCCTCACCGGCAAGATGGGCCAGAAGATCACGGGCGACAACGTGACCATATACGATGACGCCGGCGACCCCCGCACGATGGGTCTGCCCTTTGACTTTGAAGGCGTTCCCAAGCAGAAGCTGGTGCTGGTGGAGAACGGCGTGGCCAAGGCCTACGCGCATTCGTGGAAGACCGCCGCCAAGGAGGGCGTTAAGTCCACCGGCCACTACGTGGGCTGGGAGGAGCCGCTACCGGTGAACCTGGTACTGGCGGGCGGCGACAAGACCAAGGAGGAGCTCATCGCCTCAATTGACCGGGGCGTGCTGGTCAGCCGGTTCCACTATTCCAACGTGGTTAACCCGATGGAGACGGTGATAACCGGCATGACGCGGGACGGCACTTTCCTGATTGAAGGCGGCAAGATCACGCGGGGACTGAAGAACTTCCGGTACACGCAGAACATACTGACCGCGCTGGCCAACAATGAGGGGATGACCGCAGAGCAGCGGTTCAACTCGTCCTTTTTCGGCGGCGGCGCGGTGGTTCCCGTAATCAAGGTCCGGGACTTTAACTTCTCGGGCAAAACTGATTTCTAGCGCAGGCCGAGCGGCGACGCCGGGGCTGCGCGGATTTACGATAAACGGTAAGTTGGGCCATCAGGCATAGGCCCGGAAAGTGTAATTCGCAACGCTATAGGAGGGATTTATGCGTATTGCCATTATTGGCGGAGCCGGACGCGTCGGCGTCTCGGCGGCATTCCACCTGCTCACTGAACGGCTTTGCCGCCAGCTAGTACTGATTGACATCATGGAGGACCTGCTGAAGGGCGAGCGTGAGGACCTTTTGCAGTGCACCAGCGTGATCGGGCGCATTGACGTGCTAACGAGCTCAAGCGCGGAAGCCTGTGCGGGCTGCGACATCGTTATCATCCCCGCGGGGAGCCGCCGCAAACCCGATCAGTCCAGGCTGGAACTCATCAAAGTGAATGTGGGCATCATCGACAACGCGATTGAGACCATCAAACGTGTCAACCGAGATTGTCTCATTTTTGTCGTCTCCAACCCGGTGGACGTGCTGAACCTGCGCGCCTACCTTCGCAGCGGCTTCCATCATACACGGGTTATTGGCCTGGGGAACGTGGTGGACTCGGTGCGCTTCCGCAGCTACCTCGCTGAGCGGTTCAACTGGGAGCCGCGCGACGTGACCGCCTTCCTCTGCGGGGAGCACGGAGACTCGATGGTTCCCATCTGGAGCAACGCATCCTATGCAGGCATCCAGTTCAAGAACCTGACCGGCGTCACCAAAAAGGAACTGGACGAGGTTTACCAGAAAACGCGGAAGACCGGCGCCGAGATGATCCGGCTGAAGGGCGGCGCGTCCTGGGCGGTCGGCGTCGCCATCGCCGAAGTTATCCGCGCCATCAGTTTTGACCAGAAGCGCATCCTGCCGGTTTCGTCGGTTCCCATGGGCGCATACGGCATCAACGAGATGACCTCCATCAGCCTGCCCACCATCGTGGGCCGCGCAGGTATCGAGGGCTATGCCGATATGAAGTTCACCAAACAGGAACTTGACGGTCTGCGGGAAAGTGCTAAAATCGTAGCCAAGACCTACCAGCAGGTTGAGAAGTCTTAATTGGCCACTTCTGGAACCGTCCCTCCAACTGGACGGACGGCGAAAGAATATTACGCCCGCGCGGGTATCCTCACTCGTGCGGGCGTAGCATTTAAGCAGCCGGCCAAGCGCTCTGCTACAATCTGTACATCGTTCGCCAGGAGTGACCATATGCGATACTTCCATCGGGGCTTGCTCGCCATTGCCTTTACCCTCGTTGCGGCCGCACTCAGTGTGCCGGCTTCGGCATTGCCCCAAACCTATGAGACTGTCCTGCCCAACGGACTGACGGTCATCATGATCCCGGACAGCCGCGTGGAGATGGCGGTATCCTATGCGGTGGTGGACGCGGGCGTCCGCCACGAGACGCCGGACATTAACGGCGTGACGCACCTGCTGGAGCACATGCTGTTCAACGGCACCGAGTCGCTGACGCAAGAGGAACTGTACGCCCGCGCGGACCAACTGGGGGCGTTCAACAACGCTTTCACCCGCAAGGATTTCACTGCGTTCATGATACTGGCGCCGTCGCGCACCTTTCCGGAAGCATTCGCGCTGCAGGCCGACATGATCCTGCACTCAACCCTGCCGCCGGAGAAACTGGAGAAGGAACGCGGCATTGTGATTGAGGAGATCAACCAGGGGCTGTCCAGTTCCGGCGGCGCGGTGGCGGACGCCTGGGACCGCCTGCTGTGGGCGGGCACGCCCTATGAGATGACCACGCTGGGGCCAAAGGCGGTTATCGCCTCCCTAACCCGCGAGCAGATCATGGGCTTTTACCGCACCCACTATGCGCCAAACAGCATCACGCTGTTGCTCATCGGCGACTTCCAGCCGAAGCAGATGCTGGAACTGGTGCGCGAGCAGTACGGAGACGCTGCGCCGAAGGAGGTACCGGCGGTCAAGGCGGAACTGACGCCGCCGCCTTTTGGCCTGCAGATGAAGTACTTTGAGGGAGTGCAGCCGAGCGTGCGGTTTGCGATTCCACTGCGCCCAGAGGGCAGCGCATCATCGTTTGCCGACCCTTACGTCACCCGGATGCTCCTGCTGCCGCTGCTGCAGGAGCGGTTGGAGGCGGGGCTGGAGTCTGCCGCTGGCGCGAAGGTGGACGTCACACTGGCGGAGGAGTCCTACCGGCTGGGCGGTTATGTCACCGGGAACTTCATGGTGGAGAACCAGCAGGACGCCCGGAAGCTGGCCGAGGAACTGCCACGGATGCTGGCGGATGCGGTGGCGCAGCCGCCGGACGCGGAGTGGCTGGCGCGCAAGCAGCAGGAGCTCATCGCCGATGAGCTGAAACAGTACGACAACTTCCTGTACTACGGCATGTTCAAGTCCTACCTCATCGCCCAGGGCAAGTGGGAGCTCGCCCGCAGGTTTGAACAGGAAGTGGCCAGGGTCACGGTGGAGGATGTCCAGCACGAAGGAACGAGGTTGTTGGGCGGCAGCGGGGTCATCACCATGGTGGCCCTCCCCTACCCCGAGCACGTGAGCGGCCGGCGCGGTGGAGTCACCGCCAAGCGGCTTGCCCTGGACAACGGGCTGACAGTGCTGTTGCGCTCCGACTCGCGCAGCAAGGTATTCGGCGCAGCGGTGCTGTTCCGCAACCGCAGCTTCGCCGAGCCGGAGGGCCAGTGCGGCATCGCCGAGCTCTGGCAGCGGGTGCTGTCGCAGGGGCCGGCGGGAATGACGGAGGAGGAGTTCCGCGAGGAAATGTCGCGCCTGGGGCTGACCGCCGACTTCGTGGACAACCCCTACATCCCGATGGACGACATGTACCTGTCCAACCGCTACAGCTTCATCAAGCTGGAGGGGCTGGACGCCCACTGGCGGGATAACCTGGCGCTGCTGGCGCGGCTGCTCCAAGAACCGAAGCTGACCGAGGAGGCGCTGGCAGAGGCCAAGCGCACGCTGGCGATGGTGCTGGGAATGAAATCCGGCAGCCCCCGAGCCACCGCCAGCCAGATGATGCGGACAGCGATGTTTGGCGACCATCCGCTGGCCAGACCGGTAGAAGGGCTGATGCCGGAGATGCAGCGGGTGGGAGTGGATGACCTGGCTGCGTTTGCCCAGACCTACGCCGCCGCCGGGAATGTGATACTGAGCGTCGTGACTTCAGCGCCGATGGGCGAAGCGGAAGCGGTTGTGCTGGAGTTGTTCGGCAGCCTTCGCGCGGGGCCTGCCGTGGAGGCGCCGATGCCGGCTCTGCACCCGCTGACCGACACGGAGGAAGGCGAGGGTGCGCCTCAGGCGGCCGTGTACTTCGCCTTCTCCTTTGATGGATACGACCCGGAGGATGAAGCAGCGCTGCGCTTGCTGGGAGGCCTTATCAGCGACAAGGCCGCGTTCGTAATCCGCGAGGAGCACGGGCTGGCCTACTCCATCGGCGCGGGATTCAGCACCTTCGGCTCCGCCGGTTGGTTCAAGCTGTACCTGGGCACCAGCCCGGAGAATGTGCCCCAGGCGAAGGAGCTCATCAAAGCGACGCTGGCCGGAA
>CAZXPM010000075.1:0-1044 GCA_964643155.1 uncultured Planctomycetales bacterium | reverse complement strand
ATAGACCCAGCGTTGTTCACCCGGGAAGCACTGGAGCGGCAGGTGAACAGCTACCTCGGACGGCGGGCCATGCGGCGCATTACCCGCAAGAACCAGGCGTTCTTTGCCGCGCAGGCGGAGCTGGTGGCAGTGGATGACGAGGACTTTAACCAGGCTCTGGAAAGAGTCTCGCCGGCGGACATCCGGCGGGTGTTTGACCGGTATTTCACGCCCGAGCTGGGCGCGTTTTTCATCGCCAAATGATGCGACTGGAGGAGGGAATGGCTAATCGTGTTCTTGGGCTGTTGGCAGCTGTATTTGCAGTGCTGGTGGCCGCCACCGGCGCGCTGGCGGAATCGGAATTCGCCAAGAGCGCGCAAACACAAGCGCTGATTGAGCACCACGAGCTGGCGGCGGACTTCTTTCCGGCGGAGCACCGCCTCTCCGCCACCGATGCGCTGACGCTCAAGCCGGGCAGCGGACGGAGCCTTCGCTTCGCCCTGGGCAGGCAGGTGAAGATCAACCTCCTGCAGGACGGCCAGGGCAACAACCTGGACTACCAGCAGGTGGAGGGCGGCGACAGCTTCCCGGCACACCTGGTGCTCTACGAGGTGGAGTTGCCCGACCAGGTGGCGGAGCTGACCATAGCCTATGAGGGCGTCATCTATGAGCCTCCACAGGAGGAAGCCACACTGGCGCATGTGCGTGGCGGGACGACTACGGGCATCATCAGCGAAGAGGGCATCTACCTGGACGCCGGCAGCGGCTGGTATCCTGCGGAGGAGGACGCGCTGCCCACTTTTGAGTTCACACTCACTGTGCCCGAGCCTCACATGCTGGTTACGCAAGGCGATCTGGTGAGCCGCAGGACGGAGGACGGCCGGGATGTCTCAGTGTGGAGCAGCCGCGTGCCACAGGACGGCTTCACCCTGGTGGGCAACGAGTTTGTGGTGAAAACACGGCGTGCCGGCGGCATCGCCCTGTCAACTTACCTGTTTGCGGAGGATGCTGCGCTGGCCGACCGGTTTCTGGACGCAACTGCGAAGTATCTTCGCTTTTACACCG
>CAZXPM010000074.1:0-7538 GCA_964643155.1 uncultured Planctomycetales bacterium | reverse complement strand
TCATGGGCCAGCGCGCCTACGAAGCCAATTCGCGCTCCGTCACCACCGGCGACGAGATGCTCAGCACTGCCGTGAATATGAAGCGATAAACCATGCGCGCACTCCTGACAGCCGCTGTGTTACTTGCCCTGGTGCTGGCAGCTCCTGCGCACGCGGATGAACCGCTAGCTCTCATCACCTTGCCCGCTTCGGTTGAGGTGGACAGCCTCCGCCCTCGGCTGGGCCAGGTTGCCCGCATTGAGAGCCGTAGTCCTTCGCTCGCCGACCGGCTGCTGCGCATTGCCCTTCCTCCACTGGACCCGGTGCTGAAACGGTACGCTCTCAGCCGCGAGGCCCTTCAGGCTCTTGTGGCTGACGCAGGCATTACCTGCAGTCTGATTGCCTTTGCCGGCGCGCGAAGCTGCACCGTGGCCTTTGCTGGCACCGTGTTCACTGACGGTGACATCCGCCAGTTCATCGCCGCAGAACTGTCCAGTCTCGGCTTCACCGCTGAGCTGCTGGTTATCCGCGAGTTCTCGCCGCTGGCATCCACCGCTCCCTCCCCACAGCTTACGTTAGTTTATCCCACGGCCCAGGGCGAACACCTGCCCTCGGCGCTACGGCTGGTCTCAAAGGAACGGCACCTGCAAACCGTCAGCCTGCGCAACCACCTGAAGTTCCGCGTGCAAGCGCTGCACACTGCAGTTTCGGTTCACCGCGGCGCAGCAGTGTTGCCGGGGGATTTCCGGCGTGGCACCGCCGAGCTCCTGCCCGGGGCAGGACTGATGACAGTCCTTCCGGAGCACGGCAAGGAGTGGCGGGTTGACCTGCCTGCCGGCGTCCAGGTGCTTCCCACGTACTTATTTGCACCACCACTGGTCAGCCGCGGCGACATCGTCACCGTGAGGTTCAACCAGGGAGTGGTGTCTGCCGAAACCACCGGCAAAGCGCTGTCCACCGGCGCCCGGGGACAGGAAATAACCGTGCGCCTGCCTTCCGGCTCGGTGATCCACGCCACAGTCACCGGTCCCGGCACTGTGTCAGTTGGCGATACGGAGGAGAACAATGGTTAGAACGATTACGGCAATCCTCATAGTTCTGCTGGCGTGCGCCCCGGCCGTGGCAGATTCGCTGTTCCACGCAGACAGCGGAACCGACCCCTACTCTGTCGGCATTTACGGTAAGCATCCCCCCAGAGTCAGACGCGGTGACATCCTCAAGGTGCGGGTCAGCGAGCGTACGCTGGCGGATGTGGCAGTAGGAACTGACACTGACACCAAAGCGGAAGCCCAGATGAAGTTTGAGAACGACGGAATCCTCAAGCGAGTGCTCAATCCGTTCTTCAAGCTGCTGGGCTCCGGCGACATGAAGTTCACCGGCGACGCCAAGTACGAGGCGGACAACGCGACCAATCGCCGCGCCAAGTTTGAGGCGGTCATCACCGTTGTCGTGCTAGATGTGATGGAAAACGGCAACGTGGTGATTGAAGGGCGCAAGAAGCTGAAAGTGAACAATGAGGATGAGTACTTGCTCGTCCGCGGCGAAGTGAATCCCAAGGACATCTCGCCCGACCTCGTCATCCAGTCCGAGAACATCGCGAACGCTGAGATTGAGTACATCGGCGAGGGCCAGTTGAGCAAGCGCCAGAAGCCGGGGTTCATCACGCAGCTGATTCACACGCTGTTCTGAGGTAAACCATGAAACACATCGCGACAATTGCGGCAGCACTGCTGGTCTTGCTGGTGGCGGCCACAAGCGCTCAGGCCAGCCGATTGAAAGACATCTCCCGCATTGACGGCGTGCGTGCCAACCAGCTCATCGGATTTGGGTTGGTCGGCGGGTTACAGGGCACGGGTGACGACCCCAAGAGTGCGCCCTTCACCGCAGAGGCCATCGCCAACATGCTCAACAGCTTCGGCTTCTCGGTGAAACCGACAGATATCAAGGTAAAGAACTTCGCCGCCGTCATCGTCACTGCGGACATGCCGGCCTTCGCTAAGCCGGGCGACCGCCTGGACATCACCGTTTCCGCCATCGGCACCGCCACCTCGCTTTCTGGCGGCACGCTGTTTGAAACGCTGTTGCGCGGCATGGACGGCAACATCTATGCGGTATGCCAGGGCGCTGTTTCCCTGGGGGTGCCGGTGTCCACCGGCCGCGCCCGCAGTGGGGAGTTCCCGACCGTCGGCCGGATACCGAATGGCGCAACCATTGAAGCGGCAGTGCCTTCCACTGTGCTCAAGAGCGGAAATACCATACGCATCAACCTCGTAACGCCTGACTTCACCACAGCCAACGCGGTGGCCGGCGTCATAAACTCCACACTCGGCACGCCCGGCGCGGCCCGGGCGCTTGACGCGTCAACTATCGCCGTGACGGTACCGCCCCTTTTCAGCGGCAACATCGTCGGCTTCATCTCGCTGCTGGAGAATGTAGAGGTCTCGCAGGACCTTCCCGCCAGAGTGGTGATCAATGAGCGCACTGGAACCGTGGTCTTAGGCGGAGATGTGGAGATACTGCCGGTTGCCGTATCACACCAAGGGCTGCAACTGGAAATCGGCGCCCAGGGGGCCTTTTCCCCGGCTCCAGCCCCCGGGGCCGGTGGCGGGACGATCGAGAGAGTCACGACCGCGGATGTGGTCGACGGGCTGAATGCTCTTGGCGCCACGGCTCAGGACATCGTGGCCATTTTCCAGGCAATTGAGGCGGCCGGAGCGCTTCTGGGTGAGCTGATGATTATCTAGACCCGCTGCGGCGTCCAGTAGTGAAGAGCCGAGCGCCGGCGGGGCCGGCGGTCGGCTCGCAGTTCACAAAGCAGATTCCGGTTACTCTGGTGATTCCTCTTCGGCTTCGTCTCCGTCGTCACCAGCGTCTTCATCACCCTCAGCGCCTTCATCGTCGCTGTCCTCTGGAGCGGCCTCCTCGTCTCCTCCGGCTTCCTCCCCGCCTTCTTCTACGGCTTCTTCTTCGGCGCTTTCAGCAGCTTCCTTCGCCTCCTGAGCGGTCTTAATCTCCTCCAGCTGCTCAGGCGTAGCCGCGGCATCTGACGGCACCTCAGTCTCGCGCTCTGAGACAGGCGGCCCAACTGGCTTCGTAACCACATCGCCCTGTCCGGGCTCGATGTCACCGGTCTTGGGGCATGACGTGACCGCCAGGGCGAGCAAGACCAGCAAGCCAAACAGCGTGCAGATAATAGTGAATTTCTTCATAGATGACTCCCTCCCATTGTCGCTTTTCCCGCGGTCGGCGTATGCCGGCCGTGAAGGTATATTATATCCGCGCTAGCCCCAGAGGGCAAATCAGCCCTCCAGCCCGACTGACAGGCGGCCTTAGTCCGCTTTTCTCCATGCGCGCGACATCCGCTCTGCAATGATCCCGAGCGCGAGCGATACGAGCCCGGCACCAAACAAGACCAGCGGCCAGCCGATTTGATCTTTGAAGTGCTCAAACCCGAACTGGAAAACGAAGATCACCAGAAAGAGCGTCCCGACGAACAGGAACGACCGCACCCGCATCCGCTGGCCCAGATAAATGAACGCCAGGATGAGCCCCAGCCAGATGAACTCGCGGGACATCACATTGTCCGAGGTTCCGATGACCATCCCCCCGAAGAGAGACAGGATGCAACCGAAGGCGCCGAAAATGCTGCGGTAAGGCGACAGCTCAACATACCCTTGCGGCATCAGCGCGGACGCTCCGGCCGCCAGAGCCAGTGAGACGATTCCTGCGATGAGAATCGACCCACCGAAAAGCAGGTCGTCGTGCCAGGTGGGCATCTCGTTCAGGAAGGGACGCACGAACGCCCCCATCATCCCCAGCGCCAGCAAGGAAACCGCCAACCCGAAGGCCGGAGGGACATACAGCAGCCTGGCCTCGGCCTTGCCGCCGGCCTTCTCCAGTCTTGCCGCCACCCCCGCCACCGCGCCCGACGCAATCAGCGCCCCCCACATGAACGCCCGCACCACAGTTTCTTCCTCGCTGGATGCAGCAAAGGCGGCGGAGCTAAGAGCGCCAATCCCCAGAATCGCGCTCAGTCCGGCGAGAAAGGTCCAGCCGGGATGCCCCAGGTACCTGCGGCTGAGCACGTATGCGCCGGTGGACACCAGCAGGGCTACGCCCCAGGGAAACTGGGAAGAGTGTTCTCCATAGGGGAAGAGGAACTCAAACTTCAGCACCTCGCTGCTCGCCGCGAACAACACAAACGGCATCAGCAGCCCGGCTGCGAAAAGGAAGTAGGTGGCGGTCACCCTCTCCTCTATGCGCATCAACACTCCTCCGCACAGGGCGCAGAGCAACATTGGCCCCAGGAGCGCCAGGAAACGCTCCACGGGCGACCATTGCAGCCAGTTGATTGCCACAAAGAAGACCGCCGCACAGACTATGATGAGTACGCCAATGAACAGGAGAACCCGCCCCAAGGTAATGCGGGAAACATCCAACACCGGCAGGCCGTAAGCCTGGCGTCTCGCCGGGGGTGCGCCCACCTGGCCAACCGGGTCAATCAACCCGCGCGCATCTGATAAGGCCTCGTCTATCTCGGATTCGTCCCAGCCCACTTCCTTTAGCTCCGCCCGCACCAATGCTTCGTTACGCGAGAGGATTAACGACCTAATGACGTATCGGCTCAGTTCGCTGTCAACCACAACCTCCCTCCCCCGGGGTAATCCCCGTGTGAGTCTAACCGGAACCGTCGCAGTACTTGTGACCTATGCAGTGTGCCCAATATAGCTGAAGCCCGTGTTCATCCGTCAGGAACTGCACTACGGGGCTAAGCCTGTCTGGCGTCAGACCTTGGTCTCGCAGCAGGCCGAACCACTCCTCAACCGAGCGGCCAGTGTGCTGCGCAACCTCTTCGTTGGTTGCCAGCTCCTTTTTCTTGGAAGTCATCGCGTCTCCCCGGACACCAGATTATAATTTCAACGGCCCTCCCCATGCAGTCCCGGGCCGGAATAAGCACGAGAGCGGAAGACGGGGTTCGAACCCGCGACCCCCACCTTGGCAAGGTGGTGTTCTACCACTGAACTACTTCCGCGCGAGTCCCTATGATATTAGCCGCACTTGCCAGTGTCAAGCGCTGTGGCAGAGGAACCATCCCCATCGCGGAACGCCGCTTCCCGCCTATTAGCCCAGCCGCTTCTGGAAGCGGGCGGCGGCGAAGAAGACAAGACCGATAGTGATGCCCACCAGCACCGTTGCATGCGGCAACAGGGCGCCGATGTCGGTTCCGCGGATGACGATGCCGCGGACTATGTTGATAGCATAGGTCATGGGCAGCAAGAAAGTCACAGGGTAAATGACCGCCGGCATCGATTCGCGCGGGAACATGAAGCCCGAAAGCAGAATGGAGGGGATTATCACCAGAATGGACATCATCACGGCCTGCAACTGGCTGCGGGCAAGGGTGGATATCAGCAGTCCCAGCGAAAGCGAGGCGGCGATCCAAATCAGCAGAAGCCCGATGAGCACCGGCAGGCTGCCACGGATGGGTACGCCGAACACGTAAGCCATCACCAGCAGCACTCCCGCGCCTTCCAGCACGCCGAGCCCAAACGTCGGCACCAGCTTGCCTATCATCAGCCCCAGCGGGGAGATGGGCGTGGCTATGAGCTGTTCCAGTGTCCCCTCCACCCGCTCGCGCACCACTGAGAGCGCGGTCAGCAACACCAGCGGCAAGTGCAGGATGAGGGCCAGCAGCGCAGGCACAAAGAAAGTGGACGACCGAAGCTGCGGATTGAACAGCACGCGTACGCTTGCCTTGATGCCCTGAGGCGGCTGACCGGACCGCACCGATGCGCCCTGCACGCTGAAGCGCGATGAATACTCCCGTGAAACACCGCTAACCGTGCTGAGCACGTAGTTGGCCATCGTCGAGTCGCTGCCATCCACCAGCACCTGGACCCGACGCGCCTGGTCCTCGCGTGCGAACGGGCTGAAGCCCGGCGGTATGATGAAAGCGGTGCGCACACGGCCGCTGACGATAGCCTGGTAAGCGTCGTCATAGGACGCCACCGAGCCTCTCATCCGGAAGACACCGGTATTCCTGATGCCAGACACCAGCTCCCGGCTGCTTTCGTTGAGCGCAAGGTCAACCACCACTGCATCCACGTTCTTGACTTCAGTGCTAATGGCGTAACCGAAGATGGTCATCTGGATCACCGGGATGAGGACAGCGATGAGAATGGTCGTACGGTCGCGCTTGAGCTGCCGCAGCTCTTTCAACGCCATAGCTCTCAGCCCCCTAAGCACGCTCCTCCGCCTCCCTCGTAAGCGCCACAAACACATCCGACAGCGTTGGATGTGCGGCGCGCAGCGTCACTTCGCTCCCGAGCAGTTCTGCGAGCATCCGCGCCAGTTCCTCATCGCCGGTATCGGCCCTCACCAACAAGTGGGCAGTGTTGCCGTACACGGTGCCCTTGATCAAAGGCGGCAGTTCCAGCATCCGCGGGAGTTCCTGCGCCGCGCCAGGATGGAAAAACTCCACCCAGCGGGAGCCGGCAGGGGTGACCACCGGCAGCGATAGCAGGTCTTCGGCGGTGCCCAGCGCCAGCAGTCTGGAGAAGTACACATATCCCAGCCGGTTACAGCGTTCCGCCTCATCCATGTAATGGGTGGTGATGAAGAGCGTCTTGCCCTCGCCCGCAAGCTCCAGCATGATGTCCCACAGCTCCGTCCGCGCGACTGGGTCGATTCCGGCCGTCGGCTCATCCAGGAATATGACTTGCGGATCGTGAGGCATGGCGCAGGCGAGCGACAGTCTCTGCCTCCATCCCCCTGAGAGCGTGCCTGCCAGCTGATGGCGGAACTCGGCCAACTGCAGCCGCTCCTGCACTTCGCGGAGGCGCTGTCGCAGCCGCTCGCCGCGCAGGCCATACAGGCTAGCGTAGAACTCCATGTTCTCATTGACCGTGAGGTCGGGGTAGAGTGAGAATCGCTGGGGCACGTAGCCGATACGCTGTTTGATCTGCTCAGGTTCGCGGGCGCAGTCGAATCCGAGCACCGAGGCGCGGCCGCTGGTGGGCGCGAGCATGCCGCACAGAATGCGTATTAGCGTGGACTTGCCGCTGCCGTTGGGGCCGAGAAACCCGAATATATCCCCCCTGGACACTTCAAACGTGACGTCCTTCAGCGCGGTAATCGGCCCGAAGGTTCTAGTGATCGACTCGACGGAAATAGTGGCCTGCCGGTTCATTGCGCCAGAAAAACGCTGGCAGTCATGCCGGTGCGCAAGTCCACCGGTGGCGCCAGCGGCTTGAGCTTCACGCGGTAAACCTGGTTCACCCGCTCCTCCGGCGTACTGATGTTGCGGGGAGTAAACTCGGCGTGGCGGCTGATGAAGAACACCTCAGCCTTGAAGGGCTGACCGCGCATTGCATCAAGCTCCACCGTCATCTTGGTTCCGATCTCAACCCCGGCCAGCTTCGACTCCGGCACAAAGGCGTCAATCCACACTTCCTCAGTGCTTACAAAGGTGAGCAGGGCTGCTCCCGGTGCGGCTGTTTCCCCGGGATCCAGCAGCCAGTCCTCCACCAGTCCCCGTGTGGGCGCCTTCACCGTGAGGT
>CAZXPM010000073.1:6288-7642 GCA_964643155.1 uncultured Planctomycetales bacterium | reverse complement strand
TCCATATCGGTTCCCCTGGTCCCGGATATGACATGATACCTCATCTTCGCCCGCCTGTCAGGCATTTCCAGCGGAGAATCCAAGATCCACGAGAACTTGTCACAGCAGTCACCGGCGGAAGCCCCCGCGCTTTCCCCTGGCTACTTACTGGCCACCGGGGGATAGGCTATAATAGCCGCGAGGTGATGGGAGCAATGGAGGCTCACCCGCTATCAACCGCGCTCCGTGGAGCGGCAATCGCTGAGCTCCTTCTGGGGCTACTTCTCATATCTTCTACATGCGGCCGCAAGGGCGTTTCGCCCATGCGCACACCACCAAGTGCGCGGCCGCTGCCCGCGCAGTCGCTGGACAGCGCGCTGGCGGAACTGGGCTCGCTTGCCCCGCCGGATGGGGTGGACCAGGGCGTGTTTGCCCAGCTCAAGGCGGAGCTGGCGCGCCTGCTACAGGCCCGGGCCGAGGGCAAGCTGCCCGCCGCCGCGCCGGAAGGCCCGGAAAACGCCATTGCCGACCTCGCGCTCACGGGCGACGGCGAAAGCGGCTTTCAGCTCACCTGGCGCTACCGCAACCACGGCGATTACGACCAGAACGGCAAGGTTGGCGTCTCCGACATAACACCCATCGCGCAGCACTTCGGCGAACTGGTGCCCGAGGATGGCGGCAACTCGCTGGCGGCGGTGATAGACGGCAGCGGCAACGGCCAGGTGGACATTGCCGACGTCACCGCAATTGCCCAGCGTTTCGGCGTGGGCGTCGCTTCTTACAGCGTGCGCAGCTCCAAGTTTGAGTGGGGCTCATACACCGAGATTGGCGCGGTAGGCTTTGACGATGTGCCGGGCGGCGACGAAGAGCGCAAGCTGTTCACCTTCGCCCTGGTTCCCGAAATGAACACGTGGTACCGCGTCCTCCCCCAGGATCTGGGCTGGGATGAGGGAGTGGTCAGCAACGCCGTGCAGTTCACCGGCGAAGACCCCCCGCTCATAGTGTCAGTGTCGCCGCTCAGCGGCACCGTGGGCGCAGAGACGCAGTTCGCCGCTGTCGTTACAGGCGGCTCCCCGCGCACCTACCAGTGGAGTTTCGGCGGCGGCGCGGAGCCCAACACCAGCGTGGATCAGTCGCCCACGGTCACCCTGGGCGAGGCGGGCCTCTACTCCTGCCTGCTGCACGTGGAGAACATCTACGGCGTGGACGACTATGAGTTCACGCTCACCGTATACGCGGAGAACACCTACTCCGTCTCCGGCACCGTCGTCAAGATTGACGGCGGTGGGCTGGGGGGCGCGCGGGTCACCCTGGCGGGCTTCGGCACGCTGGTCACCGGCGACAACGGCTGCGATCACTAGCTACGGCTGCAAAC
>CAZXPM010000073.1:4740-6278 GCA_964643155.1 uncultured Planctomycetales bacterium | reverse complement strand
GGTCACCGGCGAGGATGGTTTCTACCAGTTCACCGGGGTGCCTGACGGCGGCCCCTACGCGCTTTCCGCCTCCTTGGCCGGATGGCGAATACAGCCGGAGAGCCGTGAGGTGAATGTTGAGGGAGCGCCCGTAACGGGCCAGTACTTCACCGCCGAACGTCCGCCCGAGGCCAGCTTCACCGCCGCGCCCACCTCCGGCGAAGCGCCGCTGGAAGTGAGTTTTGACGCTTCCGCCTCCTACGATCCCGATGGTGGCGGCATTGTGCGCTACGACTGGGATTTTGACGCCGACGGCGAATGGGACGCAGAGGGCGTGACCGTCAATCACACCTATTCCGAACAGGGCGGATGGGTCGCGCGGCTGCAGGTGGAAGACAATGAGGGCGACACCGCGGGAGCGCTCAAGACGATCTCAGTGGGGGTGGAGCCGCTGTTCACCCTCTATGGGCACGTCATTGAAAGCGGCTCCGGCGCGGAAGGCGTGACTATCACGCTCAGTGGCGACGCCACCGGCGAAGCCACCACGGACGAGTTTGGCTATTACCAGCTCACCGGCCTGTCCGACGGCAACTACATACTCACGCCCTCGCTCGGCGCCTGGACTTTCGATCCGCCCAGCCGCGATGTGATCATCAGCGGTGCCGACCCGCCGCCGCAGGACTTCGTGGGCACCCGGCCTTCCTACACCGTGTCCGGCACCGTGCTCTCCGCCGGCGGCAGTGCTATGGGCGGCGTAACCATGTCCCTGACCGGCTATCCGCCAACGGCCACAGACGGCAGCGGCGTTTTCCAGTTCACCGTTTACGACGGTAGCTACACGCTGACGCCGACGCTTTCGGGCTGGACCTTCACGCCGGCGAGCCGGCAGGTAAACGTCAGTGGCGCAGACGTGCCCAATCAGAACTTCACCGGCTACACTCCGCCCGCCGCTTCGTTGGAGGCCACTCCCACGAGCGGCGTCATTCCGCTGGACGTGGACTTTGACGCTTCCGGCAGCTACGACCAGGATGGTGGCGTCATCAGCCGCTACGAGTGGGACTGGAACGGCGACGGCATTTACGACTACGACTCCGGCGCCGACCCCACGGTGCAGCACACCTACAACAGCGCCGGCAACTACCCGGCGGTGGTGCGGGTGACCGATGACGAGGGTTTGTCGGCCACCGACAGTGTGCTCATTTCGGCCTCCGAGCAGGGCAACCTGCCGCCGGTGGCTTCAGTCAGCGCCGAGCCTACGAGCGGCGAAGTGCCGCTTGATGTGGACTTTGACGCCGGCGCAAGCTATGACGACGACGGCGTCATCATCTCGTACGAGTGGGACTGGAACGGCGACGGGATTTACGACTATGACTCCGGCGCCGATTACACGGTGCAGCACACTTACAGCTTGCCCGGCACCTACACCGCCCGCGTGCGCGTTACCGACGACGACGGCGCCACCGATACCGACACAGTGCAGATAGAAGCGAACGAAGTGCAGAACGAGCCTCCGGTGGCGCCGTCGTCGTCGGTAACGCGCACGCGGGCGGTGTAGGTGC
>CAZXPM010000073.1:0-4730 GCA_964643155.1 uncultured Planctomycetales bacterium | reverse complement strand
CCCACCAGCGGAGATGCGCCCTTCGTGGTGGACTTTGACGCCTCGGGCAGCCATGACGACGACGGCACTATCGTCAAGTACGAGTGGGACTGGGACGGCGACGGCGCCTACGATTACGACTCCGGCACCGATGCAACGGAATCGCACACCTACAACGACACCGGTACCTTCACTGCCACGGTGCAGGTCACCGATGACGACGATGCCACCGACACCGCCTCGGTGACCATCTCCGTGCTGAAGTGGGTGGTGGTGACGGTGGACAGCGCCGGAGTTACCGGCAAGTACGCCAGCCTCGTGCTCGACTCCTCCGGCCATCCGCACCTCAGTTACTATAACGAGACCACCGAAGACTTGAAGTACGCCTATCACGATGGCACAAGCTGGAGCTTCGCCACCCCCGACGGCACCGGCAACGCCGGCCGCGGGAGCTCCATCGCGCTGGACTCCAGCGAGTACCCCCACATCAGTTACCAGGGTGGCACCACCTTCCTCAAGTACGCGTACAAAGACGGCTCTGGCTGGCATGAAACCACCGCCGACAGCAACCCGTGCAGTTACACCTCCATCGCCATCGACTCTTCAGACCACCCGCACATCGCCTTCTACCGCACGGACACCCAGGATCTGGGCTACACCTACTACAACGGTTCCACCTGGAGCGCTTATAACGTAGAGACCGACGGCACGGTGGGCCAGTATCCCAGCATCGTGCTGGACGGCTCGGACTACCCGCACGTGAGTTACGCCAAGTACCTGGGTGCGCCTGACAACTACAACATCCTGCGCTACGCCTTCAAGGACGCCGGCGGCTGGCACCTCTCCACCGCCGACAGCGGCACCGACAGGGGCTACTACACTTCCATCGTGCTTTACGGCGGCGACCCCTTCATCAGCCACAACGACGCCAGCTACAATGACCTCATTTTCACCACTTACGACGGTGGATGGAGCTCGGTGGCGGTGGACACCACTGATTCCGTGGGCACCTTCACCTCCATTGCAGTGGATTCAGCGGGCAACCCGCACATCAGCTATTACCAGGCGACCGCCCTGAACCTGAAGTACGCGTTCTACGACGGCGCCGGCTGGCAGTTGCGCACCATTGACAGCGCCGGTGACGTGGGCCAGTTCACCAGCCTGGCGCTGGACAGCGAAGGCTACCCCCACATCACCTATTACGACGCCACCAACGGCGACCTGAAATACGCCTACGTGGAACATTGAGGCCCAGGATCACATGTAGTAGGCCCCCAGGACCTTCCCCACTGCCGCAATGACATCGCGCACATCATCGTCGCTCATCGCGGGAAACAGCGGGAGGGTGATGAGGTTGGCGGCGGCGGCTTCGGCGACGGGGAAGCCGCCCGGCTGGTAGCCGAAGCGCGAGCGGTAGTAGCCGGTGAGGTGCAGCGCCGGAAAATGCACGTAGCACTGTATCCCCTCGGCCCGCAGCGCGGTGATGATGCGGTCGCGCGGCTCAGCGAACGCGCCCGGCTCCAGGATGATGGGGTAGATGTGCAGCCCGCTCTTCACGTGGGGGTGTCGTTTGAGCACCCGCACTCCCGGCATATCGCCGAACGCCGCATCGTACTGCTCCACAATTTCCCGCCGGCGCTCCCACCAGGCGTCCACCCGTTGCATCTGCGCCAGCCCCAGCGCCGCCTGCAGGTCGCTCATGTTGAACTTGTAGCCCGCCTGCGCGATGTCGTAGAGTGCAAACTCGTCCTCGTGGTAGCGCTTCCACGCCGCGCGGCTCATCCCGTGCAGGTGCCACACTTCGGCCTCGTCGCGGAAGCGCTGCTCGGCGCAGGAGAGCATTCCGCCCTCGCCAGTGGTCATGTTTTTGGTGGCGTAAAACGAAAAGCAGCCAAAATCGCCCATGGTGCCGGCGGGTACCCCGCGGTATTCGGCCTCCACCGCGTGGGCGCAGTCCTCAATGATGAACACGCGGTGCTTGCGCCTGAGCTCCAGGAAGGCGTCCATATTGCACGGGTGCCCTGCGTAGTGCACCACGATGATGGCCTTGGTGCGGTCGGTGACCGCGGCGGCGGCCCGCTCGGGGTCCAGGCAGAGAGTGTCCGGCTTCACGTCGGCAAACACCGGCTTAGCGCCCAGATGCACCGCCACATTCGCAGTGGAGGCAAAGGTGAGCGGGGTGGTGATGACTTCGTCGCCCGGCTGGGTGCCGATGACGGCGAGCGCAAGCTGGAGCGCCGCGGTGCAGGAGCTGACCGCCAGCGCGTGGCTGGCTTTGCGCCACTCCGCGAACTCCCGTTCAAAGCGCTCGGTGAGCGGGCCGCGCGTGATCCAGCCGGACTCGAGCGCGAGCTTCAAGTTCGCCAGCTCCTCCTCGCCGTAGGACCACGAGTGGAGCTTCAAAAGCTCCCGGCGCACCGGGTCGCCCCCGTCAATCGCGAGTTTGGAACTATCCGCGGCCATGGCGCATCCCATGTACAGGCATCGGACACAATCATAACGGGTTTAATCGCGCGGTGGAAGGGCCTGCGCAGAGCCAGCACCGGGGCATTATGACCCGCCTATGCTATAATCCCGCTTGCCAGATAAGGAGGGTAATACCATGAGGATCTCCATTTGCGTAATCGTCAGTTTGGCGCTGCTCGTCTGGGCTATGCCTGCTGCGGCAGGTGACGACGGCTACGGCGCCGTGAAATTCTACTCCAAGAGCTACGCGAAGGTGGATGTAGGCTACTACATTGACAAGGTGCAGAATATCTTCTTTACCGAAGAATTCAAGCAGAAGCACCCGATGGCACGGATGTTTGAGGCCGTCTTCAACGCCGTGGGCTATACTGCGATCGAGGGCTACGAATGCCAGGGCAAAATGGCGGACGGGATTATCTGGGAGAAGGAGACCATATACCTTAACCAAGACTACCCGGATTCGTATCTCTACCGGCTGGCGCAGCTTCCGCCCCGCGATTTCAAGTTTGACAACTTCCTCGCCAAGGACGATTACGTCGCCCTGATGTCCATCAACAACTTCAAGGAGTACGGCGTTATCTATGTGGACATGCTCAAGCAGGTCATGGGCGCCGCGAGCCAGATGGAGGGAGGCGATGGCGACCAGGAAATGATGGCGATGATGGGGATGATGGGGATGATGAAGCTGGACCCCGAGTTCCTGGCCTCGCTCGGCAACGAGCTGGACCTCGTGCTGTTTGACGTGCCGGACCTGCAACAACTGGAGCGGGGGCCGGAGGGGCCGGACTTCATGAATGCCGCGATTATGGTGCCGGTGGTGGACTATCCCGGCGCCAAGAAGCTGATGGGCATGTTCGCCCCGATGATGGGCTGCGATCTCAGCAAGCCCACCTTCAACACACCGGACTGGAACTTCTACTCCATAGGCGGAAGCTCTGCGGCGGTCGGCCTCAACGCGGAGTGGATGGTGCTGGTCACGGACTACAAGAGATTCGCCAGGTTCGCCCGGGAAGTCCCCACCAAGTTCCACGAAAAGGTGCCTTGCGGTAACTTCTATATGCGCCTCAACGTGGACCGCCTGTACAAAGAACTGGGCAAGCCGGTGGCGACGATGCTGACCGCACAGAATCCCAAGCTGGCCGAAAAGGAGATTGCGTATTTCTTTGACGTCACCCCGCAGACCGACTTCGGCGAGATGGAGCTGCGCGTCTATTGCGACGACGACCGCATGCTGTTCTACTCCCAGATGGACGACGACGTGCTGAACCTGCTGGGCTACGGCTTGTGCCTCGGCCTGGAGATGTTCATGCGCGAGAAGATGGAAAGTGAGTCGCACAAGATGATGTGCCCTCCGGAAACGCCCGAAGGCAAGGTTCCCGGCGGCGATGCCTTGGGCGGTCGCGATAACGACATCCCCATTTGCAAAGGTGATCCGCGCTTTGAGGGCAAGGTCTGCTTCTAGGTTTTGCTCTTCATACAACTGGATACTTGCGGCGGGGCTCCTGCGGGGGTCCCGCTGGCTTTAACCGCTAGCCGCTGTGGAGGATGCGCACGACGTCTCCGTCCTGCACCGCGTATTCCTTGCCTTCGCTGCGGATGCGGCCAGCCTTCCGGGCGTCCTTCTCGGAGCCGATGGCCAGAAGCTCTTCCGCGCCAATGACCTCCGCCCGGATGAACCCCCGCGCCAGGCGCGGAGCTCCTTCTCGTTGTAGGTGAAGAAAGTGATGCGCCCCATCGCCCGCAGCAGCTCTCGCCGGAGCGCGGGAGCTGGCTGCTCGGTCATGCTATAGAGATCTGAGATCTCCCTCCGCTCGTCCTCGGGCAGGGCCTCCAGCTCGGCGGCGATTTCCACTGGCAGCGTGAAACAAGGCATCCCGCAGTCTTCGGCGGCGGCATGCAGCTTGGCTCTCGCTTCCTCGTCGCGGTGCAGCTCCTCGCCCACATTCACCACAGCCAGCAGTGGAATGGCTGTGAGCAGCCCGAATCCAGACAGCTCCTGCTTCTCGTTGGGTGAAAGCTCGCCCGCGACCGGCGTTCCCGCCTCCAGCAGCGCCGCAACCCTGGAAAGCAGTTTCATCTGCGGGTCGTCTTCCGGCTTCCTTTTCGCTTTCAGCTTGGCGCGCAGGTTGCTCCTGGCGTTGTCGGCAATGGCCAGGTCCAGCAGCACCAGCTCCTCCACGAATGACCGTACCCGCGCCCGCATCCCTTCGGCCTCGCCGGCATCCTTCGCGCGGAACACCGCCACCAACAGACCGGATTGCCGTATCTCCGGCAGGATGCGGTTC
>CAZXPM010000072.1:3323-7662 GCA_964643155.1 uncultured Planctomycetales bacterium | reverse complement strand
GTGGGTTACAGGCTGTTGCAGCCCCCGCCGACGCCGCCGGTTCCAGCGGAAACGGCGCAATCATCAGCGCCGGCGCCAGCACCAACGGATACCGGGACACCTGCGCTTCCGGTAGAGCTCGCCACCAACACGGAAGACCCCGTCTGCGGGATGAATCCGGAGCGGTCAGCGCAACGGGTGGAGGCTGAGTTTGCCGACGGCACCCTGCTGGCCTTTGACAGCCTCGCCTGTTACTACGAGTACCTAGAAACGCAGGCGGAGACGGCCCCAGTGCGTGAGCGCATTGTGGCTTACGACACGTACAAGAATGACGAGCCGGCGCTGCTGGAGTTTGGCGACGCGGTGTGGCTGATTGAGCTGGAACGCCCCGTGCCCGGCGCCATGCCGCCCGGAGCGGCGGCTTTCCGCACGGCGAACGATGCGCAAAAGGCCAGGGGCAACCTGGGCGGCGACATCAGTGACGCCGCCGGGATGAAGGAATACACCTACAACTACTTGAAGGATAACGGCGTGGTTTAGCTGCGCTGAATCTGAATACTCTGGAGGATACTATGAGAAAGAGATTACTTGCTTTGCTTACGCTTATCGCGGTACTGGCCGCAGCGTGGTTCATCACCGTAGCCGTATTCGCTGAGGAAAAGCCGGCGGAAGATAGCGCACAGTGCCCGTACTGCGGGATGAACACCGGCAAGTCTCCCACCCACGTCATTGCCACTTACGCGGAGAAGGGCAAGAAAACCGTGCAGGTGGACTTCCAGTCCATCGGCTGCTACATGCGGATGGCCATGGATGGGGACAACGAGGGCACTTACTCTGACGCGAAGATCCTGGACACTTCCACCTTCGGTGCGAAAAAGCTGCGCTTCATCGCGTTGCGGAAGGCGTGGTACGTGCCGGTGAAGTCGCTGCGCGGCTCTATGCCGCCGTACTTCGCCAGTTTTGCCGACAAGAAGGTGGCAGCCAAGTACGCCAGGGAGCACGAAAGCCAAGTTATGAGCTTCAAGGATGCGCACAAACTGGTGATGAAGGAAATCAGTGATGACGAGGACGGCGATATGCACATGGGCATGATGCACAGGCATGGGCACATGGCCGGGGACAACGACCACTACGGCGACTGCGACATGGGTTGCTGCGACGGTCACTGAGCTAACCCCGTAACGATTTCACGCGGAGGACGGTAATGATCCGAGTTAATCCCGGTATGATTGTGTTTCTGCTGGGCTGCATCGTACTGCTGGGCGTGGCCGTGGTGACCCAGCACGGGCAGATGAACCAGATGCTTGCGCAGGGCTACGAGATGGTCGCCGCCAAGCAGGAAGAGCAGGGCGGGCGCATCTACATTGACTCCATGCACCCGTGGATTACTTCGGACAAGCCGGGAACCTGCCCCGTTTGCGGGATGGAACTGATTGAAGTCTCAGCCGAGGAAGCCAGGGCGATGCAGGCGGCGGTGGAAGCGGATGTGGTGAAGGTGAGCCTGCCGCCGCAGCAGCGCCTGGTGGCGAACGTGGCGTTGGCCGAAGCCAAGCGGATTGAGTGGGCGGAGCGCATTCCGACATTCGGCGAAATCGTAATACCGGACGACGCGACCTACACCGAGACCAGCTGGGTGTCCGGACGCATTGAGAGACTGCACGCCCGCAGAGTGGGCGATTACCTCTCCCGGGGTGCGCCCCTGCTGGAGATTTACAGCGAGGATCTGGTGGCGGCGCAGGAAGAGTACCTAGTCGCACTGGAGACCGTGGAGAACATGGAGGCGGCAGGCTATCCGGAGCTGGCGGAAAGCAGCCGGAAGCTCGCCGCCTCCACCGCGCGCAAGATGCGCCTACTGGGGCTGACCGACGCGCAGATTGACGCCGTCGCGAAAACAGGACAGGTGAAGGACACGGTCACGGTCTATGCGAAGTACGGCGGCCGGATACTGGAAGTTCACGCCGATGAAGGCATGCGGGTTCCCGCCGGGGGAATGGTGCTGCAGGTGGCGCGGCTCAATCCGGTGTGGGCGGAACTGCAGATATACGAAGCTGACCAGCAGCGCGTCAGCGTGGGAGATCAAGTGCGCATCACCGGCGCCGGGCTGCCGGCGGAGGGGTTAACCGGCAGCATCTTTGACTTCAGGCCGGTGCTGGATGAGTCCAAGCGCACGCTCATCGCCCGGGCGGAATTGCCCAATCCCGGCGGCAAGTTGAAGCCGGGGTCGTTCGTTGAGGGTGTGATACTCAAGCGCCAGGAGGAGCAGCCGCTGGTGGTGCCGCGAGACGCCGTGCTGGTAACGGGCAAGGGCGCCCGGGTATGGGTGCCCAGCCCTGATGTGGAGAACCAGTACGAGCCCCGCGAGGTGGAGATCGGCCGCGTGATGGGCGAAGGGCGGGAGTACTACGAGGTGCTCTCCGGTCTGCGGGAGCACCAGCAGGTTGTGTCCGGCGCTGTATTCCTGGTGGACAGCGAGGCCGAGCTGCTGTCCGTCTGGCGCAGTGACAAGGAAGAAGAGGCTTCCAGCGAAGGCAAGGCTGACGACCCGGAGGGGAACACCCCCGGGTCACCGGAGTAACACTGTGCGCCGGAGTGTAATCCGCACATGATCAACGCCATAATTGACTACTGCACCCAGAACCGCTTCATCGTGCTGACGCTCTTCGTTCTTCTGGTGGCGGCGGGCTGGCGCGCCATGGTGCAGACGCCGATTGACGCCATCCCCGACCTGAGCGAGAACCAGGTCATTGTTTACACGCCCTACCCCGGCCGCTCCCCGGTGACGGTGGAGGATCAGGTCACCTATCCGCTGGAGACCTCCATGATGGGCCTGCCGCATGTGAAGGACGTGCGCGGCCAGAGCTTTTACGGCTTCAGCCTCATCTACGTCATCTTTGACGACCAGGTGGACATCTACTTTGCCCGCAGCCGCGTGCTGGAGCGCCTGAGCAGCTCCCAGAGCCTGTTGCCCGAGGATGTGACGCCGCAGCTAGGCCCGGAGGGCACCGGCGTGGGGCATGTGCTCTGGTACGTGCTACGGAGCGACCGCGGGCACAACCTGGCCGAGCTGCGCTCGCTGCAGGACTGGTATGTGCGCTACCAGTTCGCCGCGGTGGACGGCGTGGCGGAGTGCGCCAGCATCGGCGGCTTCGTCAAGGAGTACCAGGTGGACGTTGACCCGGACTTGCTGCGCCGGTACGGAGTCAGCTCCGGAATGGTGGCGATGGCGCTGAAGAGGGCCAACGACGAGGTCGGCGGCAGGATGCTGGAGCAGAGCGACGTGGAGTACTTCATCCGCGGCGAAGGCTATCTGGATGGTGTGAAGGAAATTGAGAATGTGGTCATCACCAGCGACGCGAGCGGCGTGCCCGTCCTGGTGAAGCATGTAGCGACAGTGCAGGAGGGAACCGCCATACGGCGCGGCGTGCTGGAAATGAACGGGGAAGGCGAAGTGGCCGGCGGCATCGTCGTCATGCGCTACGGCGAGAACGCCTCGCAGGTGATTGAGCGGGTGAAAAAGAAGATAGCCCAGGTGCAGCGGGGGCTGCCCGGGGGCGTCACTATTGAAATCATCCACGACCGGTCGCAGTTGATCAGCCGCGCCATCGGCACCGTACGCCACACGCTCATCCTGGAGATCATTATCGTCATCGTGGTCACCGCGCTCTTCCTGCTTGACCTGCGCGGCAGCCTGGTGATTATCACCATCATCCCGACCGCGGTTCTGGCGTCATTCCTGCTCATGCGGATGTTCCACTTGACCAGCAACATCATGAGCCTCACGGGAATCGCCGTCGCCATTGGCGTGATTGTGGACAATGGCATCGTGTTCGTGGAGAACGCGCAGCGGCATCTGTCTGCGGCCTCCAATGAACGCAAAGGAAAGCTGAGCGCGCCCGAAGCTTTCTCGGTAATCGTCTCCGCCTGCAAGCAGGTGGGCAAACCGGTCTTCTTCACTACGCTGGTCATCCTGTTGAGCTTCGTGCCTGTCTTCCTGCTGTGGGGGCAGGAAGGCAAGCTGTTCATTCCGCTGGCATTCACCAAAAGCGCCATCATGCTGGCATCGGCCATCCTGGCAATCACGCTAACGCCGGTCTTGATGACCATGTTGCTGGGACGGCGGGGCGTGGATGCCAGCGCGAACCCCATCACCCGCTTCTTTGACTGGCTTTACGAGCCGCTGGTGAAGTGGTCGCTCAAGCTCAGCCCGCTCGTGATAATGGGGGCGCTGGCGGTGCTGCTGCTGACCGTGCCGGTTTACCGCGGCCTGGGCAAGGAGTTCATGCCCAACCTCAACGAGGGCGAGCTGCTGTTCATGCCAGTCACTCTGCCCAATGTGTCGATAACCGAGGCCAAGCGCATT
>CAZXPM010000072.1:278-3313 GCA_964643155.1 uncultured Planctomycetales bacterium | reverse complement strand
GCAGGACAAGATTATGATGAGCCATCCCCAGGTGAAGCGCGTGCTGGGCAAGGTCGGCCGGGCAGAGACCGCCACGGACCCCGCGCCCGTCAGCATGATTGAGACTTTTGTGCAGCTTACCGACCCCGAAACCTGGCCGCGGGGGAAAACCATTGACGACATCCGCAGCGAGCTGGACCAGATGCTGCAGATCCCCGGGGTCACCAACGGCTGGACCATGCCCATAATCAACCGCATCCAGATGCTGGCGACGGGGGTTCGCACTGATGTGGGCATCAAGATATACGGGGACGACCTGGACGAGCTGGCGCGGCTGGCGCGGGAGGCCGAGAGCATCGCCCGCGGCATCCCGGGCGCGGTTGACGTGTTCGCTGAGCGGGTGACCGGCGGGAAGTACATAGACATTAAGGTAAACCGGGAGAAAGCCGCGCGCTACGGCGTGAAAGTGGAAGACGTCCAGGCAGTCATCCGCACCGCCATCGGCGGCATGAGGCAGACCACGGCGGTGGAAGGGCGCGAACGCTACCCCATCCGCATCCGCTACAGCCGCGAACACCGCAGCGACCTGGAAGAGATGATGGAAACACTGGTGATGACGCCCACCCGCGGCGAAGTGCCACTGCGGATGGTAGCCGACGCCAATTACGCGGACGGGCCGGCCATGGTGAACAGTGAGAACGGGCTGCTGCGGTCGCTGGTGTTTCTGAACGTCCGCGGACGCGATCTCGGCGGCACCGTGGAGGCGCTGGACAAGGCGCTGGCGGAACACCTGGAGCTGCCCGCAGGCTATTACTACCGCATCAGCGGGCAATGGGAGAACCAGGTGCGGGCGGCGAGGACGCTGCGCTTCATCATGCCGCTGGTGCTGCTGGTTATCCTTGTGCTGCTTTTCATCACCTTCAACAGCTTAACTGACGCGCTCATCGTAATGCTCTCGGTTCCATTCGCCCTCATCGGCGGCGTGCTGCTGGTGGCTCATTACCAGTTCAACCTCAGCGTAGCCGTGTGGGTCGGCTTCATCGCGCTGTTCGGCGTGGCGGTCAACACCGGCGTACTGATGGTGGTGTACCTCAACGAGGCAATGGACCGCGTGATTACTGAAAAGGGATCCGCCGGAGTGGGATGGCCGGATATCATCCGGGCGTCCTACGAAGGGTCGGCTCTGCGGCTGCGCCCCAAGCTGATGACGGTAGCCACATCGCTGTTCGGGCTGCTGCCCATCATGTGGCAGACCGGCACCGGCAGCGAGGTCATGCGCCCCATCGCCGTGCCGCTCATCGGCGGACTCATCAGCTCCACCGTGCTGGTGCTCATCGTCCTACCGGTGGTCTTCGCGCTGGCGCGGTGGCTGGAGCTGCGCTACAAGGGCAGGCTCGACCCCCGCGGCAACACGGGGCTGTCGCACTAGCCCGGCACGGGCGGCAGGGCATCGTCCCCGCCAATTGCGCGGAAGACAAAGAGACGGGGAGGCCCCCCACAATGAGGACCTCCCCGGAATTGGCCGTTTGGCACTTCGTCCAGTCTATCCGCCGTTGAGCTCGATGACGCTGGCAGTCGCCTCTTCAAGCAACGACCTGGTGAACTCAGGATTGTGGATGCCGTGGCTACCGTCGTCCACGACCATCAAGTAGTTCCATAGCGCGGCGCGGTAGGCATTGCCTACAGGATCGTCACGCGCGGGGCCAACGTTGGTCGGAGGATCGGTGTCGCGGTTCTCCAGCACGGGGTTCTCCGGGTCGGAGACATCCTTCCACTCCGCAGGCCAGGCGTCAACGAATGCCTGCAGCAGCGCGTCAACCTCGGCCTCGTAGTCCTCAACCCACAGCCAGAAGCCCTCCTCATCGCCAGCGAAGTTGGTGTGGCATGTGATGCAGGCCTCGTACTGCGGCTCAAACTCGTGACCCCACAGCGCCGGATTCTCAGAGTCTATGTAATCGCGGCGCCACATGTGGCAGGTCACGCAGGAGTCTTCGTTCCAGGTCATGTGCGGATGGTCCGTGTCGTAATCCACCGCCGCTGCCGGATTGCCGAGGTCTGCACCCATGATGCCGTAGAGCATGGGACCCTGGGCATTGTGGTGCGGGCCGAAGTGACTGCTCCCGCTGGTCATGTGGGAATCGTAGTTATCACGGGTCCTGCGGCCGTCGTGGCAGGTGATGCAGATGTTGCCCACACCGCCACTCACCGCAGTATCGTCGAACGGAATGACCACGTCAGCCTCGGAGTCTACCCGCAGCTGATCATCATACTGGTCGCTGTGGGGGTCGTGGCAGACGGCGCAGGAGATGCGCGTAGCGCCTTCATCGATCTCTGTCAGGTTCTCCGCCGGCGGGTCTTCGCCGCGAATCTGAATGGCCACATACCACTCACCGTTGTGGCACGGGATGCAGCTCGTTCCGGTCACCTTGTACTCGGGCGTAACCCCGTCATCCCCGTAGACAGCGAAGGTGGCGTGTCCCGACTCCATCCAGCTCTCAAAGGCGCCGTGGCGTGCGCCTTCATGGCACAGGCCGCAGCCGTAACCGTTGGAGCCGTCGTAAGCCTCGTCGTACTGGTACACGCCGTCAACCAGGACGTAGTTGCCGTCAACGTCCTTTTCATAGCCTGTGCCCGGATCCCAGGGCTTGGGCAGCGGGCCTCCAGCCGGGTGTCCTGCGCCGGCGCCGTGGCAGCTCTCGCACTGGATGTTGGCAAACTGCGGCGTCACATCCTCGCTGATGAAGCCACCCTCGCCGACAGGTTCAAAGCCGACGGCGTGGCAAGCATAGCAGTGCTCGTTGCGGTATCCGTAGGGCGAGGAGTTAAGGCTGTTGGCAAACGCATTGGCGTGCGCAGTGGTCTGCCAGCCGGCAATCGTAACATCGGAGAAGGAGCTGTGGCAGGAGTCGAAGCAGCTTTCGTAGCCTACCCAGTCAAACTCCGCGGGCAGCGGCGCTAGGCTCACATCAAAGGTCGCCTCGTCGGTGCCGCCGTTGCCGTCGCTGACGGTGAGCGTGACGGTGTAGTCGCCAGCGGTGTCATAGCTCCACCAGACC
>CAZXPM010000072.1:0-268 GCA_964643155.1 uncultured Planctomycetales bacterium | reverse complement strand
CTGCCCTCACTGACGGACTCATCAAAGAAGTTGTTGCCGCCGGTGTCGTCGCTCCAGGTGTAAGTGAGCTCGTCTTCGTCCGCGTCGGTTGCCTCAGCGGAGAAGATGATGAGCTGGGTCGCGTAAGGCGAGGAGACGTCAGCGCTAATGCCGCCCTCAGAGATAACCGGCGGGTTGTTTACCGGACCGGGCGCGGGAACCGTAATCGCCACCGCGTCAGTCGCCACTCCGCCGTTGCCGTCGGAAACGGACACCGAGACGGTGTAGA
>CAZXPM010000071.1:0-7780 GCA_964643155.1 uncultured Planctomycetales bacterium | reverse complement strand
GCATAAAATGGTAAAATCAACTGTTGCCGGTGCGCGGGGGTGTGGGTAATCGGTACCCCGGCACGCTGCCAGCCTGATGATGGAATACTCGCGCGAACTTGAGGATATCCAGAAGAAGACCCAGGACCTTGCGGACGGGGAGCTGCACGTTCCTTCCTACGACGACGGCGACCTGGAAGAGGACATCCCGGTCTATCACCTTGACGCGCCGGTTGATGAGCAGGTGCTGGAGCTGGGTGAGGAGAAAGAAGTAGGCGACGGCAAGAAGGCCGCAGCGAAAGAGCCCCAGCGCGGAGTCAAGCCCGAGCCGGAGACGAAAGTCCCGTCATTGCGCGCTCCTGATGGCGGCCCCTCCAACAGCTTCGGTGCCCTGGCGCTCCGCCGCAAATGGATAAGCGAAGACCAGCTGGAAGCTGCGCTGGAACAACAGAAGCGCACTAAGAAGAAGCTCGGGAACATCCTCCACGATATGGGCTTGCTCAGCGCCGAACAGGTGGCGGAGATCCTCGCAGAGCAGCTTCACATTGAGTTCTTTGATGTGAAGAACTACGTCTACGACGCCTCGGTGGCCGATATCCTGCCGGAGCGCATCATTGAGCGGTATTCGGTGCTGCCGCTGAAACGGCAGGGCAACAAGCTGCATATCGTTACCGCCGATCCCCTGGACTTCCAGGCCATTGAGAACATCCGGCTGGCCACAGGCCTTACTGTAGTCCCGCTGCTGGGAATCGAAGAGGACATCAAGAAAGTCATCTTCAAGTACTACGGTTCCCAGGCGGCGCAGGACGCCCTGGAAGTGCTTTCAGGGGAAGACGAGGATGTGGCGTTGTCCGACATCGGCGAGGACCTGTCGCTGACCGCTAACGACGCGCCCATCGTCAACCTCGTCAACACCATTCTGGAGAACGCCATCCGCGAGCATGCTTCCGACATTCATATGGAGCCGACTCCGGTGAATATGCGCATCCGCCAGCGCATTGACGGCGTGCTGCACCAGACAATGACGGTTCCCAAGAAGGTGCAGCCGCTGGTAACCAGCCGCCTGAAGATTATGGGCAAGCTGGATATCGCCGAAAAGCGGGTCCCGCAGGACGGCAAGATCAAGGTCTTCGTGGACCGCCACGAAGTGGACATCCGCCTCTCCACTGTCCCCACGGTTTTCGGCGAGAAGCTGGTGTTGCGCCTGCTGGACAAGTCGCGGGGCATAGTTCCGCTGGACAAGCTGGGATTCGCCGATGACGAGCGCGCCGGAGTGGACAAGATGATATCCGCCCCCAATGGCATTGTCCTGCTCACCGGTCCTACCGGCAGCGGCAAGACAACGACGCTCTACTCAATGATCAACGAAATCAACCGCCCAGAGGTTAACATCACGACGATCGAAGACCCGGTGGAATACCAGTTGGAGGGCCTCAACCAGGTCAATGTGAACAAAAAGGCCGGGCTGACCTTTGCCAGTGCGCTGCGCTCCTTCCTGCGCCAGGACCCGGACATCATCATGGTCGGCGAGATTCGCGACCGCGAGACTGCTGAGATTGCCGTGCAGGCGGCCCTCACCGGCCACCTGGTGTTCTCCACAATCCACACCAACGACGCTCCCAGCACGGTCTCCCGGTTGCACCACATGGGAATTGAGCCGTTCCTGATTTCAGCATCCCTCACCGGGATCATCTCCCAGCGCCTGGTGCGCACGGTCTGCAAGAGCTGCGCCAAGGACGTGAAGTACGAAAAGAAAGAGCTGAAGTCCATTGAGCAGTACTTGCCGCCCGAAACCGAACTGAACTTCAAGGTGGGAGAGGGTTGCGCAGCCTGCCACCAGTCCGGGTACAGGGGACGCACGGCAATCTACGAGGTGCTCTTCATTACTCCTGACTTGCGGGAGGCCATCATGGAGGGTAAAGACACCGAGCAGCTTCGCGAAATCGCCCGCGCCAACGGCATGAAGCTGCTGGTGGAATGCGGAATGCTCAAGGCCGCCAAAGGTATCACCACCATAGAGGAGGTGCTCCGGGTCGCCCGTGCTGAAGATGCAGTGCATTAGGCGGCCGGCTTACTTGGATTATGTCTTCTGAAGTGTTCCCCAAGACCATAAGAGACCTGCTGGAGGATGCTGTAAGCAGAGGCGCCTCCGACTTGCACCTCACGGTGGGGGTGCCGCCAACCCTCAGGATAGACGGTGAGCTGCATCCTACCGACAACCCGGTGCTGGACAACGAGACGCTCAAGGGACTGATTTACTCGGCCATGATGGAGCGCCAGATCAAGGTTTTTGAGGAGACCCGTGAACTGGACTTCGCCATGAGCTGGCCCAAGATCGGCCGCTTCCGCGTCAACGTGTTTCAGCAGCGCGGGTCCGTCGGGGCCGTGCTAAGGACCATTCCGCACGACATAATGTCCCTGGAGGACATCGGGGTGAATCCGGTGATGAAGGATGTGGCGCTGAAGCCGCGAGGCCTGGTTCTTGTCACCGGTCCAACCGGCAGCGGCAAGTCAACCACGCTGGCAGCCCTGATAAACTACATAAACAAGACCAGACGCTGCCATGTCATGACGATTGAAGACCCCATTGAGTATCTCTTCAGGCATGATAAGGCCATAATCAACCAGCGAGAGGTGGGTGAGGACACGAAGGGCTTCGGATCGGCGCTGCGGCATGTCCTGCGCCAGGACCCCGATGTGATTATGGTCGGTGAGCTGCGCGACCTGGAGACGATCCAGATTGCCATAACCGCAGCCGAGACCGGACACCTGGTGTTCAGCACACTGCACACCAACGATGCAACCCAGGCGATTGACCGCATTATTGATGTTTTCCCGCCCAACCAGCAGGAGCAGATACGGATTCAGCTCGGTGCCACCATTGAAGCGGTTATGTCGCAGTCGCTATGCCGCAAGGTTGGCGGCGGGCGGGCGCTGGCCTATGAGTTGATGCTGGGGACGGGCGCGGTGAAGTCGCTTGTCCGCGAGGGCAAGACCCACCAGCTCAGTTCCGTCATCCAGACTTCCCAGAAGATCGGAATGCAAACCCTGGATATGCACTTGCAGCGAATGGTGGACAAGGGCGTAATCAGCTTTGATGAAGCGTTGAGCAAGGCTATTCGCCCCGACTCATTCAAGAAGGGCGAGATCAGCATGGGGGTAATGGGCTAAACATGGCTTACTACACGTACACTGCGCGGGACCGCACTGGAAAAGCCACCCGGGGGGGCATTGAGGCGGCCGACCGGACGTCGGCCATGGCCAAGCTCAGGGATGCTGGCCTGATAGTGGCCACGATTGAAGAAGGGCGCAAGCCGCTTTCCTTTGGCAAGGCCTTTGGTGGGGGAGGCATTTTCGCCAAGCAGGTGAAGCTCAAGGACCTTGCGGTCTTCAGCAAGCAGTTCTCGGCCATGATTGACTCCGGCATTGACGTTCTCCGCTGCCTCAAGATTCTCTCCAGGCAAACGGACAACACCGCCTTCCGCGAGATCATCACCAAGGTGCAAGAGGACGTTTCGGAAGGCCAGAACCTGGCCCAGGCGATGGCGAAGCACCCGCAGGCTTTTCCGCGGCTGTACGTTTCACTTATACGTGCGAGTGAGGAATCAGGCGCGCTGGACACCGTGCTCAAGCGGCTGGCGGAGTCCCTGGAAGCGGAGCTCAACCTCCGTAACCAGGTGTCCGCCGGGCTGAAGTACCCCCAGGCCATTGCGGTGGCCGCGCTGATCATCCTCACGCTGATGATGATGTTCGTCATCCCGGCGTTTGAGACGATGTTCAGCAGCCTGGGGGGCAAGCTTCCGGCAATGACGCGCGTGCTCATGGCTATCGCCAAGTTCATGAAGCATTACTGGTGGCTCATCATCGGTATGTACTTGGCGTTCCCCTTTACCATGAAGGCCATCGACTCGACCAAGGCGGGGCGGCTGGCGCTGGACCGCCTGAAGCTGCGGATGCCCGTGTTCGGCCAGTTGTCGCAGAAGGTGATTGTGGCGCGGTTCACCCGCAACTTGGCCACGATGCTGGCGAACGGCATTCCCATTCTGCGCGCGCTGGACATAGTGGACGAAGCCGCGGGCAACGTGGTGTACGAGAGCGCCATTCAGCGGATCAAGGAATCGGTCAAGGAGGGCGAGAGCATAGCCGGGCCGATGGAAGCCAGCAAGCTCTTCCCGCCAATGGTTCCCGCAATGATTGCGGTGGGAGAGGAAACCGGCGACCTGGACGGGATGCTCAGCAAGGTCGCCGACTTCTACGACAGCGAGATTGATGCGATGGTGAAGGTCCTTACCAGCCTGCTTGAACCCATCATGATTTCGGTCATGGGCGGCATAGTGGGCTTCATCGTTATTTCGCTGTTCCTGCCGCTGTTCAGCCTCATCAAGCTGGTGCAGGAGATGAGGTAACTCTATGCGCTACTCGCGTGAAGTGCTGCGCTTGGCCTGCATGCATGCGGAAACGCAGGAACTGCGGTATAATATGCCCTGGCTTGCAAAACCACGGTGAATCTGGTAACATTTGCTTATTCCGAATATTCACTCTGTTGAAAGGGGGTGAAAACAAGTGATTAAAGGACGTAAAGGTTTCACGCTCATTGAGCTTCTGATCGTCGTTGCGATCATCGGCATTATTGCCACGATCGCAGTTCCCATGCTGCTGTCCACCCGCGGTGCCGCGGTTGCCAGCAAGGCTCAGGGTATGCTGTCCACGCTCCGCTCGGCGGAGGGTGCGTACCAGGCCGCAACCGGTAGTTTTGGAACCATCGCAGACCTGACAGGTGCGACTCCGCCTTACCTGTCGGCGAACGACTGGACCGGCGAGAGCTTCACGAACCCCGAGGGGATCGAGTTCGCGCTGACCGTTGGCGCTGATGGCCAGAGCTATACCTGTACTGCGCAGTGTCCTAACGGAGGGCCGTTGTTCACCTTGACTGAGGACGGCCACATCGACAGGTCATAGCGGTTTTAGGGTAGGGCTTTAGCCAAATTTGAAAACGGCTTAACGGGCTGACAGGAGGTAGGGTATAGCCCGACCTCCGGTCGGCCCGTTTTGCACTAATAAAGAGGAAACAAGAGGTGACTGTCAAAGCAAACAAGGTACTGGGTCTGGACTTTCTGCCAGGTCAGGTTAGGGCTGTGGCGCTGTCGGGCTCTCGCCGGCGGTTCAGCGTCGTTCAGGCGTCGGCCCTCCATCTCCCGATGCCGGAGGACGACCCCACTCATTTTGAACCGCAGGAAGTAGCGATCTCTCTGAAGGACTTCATCCATGCCAACGGCCTCAAGAGCTACAACGCCGCCATCGGCTTTCAGGAGCGCAAGAGCATCCTGCGGCTGCTCACAATGCCGGTGATGCCGGACGACGAGCTGGGGACCACCATCAAGTTTGAGTTTGACCAGGTGCTGGATGAGAGCATTGAGGAGTACGTCCTTGACTACACTGTTCTGGGCGAAATTGAAGTGGACGGTGCCACTAAGAACAGCGTGCTGGTGGCGATTGTGCCGAAGATATCGCTGTTCCCCTACATAGAGGCGGTGGAGGCTTCACGGCTGCAGCTCGTGCGGATTGACCTGCCGGTGATAGCCAACCTCTCGGCGCTGCACCATACGGACGAAAGGCTGCTCGCCCGCAACACGGTCATAGTCCACCTTGAGCAGGTCGGTGGCGACGTCATCATCTTCGACCGGGGCAACCTGGCGTTCATCCGCCGCATCTCCCTTGGCCTGAACGAGCTCAAGTACATGTTCAAAGGAGTCCTGGAGACCCGCGAGGAGATCGAGACCATCGGCGGTTACAAGCAGGACGATTACCGGCTGCCGTCCGAGCACTATGCGCTGGGCAAACCGCTGGTTGACCAGATTATGTCGGAGGTGGAGCGCACTCTGTCGTTCTACAAGAGCCAGAAGCAGATGCTGGACTACAACTACGACGACCTGGTTCTGTGCGGCACCGGCGTTTGGCCCCGCAATCTGTCGGAAGTGATGGAAGAAACCACGCAGTTCCGTGTAACGCTGGCGGATCCGATGAGCCGGCTGCGGGACGCATTCACATTTACTCCGGAGGCGGAGGAATCCATGACAATGCCCCAGTTTAGCGCGGCTTTGGGGCTTGCCTTGGAGTCCCTGGCGTAAGACATGGAAAGACGCTTAGACATAAACCTGCTTCCGCCCGAGTTCAGGCCGCAGCCCGCAGTACGCTGGTATCCCATCTATCTGGCCGTGCTCTATTCCCTGGCCGTAGTGCTGCTGCTCTGGGTGGGATTCTCCAGCCTGAACCGGGTCAAGGCGCTGGAAGGCCGCATCACCAGAGCCGAGCGGGAGATTGACAACCTGAAGGTCTTTGCCGACGCCTACGATGCCGCTGAGCGCTCGGTAAGGACCTTTGACAACCTCAAGCGGTTGTTTGTCTACCTTGACCAGCACTATGTGGACTGGCCGCTCTTCTTCAAGCACCTGGAGCCCAACCTCCCGCGTGGCGTGTGGATCGAGACGGTTGAGTGCGTGTCGGTTACGACCACGCCGAAGAAGAAGAAGCCGCGCCTTTCGGCCGCCGCTGAAGATGAAGAAGGAAAAGAAAAGCCGGCCGAGGCCAAGGCTCAGGGGTACACCTCCGAGGGAGTTCCGCTTCACACCGGCGAAATCACCATTGAGGGCACCATCAACGGCTACGACTTGATGCCACTGTCTATCCTCCTGGAGAATCTCCAGGAAGACCCGTATTTCCTGGAGCCATACATCCTGAGCAGTGAGCTCATTGAGGACGAGGAGGAAGGGGTTACGCGCACCTTTGAACTTGTTGTCCGAGTGAGCATGGAGAAGGGCGTTCAGGAAGAAAGCAGCGCGGCGGAGAAAGGGGGTGAAGCGGCGTGAGCGAACGCAGGCGCATAACAAGGATGGTGTGGATACACACGGTGATTGCCGTGCTTGCGGTGATTGTGGTGGGCGGCCTGATCCTCTACACCTCTTCAAACAAGCTGAACGCGCTCAAGGTCGAGCTGGCCTCGTTGAAGGAGCAGCAGCTCTCCATGGAAGCCAAACGCGACGAGCTTCCTAACATTGAGAAGCGGCTGCCCGAGCTTCTCTCCCAGAGCAGGCGTATTACCTCATTACTGCCCAGCAACCCGGCGCAGAAGGAACTGGTGGCTTTCCTGCAGGAGAATGTTGAGAAGGCCAACGGCGACGTAATTCTGATTGACATGGAAACCCCGAAAGACCTGGAGGTTGCCTCCAAGTCAGAGAAAGCCCGCACCGCCGAGGAGAAGAAACTGGATGATGCCACGCTGGAGAAGACCAAGGCCATCACAGCGACTTGCGTCATCCGTGGTGGCTTTGAGAACATCCTCGCTTTCATGGAGAATCTCAAGCGGTCCCACCGCTACTTCCGGATTGACCGGATCAAGGCCCCGGCGCAGACCGCTAAATCAACTTTTGACCCCCGGACGGACTTGACCTACGAGCTGACCGGGAAGCTGTATTTCACCACCGCCAAGGTGACCATCGCGGATCAGTTCGCCAGGCTCCAGGACATGCTGGTGAAGGCTCTGGGAACTGCTCCGGTGGAGGAGCCTGAACCGCAGGTGGGGGAACTCATTGAGGTAGAGGCCGGTGGGGGAGGCGGAGAAGCGCGGACCGGGGACGAGGAGGTGCCGGCCGGCTAGCTCCGGCGTAGACCATGGAACAGCAGAGTAACACAACCAAAGTCCTACTAGTGGTGATTCTGTTCGTGGTGCTGATTGCGGCAATCATCTTCCAGTTCATGCGCATGCGGCCGCAACCCACCGAATCGATACCGCCCCCGCCTGTCC
>CAZXPM010000070.1:4959-7809 GCA_964643155.1 uncultured Planctomycetales bacterium | reverse complement strand
CCCTGCTACCGCACCACCGCGCGTATCATCCACTCACCGCCAGTCGTCGCTGGCTCCATATCCCGCAATGAGCCGACATAGCTGTGCTGGCACCCGGAGCCGGTGTCATAGGAAACGTACACGCCCTTGGTTTGCTGCGCGTTGAAGTTAACCGCGACCAGGAACGTGCCGGTCACTTTCACCGGCTTCTTGAAGTCAATCGTGTACCACCTCTCGGATCCTCGCTCAAACGTGCTGTATGGCACCAGTTCCGTATGAATCTGCGTCCCGTCTCTCTTGGCCAGGGTAATGGTGAAGTCCTCATTTGGGGCTTGCGGAAAGCCGTAGCGGCTGCCGTGCAGCATTATCCCCGTGACCTGTGAACAGCCCGCCGGCATGGTGAATTCAATTATCTCCGAGGCTCCAGCTATGCTGCGCTTGCCGTTCGGCAGGTCGTCGTCGTAACTCAAAACCTGCGGCACCCCCCCCACCCAGGCAGGATGAGAGCAGCCAGACCGCAGCCGCCAGTATCATCATCTTCTGCATATCAGACTCCTCCTGTAGTCTCTCCCGCGGCGCGCCGCAGGATGTTTGCGTTTCCTACTTGACCTTGGCGCGGATCATCCACTCGCCCTCGGCAAAGTCCCGCAGGTGGCCGCCGGGGAGGGCCGAGAAGCTGTGGCCCTTGCAGCTCTCGTCTATTCCGACATAGATTCCATCTGTCGCGGTCGGCCTGAAATCAACGGCTACGAAGAAGACCTCCGGGACCTTGGTCTTTGGCACCTCCAGCTCCACCCAGTAGAGTGGTTCTCCGCGCCGCTCAAACAGCATGAACGGGTACTCGTATTGCGCGAGCTGGTTGAAGTCGCCATCCAGCAGCGTCAGCCGGAACTGCGTGCTGGAAGTTTCAGGGCCGTAACGCGCTCCCTTCAGCTTCACCGCGGTGAGCATTCCGCCGCCTTCACGATGGAAGATGGCCGCATGCCCGCTGCCCGCAGAGGAGCGCATACCTTCGTTACTGTCGTCGTCGTAGCGCAGGAAGCCGTCCTTATCTTTCTTCAACCCATGAAAGTACGCCGCAGGTGGCTCCCCTCCCCGTTCAATCCGTGCTGAGTCCCAGGAGAATGCGCTGACGAGCATCGCGGCGGGGACCAGGCCGCCAGCGTCCTTGCCCAGCGCCTCCACGAACCGCGGCATCAACTCCGCGCCGGTCGGCTGGCCTTCCAGCGCTTTGAGCATGGCGGCGCCCACCTTCCGGTGGCCGAACATATCGCCAATCAGCCAGAAGGTGTAAGCGGCCACCGTGACCGCGTCTTCGGCGTCCTCGTGGTACTGCCGGACCAGCCGCGCAGCGCCGTCCTTGTTGTACTCGTATGGCTCAGGGTAGCCGTACTTCCCGTGCACGCTCCAAACGTAGTCGCAGATGACGCTGCCGCAGTAGTGCGCCCAGCCTTCGGCCACGCCGTCGGGCAGGCCCGCGAGTGAACCCATCCGGCTGTACATGGCGATGTGCCCGGGTTCGTGGCACATGCCATAGAGATTGTGGTAACGGCTGGTGGGCAGGAGGTCTTCTTCCTTTTCCAGGTGAAGGATGATCCGGGACTGGCCGTCAGTCCACAGCCGCGTGGGCTTTCCGGTAACGCTTATGTCAATCGTCACCGTCTCCGGCAGGTCTATGCCCAGAACCTCTCTGAAACCGTCAAAGGCCGTGTCATAGATGTTGGCGAAGCCGCGCGCCCACCTGGACTCGACTCCCCTGTATTCCACCCGGCAGTGCTCTCCCATGGCGACTCCTTGCTTGGACAACGCCGCGACTGCCTTGCCTGGCGTGGAGGAGGGCGCCAGCCGCTGGACTATCAGCGTTGAAGCTATTCCCGCCGCGAAGAGGGCTGCCGCACCAACAGCCATAAGTAGCGGGTGGATTCTCCCGGAACGGACCACGTTCCCTACCTCCCAGTATCAGCATTATACCTTGGCTGTGGACAATGCGCCGACGAGTCACAAAGAAAGGTGATGAACAGTGTTACAATTCCCACCGATGGAGGCACTTGATCCCGCTGAGGTTGCGCGCAAGGCTGATGTCCTGCGGCGCAACGCCGCGCCGGTGCTGGAGGCCATCGCCCGGGCGGCGCAGCCGGTGCGCCTCGTCGCCATCACCAAGTACGTGGACGCAAGCTGGTGCTGCGCGGCGGTGGATGCCGGGCTGGCCGAGCTGGGCGAAAACCGCATCCTGGAAGGCCTGGAGAAGTACCGCGCTGTGCGCGCCACCGGGCGCAGCTTCACCGCACACCTGGTCGGCCCCATCCAGAGCAACAAGGCGCGCAAGGTGCCTGGAGGCTACCACTTCGTGCAGGCGCTGGACCGTGTGAAGATAGCGCGGATACTGGACGGGCGCGCGGGCGAGCTGGGGCTGCGGCTGCCGGTGCTGGTTGAAGTGAACATTGACGAGGAGCCGCAGAAGGCCGGCGTGGCGCCGGGCGAAGTGGCCGCGTTCGCCGCGCAGGTGGCGGCGCAGTTCCCGCACCTCGCCGTGCGCGGGCTGATGTGCATCCCCGAATGGCCGGCGGGCGAGGCCGATGCGGAGTATGAGCGGCGCGCACGCGCGAGCTTCCAGCGGATGAAGCGCCTGTTTGACACGCTGCAACCGCAGCTTGGCGCGGAGTTTGACACCCTTTCCATGGGCATGAGCGCCGACTACCAGTGGGCGATTGAAGAAGGCGCCACGATGGTGCGCGTCGGCCGGTTGCTGTGGGCGGAGTGAGGGGCTAAGCCCCGGTCTCTCCCTTTACCTGCACCGGCTTCACCCTGCCGTCCTTCACCGAGAAAACGTGAGGCTTGAGCGGAAGCAGCGCGCGGATCTCGCGCACGCTG
>CAZXPM010000070.1:0-4949 GCA_964643155.1 uncultured Planctomycetales bacterium | reverse complement strand
CGATCACCAGGATTTCCCAGTCGTCGAATCCGAGTTCCGACAGCACGTCGTCCAGGAGCAACAGCGGCTTCTCTCCCGTCTTTTCCTGGCAGATCTGCGCGAGCGTCAGCGTCAGCGCGATGGTCGCCGCGCGCACCTGCCCCTGCGAGGCGTAATCGCCCAGGGGGATGTCGCCAAGGTAGAAGCGCACATCGTCGCGCTGCGGCCCCGCCAGCGTGAAGCCGCGCTCAATCTCCTTGCCCTGCATGTCTTCCAGCCGCTTACGGTACTGCGCGCGCACATCCGCCAGCGAGACTTCGCGGCCGAACTTGCCCACGGTGGTGGAGTAGTTGGCCTTCAGCCGGAACTTCTCGGTGGTGAGCTGGTGGTAGAACGCGTCCAGCCGCCGCAGCACTTCCTGCAGGAAGCGGATGCGCTCAAAGACGATGCGCCCGCCGGTGAGCACTACCGAGTCGGTGTAGAACTTCAGGAGCGAATGCGCCTCGCGGTCGCCGGGACGCTGCTGGAGCGCTTTCAGCGTGCGGTTGCGGCTCAGCCAGGCGGTGCGGTAGTTGTTCAGCTCCGTTCGGAACTGCGGCGAGAACTTGGCGATTTCGCCGTCCCACAGGCTGCGCCGCCGCTCCGGCTGCCCCCATAACAGATCCATAGACGCGGGCGAGAACAGGTAAAGCGGAATGCGCCCCCAGTAGTCCGCCGCCTTCAGCACCGGCGCGTCGTTCACCCGCAGGTACTTCTTGCCCTGGGAGAAATGCACGTCCGCCTGGTGCTGCGCGCCCGCGTCGGAGATGAACAGCGCCTCGGCGTAGAGCGACTTCGCGCCCCGGCGGATGAGCGAGCGGTCGCTGTCAGCGCGGAAGCCGCCCAGCGTGGCCACGAAGTAAAGCCCTTCCAGCAGATTGGTCTTGCCGCTGCCGTTGCCGCCCAGCAGGATGTTCACGCCCGGGCGCAGCCGCGCCTCCACCTGCTCGTAGTTGCGGAAGTTGCGCAGCTTGAGGTACTGGCAGATCATCGCCCCGCCGCTTTCGCCTGCACCGCCGGCCAGATGTCCGCCAGTTGCTCCACCCGTTGGATGGTGAAATCGGCGAACTCGTCCGCGCGCTCCTGCAGGTGCCTGGCCTCCTCGTAGAACACCGAGAGCGCCGGTGTCACTTCGCCGGCGGCCGGCAGCCAGCCTTCGTTCACCCAGACATTGACCATGCCCAGCTCTTTTGCCGGCGGAAGGTTGAGCAGGCGGTCGTCCACAAACACCGCCGTCTCGCCGGGATAGTCGTCCAGCACACGCTGGTAGGCATGGCGGTCGGGCTTGCCCTGGTAGTCCACCGCCTTAAGGTCGTAAATGCGCTCAAAACACCCGGCGAGGCCCAGCGCCTTCGTCACCTTCCGGGCATGCGCCGCGCAGGCGGAAGTGAGTATCACCCGTGGGACTTCCAGCTCTGCCAGAAACTGTACTAGCGCGGGATTGGGCGCGAGCCGGCCGTCCAGCTCGTAGTCGTGCACGTAGGCCAGAAACTCCTCGGGGTCAACCTGCTCCTCTGCCATCAAGCCGGCCAGCGTGGTGCCGTATTTGCGCAGGTAGCTTAGCCTCTTCTCCTCCGCCACCTCCGGCGCGAAACCCATTACTTCGCGGATGTAGCGCTGGATGCGCACATCGTTCAGCTCCATCACGTTGGCCGAGGCAGGGTACAGCGTGTTGTCGCAGTCTAGAACCAGGATCATTGGCCCGCTCCGTTCGCTTCCGGGATGACGATGTCCGCGGGATAACAGACCAGCGGCCCGTTCTCGCCCTCGCGCAGTACGATGCCGGACTCGGTGAAAGTGCGCGCCAGGAACTCCCCGGGCGCGTCGTGCCCATACCGAACGCTCCCGTCTTCGGGGTCAAGCAGGAGGAAGCGGTAATACTGTGAATACCCCGGCTCATACCAGGGGGGGGCGCGGCGGGTCTGCCCGCCGTCAGACCCCTGCTGCGCGTCCGTGCTGGAGTAGTTGGCGATGACGACAACCGCGTTCTCACAGGTGAAGAAGACATAGCAGCGGGCGTACGTCCGGTGCGTCCACCGCACGGCGTTCTCTACCGGGTCGTAACAGTGGACAGCGCCCTCGGTGTCCGGGTAGTACACCTTGCCGCCGATAGAAGCGGGCAGCATCGCGACCATTGCCTCCAGCGGCTCGCTCTGCCATACAGTTTCCAGGCTGGCGGCGTCAAGCCCCATCAGCAAGTGCCGGTCGCCGGAGACGGTCTGGCAGACGAGGTTCAGCGTGGAGCCGCCGTCCGCATACGCCATCCACGGTGCCAGCTCCCGCAGCATCCGCAGACTGTCCAGCTTCAGGTTTTCCACCTCCAGGGAAAACACCGCCCGTTCCCGGCCGCAGAGCAACAGCCGGTCGCCCGCCAGCACTGCGGCCAGCAGCACGGTGAGCTGCTTCTCGCTGCGCACAAGCTCGCCGGTGGCAGTGTCAAACGCGCGGATGTCGCCGAGAACGGCGACCGCCAGCACTTCGCCGCTCTCTGTGGGAAGCAGGGCGTCAAGCTGAAAGTGCGGGAGCAGGTGCCGCCGCTGGAGCTCGCCTGTGGCCGGTGAGTAGAACCTGATTTCGCTGCGCGACCCTATCACCGAGCCGGTTATCAGCGAATACGGGGTAAGCACCAGTTCGCGGAAAACCGGCGCTTCCGGGCCCCGCTTCGTGAATGACTCCTGGATTGCCTCCCAGCGGGTTTCTCCGGTGGCCGCGTCCAGTGCGCCCAGGTAACCGGTGGACGTGGCGATAAACACGGTTCTGTTTCCTGCAACCAGGCTGAGCTGGCCCATTTGCTGGAAGTCCCGCGCCCACAGGGGCTCGTCCAGCCGCACGCTGTCTATCCTCGCGGGCAGATACCAGTTGGCTGAGGGCTTGTACTGCGAACACACGGTCGCCAGCGGCCCCAGGTCCTCGCACCACCGCTCAAACGGCGCGGCCTCCCTCTGGGCTGCTCCCTCCGGCTCCGCATCCTGGCAGGACGCCAGCGGGACCGCAATCAGCGCTGCAATCAAGGCTGTCCGGGCCAGTCGCATAGGCAGCACGCTACCGCACCTGCTCCGGCGAGAGGAACATCTCCGCCAGCATGAGCGCCGTGGGTATCTTGCTATCCACCAGCGAGTCCCCGGCCAGGCTCTCGTCAACCAGGAACTCCAGGAGACGCCGGCGCGGCTTAAGGAACACTTCAATCGCCTCGTTGCCCACTCCGCCGCCGGAACTCACCATCTCGGCGTTGGTGCCGACAAAGAGGTTGTAGACCTCATTGGTGAGGCCGGGTGAAACCGTGCCGGAGAACACCAGCGCCATGTCTTCAACCTGGAAGCCCGTTTCCTCCAGCAGTTCTCGGCGGGCCGCGTCCACGGGGCACTCGTTGATGTCGTCGCACAGGCCCGCAGGCAGCTCAATCACGTGCTTGCGCACCGGCGGGCGGAACTGGCGCACCAGCACAACTTCATCCTTCTCGGTCAGGGCCAGAATGTGAACGGTGTTGAAATGGCGGCGGTTCACCGCGTAATAGGGGCGGTCGCCCTTGCGCCCCTGCACCGTGTACTCAGCCACACTGAAGTACTTGCACTCCCAGGCCGTTTTCTCTTTCTTGATGGTGCGTTTTGGAGTTCGCTTCGCTGTCATGAGAGCCCTCGCTTGCAGCAGCCAGGAAAACCAGGGCCAATCCAGCGCAGACCCAAAATGGCTGCGCGAAAACTGATAGTAAACCACGGCATTTCGGCTACAATCATATAGGGAATGGAGCCAAATTACCAGATTGTTGACCGGCGGCGGCTGCCGGTCCTGCGTTTTTCCCAGGCTACGATCGGCAGCCTCGTTGCTCCCGTCTACCGCGCGTTGTTCAACCGCAGGCGCCGGAAGTACCTGGCTGAGCGGGCGCCGGTGGAAGGCCGGCCGGTGGTCGCCATCGGCAACGTCTCCCTGGGCGGCACCGGCAAAACGCCGGTGACCTGCACTCTGTATGAGCATGCCAGCGCCGCCGGCCTGCGTGGCGCGGTGGTACTCAAGCTGGGCAAGGCCCCGTTGCACTTTCTGGATGAGCTGCTGATTTACGCCGGCAGGCTGGGGGAGCTGGACAACACTACGCCCACGGTGGAGGTGCGGGAGGACTGTATCACCGTGAGTTCGTCCTCAGCCGTGGTCTGCGCCCACCGCAACAAGCTCGCGGGCGTCCGCGAGCTGGCGGCGCGCGAGGATCTGGACTTCGTGATTGCCGACGACGCGCACCAGCTTTACAGCCTCCAGCCCGCGCTGTCCATCTGCCTGCTGCGCCCTTCGGACGCGCAGGCGCGCCTGTTCCCGGCGGGGATGCTCCGCGAGGAAATCTCCGGGGCGGAGCGGGCGGACATTGTGCTCGTGCGCAACGGGAGCGGCGCAACTCCCGAGATGCCGGTGCGCACCGACGGCAGCTTCGGGCTGGTGGTGGCCGAGGCGCGTCCACTGGCGAAGCTGCTCAGCCCCTGGCTGGCGGCGCATACCACCGAGTGCGAGCCGGAAGCGGGGTTGCCTTCGGTCCGCGCTGTCGCCTTCGCTGGCATCGGCGCCCCCGAAGGCTTTGAGCGTACGTTGGTCCGGCTCAACGCCGACGTCGCGAAGATGGTGCGCTTCCCTGACCACTACAGCTTCACCACCCGTGACCTGCAGATGCTGGAGAGACTGCGCCGGCGCGAGGGCGCCGAGTGCTTCATCACCACGGAGAAGGATGGCAGCCGCCTGCTGCCGCTGATGCTCCGTGCACGCTACGCCGAAGGCCACCACGTGTGCTGGCCCGCCGGCCTGATGCCGCCCCCGGACCACTTCCTGCCCGACCTCATCAGCGCTGCCCAGCAGGTCTGGGAGCGCGCCTACTACCTGCGGATGGACGCCCAGCTCCCCGACTCCGTAGTCCAGCGCTTCATGCACACGGTCTCCCACGGCCGGCTACCGTA
>CAZXPM010000069.1:953-7832 GCA_964643155.1 uncultured Planctomycetales bacterium | reverse complement strand
ATATTGACATGCCCCACAACGTGGTGGAGATGGCGCGCGTGTTCGTGGCCAAGAAGCGCCGCCTGTCGGTGGGCGACAAGATGGCCGGCCGCCACGGCAACAAGGGCGTGGTCAGCAATATCCTCCCCGAGGAGGATATGCCCTTCCTGCCCGACGGCACGCCGGTGGACATAGTGCTGAACCCGCTGGGCGTGCCCTCCCGCATGAACATCGGCCAGTTGCTGGAGACCCACCTGGGCCTGGGTGCCATTGCGGTTTCCCGCGGCGACATCAAGACGGTGGAAGCGGTGCGCAAGGCGCCCGACGATGACGGCGTGCCGCGCGACCAGATGGTAGTCCCGCTGAACACTTCCGAAATCCGTTTCACCCGCGCGGAAGACCATATCCGCGTGATGAACCCGGTGTTCCGCTCGGTTTCCGAGGGCAAGATCCGCGCCCTGTTCCGCCAGCTCAATCTGCCCCTTGACGGCAAGACCGTGCTCTATGACGGCCTGACCGGCCAGCCCTTCACCGAACGCGTGACCGTGGGTGTCATGTACGTGATGAAGCTCAACCACTTGGTGGACGACAAGGTGCACGCGCGGTCAACCGGTTCCTACGCGCTGATAACCCAGCAGCCCCTGGGCGGCAAGGCCCAGTTCGGCGGCCAGCGCCTTGGCGAAATGGAGGTCTGGGCGCTGGAAGGATACGGCGCGGCGCATCTCCTTAAGGAGATGCTCACCGTCAAGAGCGACGATGTGGTCGGACGCAACCGCACCTACAAGGCGATTGTGGACGGCGAAGTGATTCCCGAGCCCGGCGTGCCGGAGTCGTTCCACGTGATGATGAACGAGCTCAAGAGCCTGTGCCTTGACGTCTCCATCATCCACGAGGACGAGCAGGCCAGCATACTGCGGGAAGCCTCGCAGGAGGAGGCCAGGGAAACCGCGCGCCTTAAGAAGGGGGAAGATCTCTTTGAATAGCTACCGCATGATTTCACGGCAGCGGGAACGCGAGGCCGAGCCGCAGCAGATTTCTGCCATCCGCATCGGCCTGGCGTCCCCCGAACGCATACTGGAGTGGTCGCACGGAGAGGTGCGCAAGCCGGAGACCTTCAACTACCGCACCTACAAGCCCGAGAAGGACGGGCTTTTCTGCGAGCGCATCTTCGGCCCCACCAAGGACTACGAGTGCGCCTGCGGCAAGTACCGCAAGCTGCGCTACCGCGGCACCGTGTGCGAGCGCTGCGGCGTGGAGGTCACGAATGCCCGCGTGCGCCGCGAGCGCATGGGCCACATCAAGCTGGCCAGCCCGGTGGCGCACATCTGGTTCACCAAGTCCATACCCAACCGCTTCTCCGCCCTGCTGGGGATAAACGGCAAGGAAGTGGAAAAGGTCGTTTACTACGTCAACTGGCTCGTCATTGACAAAGACGACGAGTGGATTGAAAGCAACTTCCAGCGGATAGAAGGCGAGGTGGTTACGCGGCTGGGCGAGCTCGCCATGGAAGGCGAGAAGCTCCACGACGTAAAGGAAGTGACCTTCTTCGACCTTGCGCGGGAAGCTCCGGGCCTGGAGCCGTCCGACAAGCGCAAGATCACCGAGCTGGAAAAGGCCGTGGTGTCCGCCACGGAAGCCGACGTGGACGACAGGATGTGGGAGCGCCTGGACTGGCTGGTGGAGCAGGTGGCCAACAGCGAGCACGTGCGCGACTACGATGTGGTGGAGGACATCTACGACTCCGTGACCGGCGAGGTCATCAGCCGGGGCGAGGAGCGCGTTCCCTTCACGATACCGATGCTCACCAAGCTGATCGGCCTGTGGTGCTTCAGTGTGCGGGTGGAAAACCGCAAGAAGAGCATTGACACGGTCAAGCGCCTGGAGGAGATAGACCAGGAGATGCGCCAGTTACAGCAGGCGCTGGACCTGCTCCGGTCAATGAAGCGCCTGGACCGGCTGACCGACGGCCAGCACGAGGACATCAAGGCGCTGATGCGCCTGCTGGAGATGCGGGGCGTGACCGGGCTGTCGGAGCACCTGCGCATCCGCATCGGAGCGCAGGCCATTAAGGAAGTGCTCCAGGCCATTGACCTGCCCAGGCTGGAGGCGGAACTCAAGCAGGAGCTGGAGGGCGCCTCCAACCAGAAGCGTCAGAAGGTCACCAAGCGCCTGAAGATAGTCCGCTCCTTCCTCAAATCAGGCAACCGCCCGGAGTGGATGGTGCTGGAGGTGCTGCCGGTGCTGCCGCCGGAGCTGCGCCCGATGGTGGAGCTGGAGGGCGGTCGCTTTGCCAGCTCCGACCTCAACGACCTTTACCGGCGCGTAATCAACCGTAACAACCGCCTGAAGAAACTGATGGATATCCGCGCGCCTGAGAGCATCCTCCGCAACGAGCGGCGGATGCTCCAGGAGGCGGTGGATTCGCTGATTGACAACGGGCGCCGCGGCCGCAGCGCCGTCTCGGTGAACAACCGGCCGCTGAAATCGCTCTCAGATATGCTGAAGGGCAAGCAGGGCCGCTTCCGCCAGAACCTGCTGGGCAAGCGGGTGGACTACTCCGGCCGTTCGGTCATCGTCGCGGGTCCGCGCCTGCGGCTGCACCAGTGCGGTCTGCCCAAGTACATGGCGCTGGAGCTGTTCAAGCCCTTCGTGCTGCACAAGCTGGTTGACCCCAACGACCCCGCGCAGAACATCGCCACCGCCCGCCGGATGCTGGAACGGGCGGAGGACGACCGTGTGTGGGACGCGCTGGAGGAAATCTGCCGCGCCCACCCGGTGCTGCTTAACCGCGCTCCCACGCTGCACCGCCTGTCCATGCAGGCCTTTGAGCCGGTGCTGATTGAGGGCAAGGCGATACAGTTGCACCCGCTGGTTTGCGCCGCCTACAACGCCGACTTTGACGGCGACCAGATGGCGGTGCACGTGCCGCTTTCCATGGCGGCTCAGGCGGAGGCGCGGGTGCTGATGCTCTCCGCTAATAACCTGTTCCTGCCCGCCGACGGCAAGCCCATCATCAGCCCCAACCACGACATGGTGCTGGGAGTGTATTTCCTTACCGAGACGCCGGACGGTAAGCAGCCCGAGGCGGAGGGGGCGCGCAGTTTCACATCCGCCAACGAGGCGCTGCTGGCTTACGCCAACGGCAAGATCGAGCTGCATGAGCCGATTCGCGTCCAGCTGAAGCTGGCGGTTCGCGATGAAGACGAATACACCACGCCCGCCGTGAGACGCGACCGGCCGGTCTTCACGACGGTTGGGCGCGTCATCTTCAACGACGCGCTCGTCCACCTGCAGGACGAGCTGGACGTGCCGGAAGAGAAGCGGCTGCCTTTCTTCAACTTCGCGATTGACCGCGGCGCCCTGGCGAACATCATCTCTTACGCCTACGAGCAGTTGGGCCAGCGCTTCACCGTGGTGCTGGTGGACGCGCTCAAGGACTTGGGCTTTGAGCAGGCAACCCTGGGCGGCGTCACCATCGGCATCAACGACATCACCATCCCGGCGCGCAAGGGCGAGATTCTGCGCGAGGCGGAGAAGCTGTCCGCCGAGGTGTGGCGCAAATTCCGTCGCGAGCTGATTACCCGCAAGGAGAAGGACGAAGAAGTCACCCGCATCTGGGACCAGGCTACCAAGGACCTGACGAAGGCGATGAAGGAGAACTTCGCCACCCTGAACCCCGTGTTCATGATGGAGGAGTCCGGTGCGCGCGGGAAGATCGACCAGGTGCGCCAGCTCGCCGCCATGCGGGGATTGCTGGTGGGCCCCACGGGGCGCGTGCTGGACATTCCCATCCGCAGCAACTTCCGCGAGGGCCTGTCCGTGTACGAGTATTTCATCTCCACCCACGGCGGCCGCAAGGGCCTGGTGGATACGGCGCTCAAGACCGCCGACTCGGGGTATCTCACGCGCCGGCTGGTGGACGTGGCGGTGGATGTGTCCATCACCGCGCACGATTGCGGCGCCAAGGACGGAGTGCCCATCCTGCTCCACGCCGGACGCGTGGACACCATCAAGAAGGCGAAGAAGGCGCTCACGGGCCGCGTGCTGGCTGAGTCCATCAAGGACCCCGCCACCGGCGAGCTGCTGTACGGGCGCAACACCGAGCTGACCCCCACCGCCGCGGAGCACCTGTTCAACGCCGGGGTGCAGCGCGTGCTGGTGCGTTCGGCGCTGACCTGCCGGATGGAGGAGGGCGTGTGCGCAATGTGCTACGGCTGGGATCTGGCGGCCGGACGGCTGGCGGAAGTGGGCGACCCCGTGGGCGTCATCGCCGCCCAGTCTATCGGCGAGCCGGGCACCCAGCTCACCATGCGCACCTTCCACACCGGCGGCATTAAGGGCCGTGACATCACCCAGGGCCTCCCCTATGTGGAGACGCTGTTTGAGGTGCGCGGCGCCAAGGAGCCGACCGTGCTGGCGGAGCGCGAGGGCGTGGTGAAGGACATCACCAAGGTGCTTTACGAGCGCGTTGTGATCCAGGACCCCGAGGGATACTCCGAGAAGTCCTACACCATCCTGCGCGAGGAAGACGAGCGGCTGCCCATCCGCTACCGGATGCCGGTCAAGCGCGGGGACGCGCTGGATCCGCGCGGCGAAGTGCTGGCGGACATCGGCGGAATGGTCACGCAGCTCTACACTGACTTCAAGCGCACGTTCTACCGCATCACCATTGAGCACCCCGACGGCACCGAGAAGGTGTACGAGACGCCGCACGAGAACCGGCTGCCGATAAACGCCGAAGGCCAGCCGCTGCGGGTGGACGACTTGGTGGAGAAGGCGCAGCCGCTGTGCGAGGGCTCGCTGGACATCAAGAAGTACCATGCCCTCGTGGGCGACCTGAAGACGCAGCAGTACCTGGTGAACACGGTGCAGGAGATATACGAATCCCAGAACGTCAACACCAACTCCAAGCACATTGAGATCATTGCCAAGCAGATGATAAGGTACGTGGAGATTACTGCACGGGGCGACAGCGACGACCTGTTTGAAGGCGACGTGCTGCCGCGCCGCCGCTTTGAGGCCATCTGCGAGGAGATGAAGAAGCGGGGGCTCAAGCCGCCCAAGGCGCGCAGCCTGCTGCAGGGAATCTCCAAGGCGTCCCTCACCACCGATTCGTGGCTGGCGGCCGCCTCTTTCCAGGAGACGACCCGCGTGCTCACGCGCGCGGCCATTGAAGGCCAGCAGGACGACCTGCGCGGCATCAAGGAAAACGTAATCATCGGCTCGCTTATTCCGGTGGGAACCGGCCGCAAGCTCCAGGAGGTGCGCGCCGAGCTGCGGCAGGGCACCCCGCTGACCCAGCGGCTGCTCAAGGAGTTCTTCGCCGAGGAGGCGGCGGCGGAAGCGCCGCCGGAAGAGCCGGAGGAATCCATATTCTAGGGAACGCGAGGGGGCCATGGGCCTGATAGACGCAATTCTGCGCTTCTTTGGCCTGGCGGAACCGGTGGCCGAGGAGATAATTGACTATCCTGAACCACCGCCCAAGGCGGAGAAGCCGCCGGAGGACAAAGTCGTGGATTACCGCCGTGACCTTGCCCCCAAGCTGCCGGAGTACCGCATCTCCGTGGTGCGGCCGGAGCTCAACCGGTACGGCCGCGTCACCTTTTCGCTTTCCGTTTATACCGAAGACCTGCGCGAGGGCAGCGTCCTGCTGGTAGACCTGTCGCGCATCGTAAACCAGAACCGTGAGGAAGCCAGGCGCATCGTCAGCTTCCTGTCCGGCGTGGCCGAGGCCATCAAGGGCAAGCGCCGGGAAATAGCGCCCAATCTCTATTTGTTCGCGCCGCCCCACGTCCAGGTGAAAGGCGACGTGGCGCGTGATGGCGAACCCTGAACCGGATGTCTAAAAACAACAAGGTCCGATTCGTCTGCCTCGGGGGCATTGGCGAGATCGGCAAGAACTGCAACGTAATTGAATACGGCGACAGCGCCGTGCTGGTTGACTGCGGCATCAGCTTCCCCGACGCCCACATGCTGGGCGTGGATCTGGTGATTCCCGACTTCACCTACCTGCTGCGCCACCGCAGCAAGCTGAAGGCGGTCATCCTCACGCACGGCCACGAAGACCACATCGGCGCGCTACCCTACCTGCTGCAGGACATGGTGCCGCCGGCGATATACGGCACGCCGCTGACCCTCGGCCTGGTGCGCTCCAAGCTCACCGAGTTCAGCGTCCCCGAAGAAGTGCCGTTCAAGGAGATTGAAGCCGGCGACCGCATTGAAATCGGCCGGAACCTCACGATTGACACCTTCCACAACGCCCATTCCATCCCCGATGGCCTGGCGCTGGTGATTCACACCCCCGCCGGCAAGATTGTCCACACCGGCGATTTCAAGCTGGACCGCGATCCCATTGACCACCTGCCCACCGATATCAAGGGCATCCAGCGCGCCTGCAAAGGCGGCAATGTGCTGGCGCTGATGATTGACACCACCAACATTGAGCGTCCCGGCTGGACCGGCTCCGAGTCCGAGGTCGGCCCCGCGCTGGCCGAGTACTTCAAGACCCACCAGGGCCGCATCTTCGTCACCACCTTCGCCAGCAATATCCACCGGGTTCAGCAGGTGATTGACCTTGCGGAGGAGTATGGCCGCAAGGTGTTCCTGGCCGGCCGCACCATGCTGAAGAACGAAGAGATGGCGCGTTCGCTGGGCTACCTGCGGGTGCCGCCGAACCTGATTATCCCGCCGGACGACCTCAACCGCTACCCGCCGCGCAAGCTGGTGGTGCTGGCGACCGGCAGCCAGGGCGAGCCGATGGCGGCGCTGTCGCAGATTTCCCGCGAGGAGCACCGCTTCGTCAGCGTGCAGGAGAGCGACCTGGTCATCTTCTCCGCCAGTCCCATCCCCGGCAACGAGACCTTCATTTTCTCCGTCATCAACGACCTCTTCCGCCTGGGC
>CAZXPM010000069.1:0-943 GCA_964643155.1 uncultured Planctomycetales bacterium | reverse complement strand
CGCGGTGAAGCCGCGCTACGTCATCCCGATCCACTCCCAGTACCGCCATCAGATGCTGTTCCGCAAGGTGGCGGAGGACTGGGGGCACAGCACCCGGGACGTGGTGATAATGGGCATCGGCGACGTTCTCACCCTGGATGCTCGCGCCTGGGAGCTGAGCGAGAAGGTAAAGGCCGGCGGTGTGCTGATTGACGGGCTGTCCATTGGCGGCGTTTCCAGCAGCGTTGTCCACGAGCGCGCCATGCTGGCGGAAGACGGGGTGGTGGACTTCGTGCTGGTGCTGGACTCTACCGGCGACCACATCCTCCACGGCCCCGAGGTCAAGGCGCGCGGTTTTCCCTCCCAGCGCCAGAACCCGCAGCTCTACGACGAGATGAAGGAGGCGCTCAGCGAGGCCCTCTTCCATAACCGCCTGCGCGGCCGCGCGCACCAGGCGCAGTTGCGCAACAACCTGGCCAACACCCTCCAGCGCTTCGTCTCCCGCAAGCTCGGCATTAACCCCACCGTCATGGGCACGGTCATTCACCTTGACCCCTCGGTCACCCGGGCGGAGGGCGGCAAGAGGAAGCGCTAGCGGTGGCCGACTATCTGACGCTGTTGCTGCTCGGCGTGGTGCAGGGCTTCACCGAGTTCCTCCCCGTAAGCTCCTCCGGCCACCTCGTGCTGCTCCAGTCGCTCACCGGGGTGAACCCGCCCGGCGTCGTGGTGGAAATCGCGCTGCACCTCGCGACGCTTCTCGCCGTCCTCATCTACTACTTCCGCGACGCGGCGCAGATACTCAGCTTCCGTCCCGGCGCGCAGGTGTCGCGGCCCGGCCTCTACTTCCTCTACCTTGCGGCGGCGACCATCATCACCGTGGCGTTCATCTACCCGCTGCGCCACTTCCTGGAGGGCCTCACCGAGGGGCCGCAGGCCACCCTCGCGCTGGTCTTCACCTTCACTG
>CAZXPM010000068.1:0-8067 GCA_964643155.1 uncultured Planctomycetales bacterium | reverse complement strand
TTCTTGGATTGCGATGTGGAGGAACCCAATGCCCACATCTTCCTGAAACCCCGCCTGGAGAGCTCTCGCGCGGTGGCCATTCCCGTCCCCGAAGTAAATGCAAGCCGGTGCACTGGCTGCGGGGAATGCGGGAAGATGTGCCAGTACGGCGCGATAGTGGTGGTGAAGGCGACGGTGCTGACCTTCCCAGCGCTGTGCAATGGCTGCGGGGGCTGCACCTTGGTCTGCCCGGAGAAGGCGATTACCGAAGTTGCGCATGAGATTGGGGTGATTGAGGAGGGGAGGGCAGGACGGCTGCGCTTCACCCACGGCGTGCTCAAGGTTGGAGAGGCACGGGCGACGCCGATCATCCGTGAGCTGGTTGGCAGCGCGGCCGGCCGGACGGTGGTTATAGACGCGCCGCCGGGGACCTCTTGCCCGGTGATTGAGAGCGTGCGGACGGCGGATTTCGTTCTGCTGGTCACGGAACCGACACCATTTGGGCTCAACGATCTGGCACTGGCGGTTGGAATGGTGCGCGAACTGAAGAAACCGTTTGCCGTCGTGCTGAATCGTGCGGATGCGGGAGACGAGCGCGTTCTAGACTACTGCGCCGAGGAGCGCATCGCCGTAGCGCTGCAGATTCCAGACAGCCGGGAGACCGCCGAAGCCTATTCGCGGGGGGAGTTGGCTGCGCAGGCTATTCCCGGTTACCGGGACCAGATGGCGCTCCTTTACGAGCATGTCGCGCAGGAGATGTATGTATGAAGGAGCTGGTAGTCATCAGCGGCAAGGGTGGCACCGGCAAGACCACCGTGGTGGGTGCTTTCGCCTCTCTGGCGCAGGACGCGGTGCTTGCCGACTGTGATGTTGATGCGGCTAATCTCCACCTGCTGCTGGCTCCGGAAGTGCTGGAGACCCATGAGTTCTCTGGCGGCAAGAAGGCCGTGGTGGATGCGGCGAGATGTACCGCCTGCGGAACTTGCGAGGATCTGTGCCGCTTCGGCGGACCCCGCAGCGGCGGGCTGAATGACGAAGGCCTGCCTGCACCATTCACCATTGACCCGATTGCGTGCGAGGGTTGCGGTGTGTGCGCGCGCTTCTGCCCCGAAAACGCCATTGCGCTGGAGGAAGTGGTCAACGGCCAGTGGTTCGTATCCAGTACGCGCTTTGGCCAGCTCGTGCATGCACGCCTGGGAATCGCCGAAGAGAACTCGGGCAAACTGGTAAGCCTGGTGCGGGCCAAGTCCCGCGAGGTGGCGAGGCAGAGCGGCAGCAGCATCGTGTTGGTTGACGGGTCGCCCGGTGTTGGTTGCCCGGTTATCGCTTCGCTCACCGGCGCCAGCGCAGCGCTCATAGTCACCGAGCCAACGCTATCGGCTCAGCATGACTTGCAGCGGATAGGGGAGCTTACCAGGCATTTCGGCCTACCGGCGCTGGTGTGCATCAACAAGCACGACATCAATCCTCGCCAGGCCGAGGAAGTGAGCCAGGCCGCTGAGCAGGATGGGATGCGAGTAGTCGGCAGCGTGCGTTACGATCCCGCGGTGACGGCAGCAATGCTGCAGGGATTGAGCGTAACGGAGTATACTGATGAAGGCGTGTCCGAGGACTTGCGGCGGCTGTGGGCCGAAGTGTTGAAAAGCCTGGCCGCTCTCCCTCAGCGCCATGAGGTTCAATCCAATCCAGGTGGTGTTACTGAATGAGAATCGCCGTTCCGGTTTCAGCTGGCCGTTTGAGCCCGCATTTCGGCAGGTGCGAGAGCTTCGCCCTGATTGATGCTGATCCCGACGCCAAGGAGATACTGAACTGTGAGACCCTGGAGGCTCCCCCGCACGAACGAGGGGCTTTTCCCGCCGCCTTGAAGGAGAAAGGTGTAACACATGTCATTGTCTCGGGAATGGGGCCGCGGGCGGTGGGTCTCCTTCAGGCGTATGGAATCCAAGTTGTCACCGGTGCGTTGCCGGATGAGCCGGAAGCAGTCGTGCGCGCCTTTATGAATGGCATGCTGCAGACCGGTGAAAGCCCGTGCGACCATAGTGGAGGGCACGGGTGCAGCCATTCAGGGGAGTAGTCCTGGCGGGCGGAAACGAAGAGCCGCAAGCACTGGAAAAAATGGGGCCGTTTTCCGGCCCCTGCGCTCGCACTTGGTGAGCGCCTTTCACCTTAATCATACCGCAAAAACGGGCTGCGTGGGATGAGTGCCCGCGAAGGCGGCTGGCGGCAGTTCCCCTGAGCGGATTGCCGAAAGCGTATATTGTGGTAAACTAATGGGTAACGCAACTGCGCGCTGGCAGTCGTGGAGGTTTGTTCCGCTTATGAGCCAACCAGACCGTGGACACTTTTCCAAGAAGGGGAAGGCGGTATTCAAACGCGCTCTGGAGCTGATTGACACCCCCAAGAAGTTCTGGCCGGTAGTACGAAGGCTCTATCGCTGGGCGCTTGACGCGGGGCTTGATGACTGCCTGGCCCATTACAACTACGCTAGGATTCTCCAGCACTACGGGCAATACGAGGAGGCGGAAACACACTACCGCCGGGCGATTGAACTGCACCCGAAATACCACAGCGCTTACAACAACCTGGGCAACGTCCTCTGCCTCCAGGGACGCTACCAGGAGGCGGAGGAGGCGTACCGGCAGGCGCTGGTCATCAAGGAGTATGTGCAGCCGCATACGAATCTGGGAGACCTCTACTTTCGGATGGGCCGGTTGGACGAGGCGTTGAAGGAGCTGGAAATCGCTCTTGAGTTGTCCCCCCGGGACGACACGGCGCTGTTGAACGCAGCTCTAGTGCTGGCCGGGTTGGGCCGAAAGGAAGAGGCGGAGGCGAGGTTCCGGCAGGCGGTGGAAGCGGCGCCGGAGGATATTGAGAACCTGGAGACCTTTGCCGGCTTTCTGGAAGAAGAGGGGCGGGAAAGAGAAGCGGCCGAGCTGCGCGCGGAAGTTGAGCGCCTTGAGGCGGAACAGCATAGGTCAAGTCCTAACCTGGAGGAGTGGGAGAGACGCTCATCTGAATTCTATAGAACAAGGAGAACAAGATGTCGGTGAACGAAGAACTTAGAGACCTGGTTGCGGCTTCCAGCAGGGATGTGCTGAGCGCGATCGCAGATGTCCCCAGCGACTACGCTTTCACTAGCGAGGAAGACGAAAGCGGGAAAACTGCTGCTGACTACTCCAAGATGGTGGCTGATGACAAGAAGATGATGGCAATAGGCCTGGGAGTCCAGAACATCCCGGCGGTGCCGTCAGCGTTTACCTCTAAGAATGAGGCGATGACACTGATAAGCGTGTTGGAGGGTCTCCTGGAGAGCCAGATACTGAAGCTCAGCCCCGAAGACTTTCAGAAGACCCCGCCGACACTGGGCTATCCCATCGACTGCGATCTGGAAACATACCGCGACTGCGTGGAAGCTCATGCGGCCCGGGATCACGAGCGGGCGGACGCAATCAGGGCCATCTTCGCCTAGGGCCGGCGGAGGCAAACCGGTTCGGCTCAAGTGCTAGCGCATTCCGTGCCACCTAGGGGAACTGCCTGGCCGAACACCAAACGCGCATCCAGCGGCCGGCCCGGTGAAGGCCGGCCGCCAGAGCACTTGGACTATAGTTTGCGGCGGACCCAGACCGCCTTGCCCAACAGCTCTACGCCGTCGGGGTAAGGCAGCATCACCGGCGGGAAGTCGCTGTTGGCAGCGTGCAGGAGCGCGTAATCGCCCTCAATGTACACGCGCTTCAGCGAGACGTCCTTCCGGCCGATGGCAACCAGCGCGATGTCGCCGTTCTTGATCTTGGTGTTCGGCGAAATCACGACGATGTCGCCGTGCAAAATCCCTGCATCCTTCATGGAGTTGCCGCTGACAACCAGCGCGAAGGCTTCATCGTCCTTCACGATACTGGAGTCCACGAACTCAACCTTGGCTCCGCCCTTGGCGGCCCTGGCGATCTTCTCCACCGAAACGCCAGCGGGCACCGAGTCGTACACCGGAAGCGGCGTGACGTCGCCGGAAATGAGGATGTCCGCGTCCTTCTTCGGCTTAAGCCTGCTGCGAAGCTGCATGATCTCGCCAGAGAGGCTGCCTACCGGGCCGCGCCGGATCTCATCCAGCATGTTCTCCTCCACCATGCCGCTGACCTCAATCAGGCGCTCGTGGGGGCACTTAAGCAGAATACTCATCTGCTTGAGAACCTCTGGGGAAGGACGGCGCATACCGGCCTCCAGGCGGGAGATGTAGGAAGGATGTAGGTTCAGCCTCTTCGCAAAGGACGTTTGAGACATCCCTTCGCGAATGCGCAGGCTGCGGATCAGGTCTCCAAATGCGACGCCAGGAGGTTTAGCCTTCTTACGCTTGTTTGGGGTTCCCTTTGGTCTAGCCATTTCACCTCACCACAATTTCTCGCAGGCACCGGTAGCGCCTGCAGGTTTACAGTATAGAGGGCATATCTAACCTTGGATGAGAGGCAGACAGAATGCTGGCATAGCATGCTTAGTAGCCAAGCACTCCCGGCCGCCAGACCCCAAGGCGTCAGTCCCTCCGAGGGCACAATTATAATACTATCCGCCGGATAATACTAGCCTGGTCAAAATCACCGGCAAAACGGGGTCAAGCCCGAAGAGATGACAGGTAGGCGTCGATTCCCCGGGCGGCTTTCTTGCCGTGCCCCACGGCCATTATCACGGTTGAGGCACCCACGGTAACGTCGCCGCCGGCGAACACCCCAGGCACCTTTGTCATCATGGTTTCTTCGTCCACAGTGACGGTTCCCCAGCGGGTTATCTCCAGCCCGGGGATGCTGCGCATGGCAATCGGGTTTGGCCGCTGGCCGATGGCCATCAGCAGGGTGTCGCAGGGGATGGTGAACTCGCTGTCGGGTACCGGAACTGGCCGGCGCCGGCCACTGTCGTCCGGCTCCCCCAGCTCCATGCGGATGCACTTCAGGGCGGTAATCCAGTTCCTGTCGTCGTGGATGACCTCAATCGGCTGGGTGAGGAATCTGAAGATAACGCCTTCTTCCTCCGCGTGGTGGAGCTCTTCGCGGCGCGCCGGTGCCTCGTCCTTGGAGCGGCGGTAGATGATGTAGCTGTTCTCTACGCCGGGCATGCGCAGTGACACCCGGGCGGAATCCATGGCGGTGTTACCGGCGCCGACGGTGCAGACATTCTTGCCAACGAACACGGGCGTGTCGGCATTGGGGAAGTCCCAGGCTTCCATCAGATTGACGCGAGTCAGGTATTCGTTGGCGGAGTAGACGCCATTGGAGTTCTCGCCGGGGATGCCCATGAAGCTGGGCAGGCCAGCTCCGGTTCCCAGGAATACCGCTTTATAGCCCTGCGCCATCACATCGTCGTAAGTGAGAGTCTTGCCGAAGACGATATTGCAGCGGACGTGGACGCCCATCTGGGCGATGGTGTTGAGCTCGGCGTTTAGAATGCGGCGCGGCAGGCGGAACGGGGGGATGCCGTAGTTGAGCACGCCTCCGGGCTTGTGCAGCGCCTCAAAAATGGTGACATCGTAGCCCATGCGCCTGAGGTCCATTGCCACGGTGATGCCGGCCGGGCCGGCACCGATCACGGCGACCTTCTCCTTGGTGACGGGCACCTGAGTAATCTCCGGCGGCTCTTTCTCGTACTTGTCGAGCATCTTTTCCGCCACGTACTGCTCCAGGCGGCCGATGGCCACGGGGCTCTTCTTGGCCAGCACGCAGGTCAGCTCGCACTGGGCTTCCTGCGGGCAGACGCGGCCGCAGACCGCTGGCAGCGCGTTGGCGGCCTTGAGTATCTCATAGGATTTCTCCAGATCGTTCTCCAGCACCGCGTAGATGAAGCCGGGAATGTTGATTTCCGCTGGACAGCCGTCAATGCAACGCGGTATCTTGCAGTTGAGGCAGCGCTGCGCCTCGGCGTATGCGGTTTCGTCGTCGTAGCCCAGGACCACGGAGTGGAAGTTCCCCACTCGGTCCTCGGGGGTTTGCTCCGGCATCCCGTGCCGCTGGATTTTCATCCGGTCCTTGCGGGTGAGGCCGTCCGGCCCCACCACCGGCTGCTTGGCGCCGGGCTGTTCGTCGCCGCTTTCGGCTTTCCGGATCTCTTTGTCGTCCGCCATAGTAGATTCCGTTGGTTGGATTACTGCTGCCAGGTCTTGGCGCGTTCGGGATGCGCTTTGAGCCACTGCTCCAGCGCACGCCGTTCAAACTCAGCGAACGCTTTCTGGCGCATCATCAGCTCTTCAAAGTTCACCTGGTGAGCGTCGAAGTCCGGGCCATCAACGCAGGCAAACTTGGTGGTTCCGCCGATGGATACGCGGCAAGCGCCGCACATGCCGGTGCCGTCCACCATGATGGGGTTAAGGCTGGCGAAAGTGAGGATGCCCGCTTCACGGGTGGCTTCTGCCACGAACTTCATCATTATCACCGGCCCGCAGGTGATGACGAAGTTAATCTTGCCGTCTGCCACCAGCTCCTTCAGCGGGTCAGTGACTACGCCCTTGCGGCCGAAGCTGCCGTCGTCAGTGGTGACGATGAACTCATCGGAGACGCTCTCCATCTCCTCCAGCAGCACCAGCAGATCCCGCCTGCGGGCGCCCACGATAGTAATGACATGATTGCCAGCTTCCCGCAGGGCGCGCGCTATGGGATACATCTCCGCCGTGCCCAGGCCGCCGGCGACCACGCAGGCAGTGCCGTAGTTCTTGATAGGCGTAGGATGCCCCAGCGGCCCTACCACGTCGTGGAGCCTGTCGCCTTCCACCAGCGTGCCCAGTTGCAGCGTGCTGGCGCCGACTTCCTGGAAGAGGAGCGTTATGGACCCTTTCTCCGGGTTGCTGTCGGCAATGGTCAGTGGTATCCGCTCACCGCGCTCGTGTACGCGCAATATGATGAACTGCCCCGGTTGGGCCTTCTGGGCGACGAGGGGGGTTAGCACTTCAATGCGCACCGTGTTGGGCGACAAGCGCTTCCGGTATACAATCGTGTTCGGTTCCGGCATGGTTTTGGCACAGTTTTCCTTACAGAATATCCCGAGAGGTTTCCGGCCGGGCGGGACGCCGGGCATTCTATCACTACATTTATGCGGCCGCAATCCCAGTTATCCGACAGTGACCAGGGCTAGGTGAGACGCTTTACCAACCTGCAGGCGTACATGCCTTCCAGCCAGTCCTGCACTGGTGTGACCCGCAGCGGCTCTCCTGCGGTGCGCAGCTTGCCGCTGGCGCAGGCCCGCTCTATTACCGCGTCGTTTTCTTCGCGCTGGAGGCTACAGGTGATGTAAATGATATCGCCACCCGGCGCAAGCAGAGCGGCGGCGGACTGGACGAGCTTCAGTTGCGTTTCCGCGAGCGCGGCCGCATCGCCCGGGCGGAGCTGGTAGCGCTTGTAGGGTAGGCGGCGCAGCGTGCCGGTGCCACTGCAGGGAGCGTCCACATAGGCTCGGGCGAAGCCTCCGCTGAACCCGGCTTGCAGGCAGCCGCGGGCTTCCGCGTCGGTGAAGTCGCAGGCGAAGGCACGGGGCGGCTCCATCCCCAGCCGTGCGAAGTTGGCGACTAGGTCGTCCAGTTTTGCAGACGATGAATCGCAGGCGACCAGCCGCGACGCGCCACCCATCAGGAGCGCCAGCCCGGTGGCTTTCACTCCTGAACCGGCGCAGGCGTCCAGCACCATGCCTTCGGCCGGTGGCGGGAAACGGCGCAGGACCGCCTGGCTGGACACTCCCTGAAGCGAGAGCAGGCCAGCAGCGAAGGCGCTGCGCAGGGACGATGCCTCACCCGTGGGGGCGAGCATGTACCCTTCGCCGTGGAAATCAACCCGTTTCGCCGAAGACTTGAGATGGGTCACCAGCTCGGCCGCAGCGGGATCCAGCTTGCGGTTGAGCGCCCTGTAATCCCAGCGCAGAGCCTGGCGGTGCGGGCGTTGCTGCGAGGACAGCGCCGGCGCGAAATCACACCCCAGCGTCTCGCGCCAGCTTTCCAGCAGCCAGAGTGGCAGCGAGGAGACGCGGCTGAGCTGTTCCGGCGGCAAATCCGGCAGGCGCTCCAACATCGCGGCGTCGCCACCAGCCAGCATCCGGGCACAGGCAATAGCGGCTGACGGCTCCGGC
>CAZXPM010000067.1:0-8329 GCA_964643155.1 uncultured Planctomycetales bacterium | reverse complement strand
CCTTTGAAGTGCTCCAGGCCGGCACCGCCGACGAGCCTGGCCGCGTGCGCATCCTCCACTGCGGCGCGAAGCCGGACGACCGCGCATTGCGTGAGCTGCTCACCTCCGGCGAGCTGCCGCTGCCGCCTTACATCAAGGAAGAACTGGCGGACGCCGGGCGCTACCAGACCAGCTACGCCGAGCCGCTGGGCTCCTCCGCCGCGCCGACCGCCGGCCTGCACTTCACTGAAGCCACCTTCGCCGCCCTGGCGCAGCGCGGCATCAGCGTCGCGCGCATCACCCTGCATGTCGGCTCCGCCACCTTCCTCCCCATCCGCGGGGAGGACGCCGCGTCCCATCATCTCGCGCCCGAGAGCTACTTCATCTTTCCGCCGGTGCTGCAGCAACTGCTCGCCGCCAGGCTCGCGGGCCGGCCCATCGTCGCCGTGGGAACGACCGCCGTCCGTACGCTGGAGTGGGTCTTCCGCGACTGGCGCGCCGCGCTGCGCAGCCTGAACGCATTCAGCCCGGACGACCTGCAGGCGCTGCCGCCGGAAGTCCTCTGCGACCACTTTGATTTCGCTGGCGAAACCGCGCTCTACATCCTGCCCGGCCACCGCTTCAAGTTCGTGGACGCGCTGCTGACGAACTTCCACCTGCCGCGCAGCACGCTGCTGGCGCTGGTTTACGCGTTCGGCGGCCGCGATCTCATCCGCCGCGCCTATGACGAAGCCGTGGCGCAGCGCTACCGCTTCTACTCCCTCGGTGACGCCATGCTCATCTTGTAGGGCGCGGAACCGGCGGCATTGCCTCCATACCCGCCATGTGCTACAATCGCTGTGCGATCCACGCGGCCGGGCTGCGGCCCGGCGGGTGTGGGAAAGTTGCTTGTGGTGCTTGCCCACATAGCTCAGTCGGTTAGAGCGCGTCCTTGGTAAGGACGAGGTCACCAGTTCAACTCTGGTTGTGGGCTGAGCGTTGCCGTTTAACTTTCCCCCCTTGTCAACCGCGCGGAAAAGTGCGATAATAGTGGTTCGCGGTTTGCCTCCCCGGGGTGGGGGTGGCTGCGATCTTGCTGTAATCATCGTTACCTAACGAAGGAGAACGGGACAAGATGTCAAAAGAGAAATTTGTGCGCGACAAGCCGCATGTCAATGTCGGCACCATCGGCCACGTTGACCACGGCAAGACCACGCTGACCGCTGCCATCACGAAGGTGCTCGCCAAGAAGGGTAAGGCGCAGTTCATCTCCTTCGACGAGATTGACAAGGCACCGGAGGAAAAGGAGCGCGGCATCACCATCGCCACGGCGCATGTGGAGTACGAGAGTGACAAGCGTCACTACGCCCACGTGGACTGCCCCGGCCACAAGGACTACATCAAGAACATGATTACCGGCGCGGCCCAGATGGACGGCGCGGTGCTCGTGGTGTCGGCGGCGGACGGCGCGATGCCCCAGACCCGCGAGCACATTCTGCTTGCGCGCCAGGTGGGCGTGCCCTGTGTGCTGGTCTTCCTCAACAAGACCGACATGGTGGACGACCCCGACCTGGTGGACCTGGCGGAGGAGGACGTGCGCGACCTGCTGAACAAGTACGGCTTCCCCGGCGACGACACTCCGATTATCCGCGGCAGCGCGCTCAAGGCGCTGGAGACCGACGGCGACCCGGAGAATCCGGCCAACAAGTGCGTACTGGAGCTGGTGGAGGCGATGGACACCTACATCCCCGAGCCGGCACGTCCCCTGGACAAGCCGTTCCTGCTGGCGGTGGAGGACGTGTTCTCCATCACCGGGCGCGGCACCGTGGCCACCGGCCGGATTGAGCGCGGCAAGGTCAACACGGGCGACGAGGTGGAGATCGTGGGCCTGCGGCCGGACAGCCGCAAGACGGTGGTGACCGGCGTGGAGATGTTCCGCAAGACCCTGGACGAGGGCCTGGCGGGCGACAATGTCGGCCTGTTGCTGCGCGGCGTGGAGCGCACGGGCGTGGAGCGCGGGCAGGTTATCTGCAAGCCCGGCAGCATCAAGCCCCACACGCAGTTTGAGGCGAAGGTCTATGTCCTGAAGAAGGAGGAGGGCGGACGCCACAGCCCCTTCTTCACCGGCTACCGCCCGCAGTTCTATATGCGGACAACCGACGTGACCGGCTCGGTCAAGCTGCCCGAGGGCAAGGAAATGGTCCTGCCCGGCGACGAGGTGGACCTGGTCGCCGAGCTGATTGCGCCCGTGGCCATTGAAGAGGGTATGCGTTTCGCCATCCGTGAGGGCGGCCGCACGATTGGCGCCGGTGTTGTGACCAAGATTATTGAGTAGGCGGGTTTACCATGGCTAAAGGCTCGGGTAGGGCTAAAAAGGAGAAGCGCGTGCAGGTCATTCTCGCGTGCAAGGAATGCAAGTCGCGCAACTACTACACGTCCCGCAACCGCACCAACACGCCGCACAAGCTGGAGCTGATGAAGTACTGCCGCCCCTGCCGGAAGCACACCAAGCACACGGAGACGAAATAGCCGGGCTGCGAGGCCTGGCGGGTAAAGGCCCATAGCTCAATTGGCAGAGCATTGGTCTCCAAAACCAAAGGCTGCAGGTTCGAGTCCTGCTGGGCCTGCATTTTCGTGAAAGAGGTCAAAATGGCTGAACGGAATAAAGGGAAAGGCGACGCGGCCCGGAGCCGGAGGCGTTCGCGCACGGAGCTGAATCCGATTGCGCGCTACTTCCAGGAGCTCCGGATGGAGTGGAACAAGATCACCTTCCCCGAACGCAAGGAGCTTTACCGCTCAACCGCGGTTGTGTTCATCTTCACCATTGTGGTCACAGTGGTCATTGCGCTGTTTGACCTCCTGGTGGCGGAAGTGTTCACCTTTGTCCTGGGGTAGGGCGGCTCAAGGGGTAGGAATGCGCTGGTATGTGCTTCACACAATGTCGGGTTATGAGGAGAAGGTCGCCCAGACGCTCAGGCACATGCTGGAGCATGGGCAACTGGACGAGAACATCGCCGAGATTGTGGTGCCCTACGAGCTGAGGCTGGAATCAGTCAAGGGTAAGAAGCGCACGGTGCCCCGCAAGATGTACCCCGGCTATGTGCTGGTAAACATGAACCTGACCAACCAGAACCGGCTGCTGCTGAAGCAGGTGCAGGGCGTGATTGGCTTCATCGGAAGCGAGAACACTCCGCAGCCGCTGTCCGAGACGGAGGTCAGCGAGATTTTCGCCCGCATGGAGAGCGAGGAGCCGGTGCTGGAGACCTCCTACAAGGTCAATGACACGGTCAAGGTGCTGGCGGGGCCCTTCGCCGAGGCCATCGGCAAAGTCCGCGAGATTGACGCCGAGAAGCGCAAGGTGAAGATCATGATTTCGCTGTTCGGGCGCGACACCCAGGTGGAGCTGGACTTTGACCAGGTGGAACCCTTTGAGCCGGAGAACGAGGAGGCCGCGAAGTCCTGACGCCGGAGTAACTTATGGCTCGCAAGGAAATCAACAAGATAATCAAAGTGCATCTCAAGGGGGGCGGCGCCAGCCCGGCGCCTCCGCTGGGGCCGGCGCTGTCGGCCGCGGGCATACAGGTGATGGACTTCTGCCGCACCTTCAACGACGCCACGCGCAGCCGGGCGGACGAGACCCTGCCCACGGAGATAATCGTCTATAAGGACAAGTCCTGGTCCTACCACATCAAGACCCCGCTCACCAGCGACCTGGTCAAGAAGGAGCTGGGTCTGGAGAAGGGCAGTCCCGAGCCCAACCGCATCCGCGTGGGCGACCTCTCGCGGGAGCAACTGGAGCGGGTGGCGAAGGTGAAGATGGTGGACCTTAACACGAACGACCTGGAGATGGCGACCCGCATCGTCGCCGGCACCTGCCGGCAGATGGGGGTCAACGTTGAGGGCTACTACTGGGAGATTGCCGCCCCCAAACAACGCCCGCTGGATGAGGAAGAAGAGGCTCCCGCGGTGGCTGAGGGCGAGGAGGCCGAGGCGGCCACTGAGGGTGAAGGGGGCGAGGGATAACTATGGCCCGCACCAAGAAATACCTGGAGAAGCGCAATTCGCTGGGCATCGCGCCCAAACAGAGTCTGCCGTTGCCGGAGGCGGTGAAGAAGCTCAAATCCGTGGCCCGTGAGTGGGAGAGCGTGGATGTGGCGGTCCGTCTCGGTGTTGACCCCCGCAAGGCTGACCAGAATGTGCGGGGCACCATCATCCTCCCGCACGGAACCGGCCGCTCCCCCCGGGTGGCGGTGTTCACCAAGGGCGAGAAGGAGACGGAGGCGCGGGAGGCCGGCGCCGATCTGGTGGGTCTGGCCGACCTGATCGAGCAGGTGCAGCAGGGCGTCATTGACTTTGACGTCGCGATTGCCACGCCGGACGTGATGAAGGATGTGTCCAGAGTCGCGAAGATCCTCGGCCCGCGCGGGCTGATGCCCAACCCCAAGAGCGGCACCACCACCCAGGATGTCGCCAACGCGGTCAGGGAGTTCAAGGCGGGCAAGGTGAACTTCCGCGTGGAGAAGGCCGGCATCATCCACGCCACTGTGGGCAAGGGGGCTTTCAACGAGGATCAGCTCCGGGAGAACATAGAGTACTTGCTGTCCGAAATACAGCGGCTGCGGCCGGCGTCGGCCAAGGGCCAGTACATCAGGAGTATCGCGCTGTCCTCCACCCAATCGCCGGGCGTGCGCGTGGACCCGCACACCTTGTAGGAGTTGCATCACATGCTGCGCAAGGACAAAGACGAAAAACTGGAGAGATACCGCAACGCGGTTGAGCAGATGGACTTCGCGTTCATGGTGGATCCGACCGGCGTTGGCATCCGCGTGATGGACGAGCTGCGCGGCAAGCTGGCGGAGAGCGGGGTCAGCGCGGTTATGGTCAAGAACACGCTGGCGCGCATCGTGTTTGAGCGGGCCGGCATGGAGAAGCTGTGCGACGTGATGCTGGGACCTTCCCTCATGGTGTATGGAGCTGAAGACGTGGGCGCGGCCGCCAAAATACTGCGCGAGTTCCGCAAGGACTTCCGCGACAAGATACTGCCGGTGAAGGCCGTCTGGTATGAGAACGAGCTTTACCCGGCCGAGGACTTCAGCAAGTTCGCCAGCCTGCCGACCAAGGATGGAGCGCGGGCGCAGTTGCTGCGTGCGCTGCTCGGGGTTCCCCAGCGGCTGGTGTTGGCGCTGAACGACGCGCCTGGCCGGGTGGTCCGCGTGCTGGACGCATATGCCAAAAAATCCGCCGAGGCGGATAACTCATAACAACGAACGCTTAGGAGGCTTCAATGGCTGATTTGGAAAAATACATCGAGGAACTTGAAAAGCTGACCGTGGTTGAGCTGACCGAGCTCGTGAAGCAGCTTGAAGAGCGCTGGGGCGTCTCTGCCGCAGCGGCTGCGCCGGTCATGGTGGCGGGAGCGGCGGCTGGCGGCGAAGGCGACGCCGCCGAGGAGAAAACCAGCTTTGACATCGTGCTCAAGGACGTGGGTGACTCCAAGCTTCAGGTCATCAAGATCATCCGCGAGCTGACCGGCCTCGGCATCAAGGAGGCAAAGGAGCTGGCTGACAATGCGCCCAAGCCGCTAAAGACCGGTGTCCCCAAGGAGGAAGCGGAGAGCATCAAAAACCGCCTGGTGGAAGTCGGAGCTGTCGTCGATCTGGCGTAATAGAAACAGTTCATCAGCCGGGGCCGCGCCATTGGTGTGCGGAGGCCCCCATACAGTCCATCGGGAGGTTTTGCTTTGGCTAAGTTATTAGAGGACCGGTTGGCCCTAAATCAGGTCACTACGCACAGGCTCCCGTCGCTCTTGGACATTCAGGTTAAGTCCTATGAGTGGTTCCTCTTTGAGGGGCTTGACCTCGTCATGGGCGAGATTATGCCCATCAAGAGCAATGACGAGAATTACGAGCTCCGTTACAACCGCTCAATAATCCACCTGCCCAAGAACACGGTGGCCGATTGCCTGGAGAAGGACCTTACTTATTCGTGCACGGTGAACGCCACCATGGCGTTCGTCAACAACCTTACCGGCGAGATAAAAGAACAGGACGTTTTCATCACCGAGCTGCCCTTTATGACCCGCGACGGCACTTTCGTCATCAACGGCGTGGAGCGGGTTATCGTCAGCCAGCTTGTCCGCGCGCCCGGCGTGTACCTGACCCACGGCGAGCGGCGCACCCCCAACGAAAGCGCCCACATGGTGAAGATTATCCCTTACCGGGGCGCCTGGCTCAGGTTTGAATACGACCTGAAGTCCGAGTCTTACCAGGTGCGGCTGGACAGCCCGCGCCGCGTCATCAAGGTCCCGATGATGGACTTCCTGATGGCGCTGGGCTTTGTGGCGGACCTGGAGCAGGGCAAGCTCTACCTGCCCGACGAGGAGCTGGAGTACATCCTGAAGCGGTTCGGCTTTGACCTGGGAAGCAAGGCCTGGCCGGAACCGGTGTTCCCCCTGGAAGACCGCTTCAAGCCCACGCTGCGCAAGCGCTCCCAGCATGTCCGCACCAAAGAAGACGCCCAGAAGGAGATCTGGCGGAAGCTCCACCCCACCGACCCCCACAGCCGCGACATGCTGGCGGATATGCTGCCGTCGCGCTTCTTTGACCCGCGCCGGTACGACCTGGCCCCGGTGGGGCGGTTCGTGCTCAACCAGAAGCTCGGCCTGAATCTCCCCGAAGAAATAACCACGCTCACGCACGCCGACATTCTGGAGACCTTCCGCCTGCTCTACCAGATGCAGGAGTACGGCAACCGCGAAAAGGACGATGTAGACCACCTCAACCTGGAAAACCGCCGGGTGGAGCACATCGGCGAGCTGCTGATGGCGCAGTTCCGCAAGGGGCTGCTGCGGCTGGAGCGCATCGTCCGCGAGAAGATGATGCTGCCGGAAGCGGCCAAGGAGTCGCCCAAGACGCTGGTAAACACCCGACCCATCATCGGCGTGGTGAAGGAGTTCTTCGGCAGCTCCCAGATGTCGCAGTTTATGGAGAACACCAACCCGCTGGCTGCGCTGACCCACAAGCGCCGCCTGTCTGCCCTCGGGCCCAAGGGGCTGACCCGCGAGGCGGCGCGGTTTGACTTCCGTGATGTGCACCACTCCCATTACGGGCGCATCTGCCCGATCGAATCGCCGGAAGGCCCCAATATCGGGCTTATCAGCTCGCTCTCAACCTTTGCGCGGGTGAACCGCTACGGCTTCATTGAGACGCCCTATTTCGTGGTGAAGCAGGGCAAGGTGACCAACGACGTCGTTTACCTCACGGCGCAGGACGAAATCGGCAAGGCCATAGTCTCCGCCATTGTTCCGCTGAAGCGGGACCGCACCTTTGACGCCAAAGTGCTCTACGCCCGCCGGGGCGGCTCCTATGAGCAGGTGCAGGCGGAGGAGATTGACTACATGGAGGTTTCGCCGCAGCAGTTCATCTCCATCACGACCTCCCTCATTCCGTTCCTGGAGCACGACGACCCCATCCGTGCGCTGATGGGCAGCAACATGCAGCGGCAGGCTGTCCCGCTGCTGTTCCCCGAGGCGCCGGTGGTGGGCACTGGCGTGGAGTCCAAAATTGCGGAGGACGCGGGTTCGCTCATGTTCTCGCTCTTCTGCGGCGAAGTCACCTATGTGGACAGCGAGCGCATCCGGCTGCGCAAGGCGGTGGTGTTTGACCGCCACAGCGGCGAGATCTTTGACTTCCCCAGCCTGGAGCGGGTAGAGGGGGAGGAGGAGCTGACGCGCGAGAAGTTTGAGTACCTCTTCAGCCCGCCGGAAGTGCGCACTGAGGTTTACCGGCGGGTGCCGCCGGAGGACCGCGCCATCCGCCGCCTGCGCAAGGATTCGGAACAGGAAATGGAGATTGTGCTGCGCAAGTTCCAGCGCAGCAACCAGGGCACGCTGATCAACAACCGCCCGCGGGTGTGCAAGGGATACCCCATTATCAAGGGCGACCTGCTGGCGGACACCAGCTCCACCCATGACGGCGAGCTGGCGCTGGGCCAGAATGTCCTGGTGGCGTTCATGTCCTGGCGCGGCTACAACTACGAGGACGCCATCCTTGTCAGCGAGCGCCTGAACAAGCACGACAACTTCACCAGCATCCACATTGAGAAATACGAGTGCGAGGCGCGCAACACCAAGCTCGGCCCGGAGAAGATCACGCGGGAGATCACCGGGATGCACGAGGAGTATCTGGAGCGTAACCTGGACGACCGTGGAATCGTGCGCGTGGGCGCTGAGGTGAAAGCCGGCGATATCCTCGTGGGCAAGATAACCCCCCGCGGCGAGAGTGACCTGACCGGCGAGGAGAAGCTCATCCGCGCCGTCTTCGGCGACAAGGGCAAGGGCTACAAGAACACGCCGCTCAAGGTCCCCCACGGC
>CAZXPM010000066.1:347-8409 GCA_964643155.1 uncultured Planctomycetales bacterium | reverse complement strand
CTCGTAGGCGATCATTTGCAGCGGGATTACCGAAAGGATGCTGTTGAGGTACGGGTTCCCCACCGCCGGAATCGGCAGCTTGTAATGGCAGATCTTATCGTAGCCCCGGCTTGGCTGGCCGACGTGCACCACAATGCCCTCGCGGCAGATGACCTCGTTCATATGCGAAAGCACCAGGTCTTCGTTTTCCGGCAGCGAGACGAACAGCACCGGGTAGTCCTTGTCCACCACCGCCAGCGGCCCGTGCTTGAACTCGCTGGAATACATCCCCTCGGGGTGGTTGTAGACGACTTCCTTCATTTTCAGCGCGCCTTCCATCGCCACCGGGTGGGTCATGTCGTGGCCGAGGATATGCATGGAGAACCGCGGCAGCAGCACCGGCGCCAGCCGCCTGGCCGGCTCCGCGCATAGTTCAATCGTCTCCTTCACCAGCTCGGGCACCCGGTGCAGGTCGTCCCAGGTGATTCCCTCGTACTTGAGCCCGCGCTTCTCCGCCAGCTTCATCGCAGTGTAGAGGAAGCACAGCACCTGGTTGGTGTAGGTTTTGGTGGCGGGGACGCTGATTTCCAGGTAGCTTGCGATGGGTATCATCCCGCCGCAGTGCAGCGCCAGGGTAGAGCCGATGTTGTTGACCACGGAGAAGGTCTTGACTTCGGGGTGCCCCAGCGACCAGTTGTAGATGTTCATCAGGTCCTTGGTCTCGCCCGATTGGGAGACGAGCACGACCAGGTCACCCGCGCCCATGCTGCTCTCGTAAAGCGGCAGCATCTGCGAGCCCATGGCCGTGTGGATGGGCAGGCCCGCAATCTTGTTGAAGTAGTAGCTGCCCAGCAGCAGCGCGTGGTAGCTGGTGCCGGCGCCGCCCATGAACACGCGTTTGGCCGCGTCCAGGGCGGCCACGAAGCCTTCCCACTTGTGGCTGTGGTCGTAGAGGTCAAGCAGGTACTTGGTGGTCTCCACCTGCTCGTGGATTTCCTTCATGAAGAAGTGCTCAAAGGGCTCCTTGTTGGCGTTCTCAATGTCAATATCGGAGACGGTGACCGTCCGCTCTATGTACTTCTGCTCCGGCAGGCGGAAGATGCGGTAGCTGCTGTCGTCAAAGATGACCAGGTCGCCATTCTCCAGCCGGATATACTCGCGGGTGTACTCCAGGATGCTCGGCAGGTCGGAGCTGATGCAGATGAAATTGTCCGCCAACCCCAGGTACAGGCTGGAGCCCATCTTCACTGCGTAAATCTCGCGGCTGTCGCGGCGCATCATCACCTGGGCGAAGTCGCCTTCGGTTTGCCTGATGACGGCGGTGTACGCCTCTTCGGGCGTCATTCCCTGCGAGAGGTACTCGTGCACCAGGCACACCAGCGTCTCGCCGTCGTTGTCGCTCTTCACCACATAACCCCGCTCCTGCAGCTCCTCGCGGATGAACGGGTTGTTGGTGATGTTGCCGTTGTGGGCGCCGACCATCTGCTCGCCGGGGGCGAAGTGGGGCTGGGCGTTGAGCTGGTTGGGCACGCCGAAGGTGCTCCAGCGCAGTTGGAGGATGCCGCGGTCGCCCGCGAGCTGGTCAAAGCCGAACTGGGCGTTGGTCTTGGCCACGTCTCCCACGTCCTTGCGCAGGTCAATGGGCCCGTCGCCGGTCACCACCGCCATGCCGACCGAGTCGTAGCCTCGGTAGGACAGCCGGTGCGCCGCCCGCACCATCATGTCGCCGAGCCGGTCGGACTTCTCCTTAAGGACAACACCGAATATTCCGCACATGGGCCGGGATTCTATCACGGATGCCACATGATTATTCAGTTGTATAACATCAGCCAGAGAACCGCGCGCTGCCAGTTGTGGGCGGTCCGCCAACGGCGCTGGAAGCGAACAGAAGGGATCCTTCGCTGGAAGCTGGCTGGAGGGAGGCCGCATTGAAGGCGGCGGGCGTTTACTCCCCACGGGGCTGCTATAATCCTTCCCCTATGGACTACGCTGCTCTGATGGTTCGCGCAGAAGAGTTTTACGAGGAAATGGCACTGGAGTACTTCAACCACTTCGCCGGGTTGTCGGAGGACTTCCGGCTGGTGGAAATAGTGGGGCGCTACCCCGAGCTGTTCTCCCGCGAAACCTACAATGCGGCCATGGCCACAGTTCCGCCAGGGGTGAGCGATCGTGAGCTGCGGCTGCTGCGCAACTTCCTGACCGGCAACCTCTTCACCGCCGAGCTCAAAGGGTTGGTGGAGAAGAAGGAGAAGAAGGAAGCAGCCCTGACGGTCAGACAGGGCGGCCGTGAAATACCTTACCGGGCGCTGCCTCCCACGGTGGCCAACGAGCCGGATGCCAGAGTGCGCCGGGAGCTGGACGCCGCCGGCGTGGCCGCCCTGGATCTGGAAGTGAACCCGCTCTATCGCCGCATCTTTGAAGAGACGATCAGGCTCACCCAGGAGCTGGGCTACAGCAGCTACACCGAGATGGTGCGCACCCTGACCGGCATACCGCTGGAGCAATTGCACCAGCACTTGCTCGCCTTCCTGGACGAATCGGAGGATCTGTATTTTGACGCCCTGGAAGAGTATGCCGGATCGCTCCTGGGCCTGGGCCTGGACGAGCTGGAGCAGTGCGATGCGGGCTATCTCTTCCGCGCCGACCGCTTTGATGGGCTGTTCCCGGCGGAGAAGATGGTAGGGGCGCTGCGCGAAACGCTGCTGGGGCTGGGGATTGACCTGGACGCGCAGGAGAATGTGACGCTGGACCTGGAATCGCGTCCGAGGAAGACGCCGCGCGCGTTCTGCATCGGCGTGCGCGTCCCCGAGGACGTGCGGCTGGTCATCTCGCCGCAGGGCGGGGTGCAGGACTACCAGGCGCTCTTCCACGAGGCGGGGCACCTGGAATTCAGCGCGCACATGTCCGCCCGGCTGCCCTTCCTGTTCCGCCAGGAAGGCGATACCACCGTGCACGAGAGCTACGCTTTCCTGATGCAGTACCTGACTACCGACCAGGTCTGGCTCAGTGAGATGCTGGGCGCGGAGGATACCGAGGAGTTCCTTCGCTTCTCCCGCTTCAACAAGCTCTACATGCTGCGGCGCTACGCCGCCAAGCTGGACTACGAGTTCACTTTCTGGCCGCGGCCGAAGCTGGACGCAGCCGGGGAGCTGTACACAGACCGGCTCACCCGCGCGGTTGGCTTCAAATACCGGCCGGAGCGCGCGCTGGCGGATTTTGACGAGAACTACTACGTGGCTAAATACCTGCAGGCATGGATGGCCGAGGCCGCAGTCCGCTGCCACCTCAAGCTGGACTACGGCGAGGACTGGTTCCTTAACCCGGACGCCGGGGACTGGCTCCGCGAGCTGTGGCGCGACGGCATGAAGCACGACATCCGGGAACTTATGGCGATGAACAACTGGCCGGATCTCAATTACCGCCCCATGCTGGACGACATTGCCGACTGGCTCGCTTGAGCCGGTGGCTTCAGAGCAGTCACAGTTGGCCGATACATAGATTAGCGATGGCGCTCGGACGCATCAAAGACTACCAGGAAAACGCCATCTCCCAGGCGGACGGCGTCCGCCTGGTGCAGATGATGTACGACGGCGCGCTCAAGTTCCTGCGGCTCGCGCGGGAGGCTGTGGAGCGACCGGACTACGAGGAGACCCACAAGAACGTGCTGCGCGCCTACGCCATCATCTCCGAGCTGATGGCGACGCTTAACTTTGAGGATGGCGGCGAGATTGCGCGGAATCTAGAGGTCGGCTACGACTACCTGCTTCACCTGCTGCGGGAGGCGGAAATCCACAAGCGCCCCGACGAGCTGGACGAGGCCATCTCCATCCTGGAACCGCTGGCGGAAAGCTGGCGTGAGGCCTTCGCGCTGAACGCAAAGTCCACGCCGGACAGCGGACTACCCGATGAGGCGGGCGATGCGCCCGGTGACAACGGAGGCAAGCTGGACCTTATCACCTGAGGTGAAATATGACGGACGCATTGAATGAAGAACGGGAGGAGCGGGTGGACTTTGCCCAGGCGCACCGGAAGCTGGCGTCCATTGAGGAGCGGTTGCGCCAGGATGAACCGCTGGACGAAGACATCAGTGAATTGCGCGACCTGGTGGTCAAGCTGACCCGGAGCTATCCGGTAACTGATGCGGGCCTGAATGCCGAGGCGCGGGCGGAGTTCAGCGGCTTGCTGGGCCGCATCCGCGACGTGATTGCCCTGGTGCAGCTCAAGCAGAAGGTCATCTCCGGCGAGTTGCGCAAGATCGCCGGGGCGCGGGCGGTGAAAGAGAATTACCCAGAGAAGAAGGACGTGTCCGTTCCCACTTTCGTGGACACCCGCAACTAAGTCCTCAGCGCCCAGACGGTGAGCGTTTCAGCGCGGTCGGGATAGCGGATGGTGGCATTTAGCTCGCGCAGGTTCTCACTCAGCCAGCCTTCCAGGTAGAACTCCCGGCCGGTGCGTTCGTTCATGATGAGAGAGAAGCTGCGGCCCCAAGCGCTGCCAGTGCCGTACACTCCCGATACCCCGGGGTCTTCCGGATAGCGTATCGCCGCCTCCAGAAAACTTCCGTCCAGCAGGAGCTCAATCTCCACCACAATGGAAGCGCCGCCGGGCGCGGTGGCCGTGCCCTGGAACACACCGGTGAGGTCAACTGAGCCGCCAGGCGCGGGTCCCGGGCCGCCGCCGCTGGCGCAGGACGCGAGTGCAATTGCCAGGATGACCGCAGTGAAGCCCCTCATATGCATGGGACGATTATACCGCCTTCTCCTCCCCCCGCTCCAGCGGGTGCAGCCGGATTTCACCCTTCTGAAGGTCAACTGCGGCGATGACGCTGCGCACGAAGGCGTAGAGCGAACGGTTGCCGTGTTCATCCTCCACCTCCAGCAGCCCGTGGGCGGGGCCGGGAATCACGTTGACCACCCGGCCCAGCTCGCCGCCCCCGGCGCTGAGTACCCGCAGGTTCTCCAGCTCAAAGCAGTAGTACCCGTCCTCCCCGCCGGTTTCAGGGACGCTCTCGCGGGGCACTTCCAGCAGCCAGCCCCGTCGGGCTGCCAGCTCTTCCCGCTGAAGCCCTTCGGCGAAGGTTATAAGGAAGCTACCCGCCAGCAGGTTGACGCTGGCGGTGGTCAGGAACATCACCTCGTTGCTGGCGGGATCGCGCAGAATGTAGCGTCCGCGCCCAAGTATGCGTTCGGGGAAGTCCGTGCAGTACTCGCAGCGGCATGCGCCGCTGACACCGTGGGCGGCGATGAGCCTTCCAACGGTGACGGTGGCCACGCTTGCGTTACTCCCTACGAAAGAAGCTCAATGGTGATGCGCTTGTTGTCCTTGCCGGCCGCCGCCCGCACTATCTGGCGCAATGAATTGATGATGCGCCCTTCGCGGCCGATTACCTTGCCGATGTCATCGGGGGCAACGCGGATCTCAATGATAGCGGCGCGCTCACCTTCCACTTCCTTCACTTCGACTGCGTCCGGATTGTCCACAATCGCCTTGAGGATTTCGGAAACGAGTTCGACCATGGTGAACTACTCCCCTTCCTTTGGTTTGGTTGCGTGCGCAGGAGCTCTCAGCTCGATGTCGGTGTGCTTGGCGATAAGGCGGCGCACGGTCTCCGTCGGCTGCGCGCCCACTGAGAGCCAGTGGCGCACACGTTCCGCGTTGAGTTTCACCGTTTCCGGGTCGGTCAGCGGGTTGTACGTGCCCAGGAGCTCCAGGTAGGTTCCCTGCCGGGGGCTGCGCGCCTCCTTCACCACCACGCGGTAACTGGGCTGTTTGGGTTTGCCCGTTCGCATTAGCCGAATTTTTAGTGCCATAGAAATGTGCCCGTAACTAACAACTGCACGAGTCTTCGCGCGAACAAGTATTATACGCTATCGGGCGCGCTTGTAAAGCGCCGGGCCGCCCAAATGGCTGCTAGGCCTGGCGGAATGCCCGCTGCATCAGCTCAAGGTCGTCCAGTACGGTCTCGTGCGGGCCTTCGCAGATGAGGGTGCCGCAAGCGCCGTGGCGTTTCAGCACCGCGAGCAGCGCCGCAAAATTGAGGTCGCTCTCGGTGAGGGGCAGGTGCCTGCGTTCGCCCTTGGGGCCGTAGGCGATGCCCGACAGGTGGATGTGCATCCGCTTCAGCGGCTGTTTCTCCGCCGGGATCTCAGCGGCGAGCTGGTGCATTACTTCGTCCCACTCGCTTTCCGTGTTGTAGGCGCCATTACAGCGCGCATGCAGGTGCGAGAAATCAAGGCAGGGCAGCACGGTCTCAAACTCACGGGACAGCCGTGTCAGCTCGCCCACATCGCCGAACTGGGTGGGCTTGCCGGTGAGCTCCGGGCGCAGCCATACCGCCACCTCTCTCTGGCGCAGCGCCTCCTCTATCTCGGCAATGCCCCCGGCGACCTCGCGGTACACTTCCTCCGGCTTGCGCTCCTGATAGAACGCGGCGTGGAAGACCACCGAGTGCCCGCCGGCGGCATGCAGCACCTGGGCCGCCTTCACTATCCGGCTGATGCTGGCGTGGTACTTCGGACGCTCCTTGCTTGCCAGGTTGATGTAGTAAGGGGCGTGCGCGCTGAGGATGACCCCATGCCCGCGGGCCAGCGCACCCACTTCTTGGGCCTCGCTTTCCTTCAGGTAAACACGCTGGACAAACTCCAGCTCCAGGGCCGTCAGGTCGCGTTCTTGCAGCAGCTTCAGCCCCTCGGGCAGCGGCAGGCCTTCCCCGGACGGCAGCCCGGCAGGGCCGAAGTGCAGCCTGTCAAAAGCGTCTGGCAGCTTCATCACGACGGCTTATTCGACCTTCACCCAGCCGCCCTGCTGGTTCTCCCACTGGGCGCGCTGGAGGTCCAGCACCTTCTGCTGCATCTCCTGATTCTTGTCGGCATCGCCGTTCTTGCCGTAAGCCTTCGTGAGAACGCGGTAAAGCTCGATATCGTCCACCTCGCCGTACTCCTGGGCTTTGGCGAGCATCTCCCGGGCCTTTTCCGGCTTCACCCACCAGGCGTAGTTCTTGCCCGCGAGCGCATAGTAGTAGGCCTCGTACTCATTGAGGTCAATGGCCGTGTTGAGTTCTTGCTCAATCAACGCCCGGGTTTCCTCAAGGTCCAGCGGGAACAGTTCCGCCGACTTGTCATCTTCCAGCCAATCGTCATAGACCCTGGCCAGCAGGTAATGCGCGTCCGCCGAATCGGGGTCCTTGTTGATCAGTTCCTGGGCCAGGCCGGCGGCCAGCGGGTACAGCGGTTGCAGTTCAGGATAATCCGGCGCGGTGGCGGGGTCCCACTCCACGCCGTACTCCAGATCGTACTCCGCAAAATGCGGGCGCAGGTCCTCCGGCGGGTCGCCATAGGCGCGCTGGTAGCGCATCAGCTTCACCCGGAAGTACTCGCGGGCGTATTCCTCCATCCGGGATAGGTCGGCGTCCTCGGCCAGGAGGCTGCTGCGCGCCAGTTGCTCCATCGTGGTTTCGCTGACCCGGGGGAAGTACAGCGGCTCGGTACTGGCCGCCCGCCAGGCGAGGACTTGCGGGTCGTACAGCTCAATGTCGCTGGCGAAGATCATCCAGTTGATGCGTCCTTCGGTTTCACGGTCCGCCAGCGTCCGCAGCGTGATGTGCTGCACCTTCACCTGCTCGTACTGCCGTTTGAGCGCCTCTTCGTCGGGCTCGTAGTCGGGGTTGTCCTGCTTCTTCTTGGCTATGGTCTCTTCTTTCCATTGCTCCCATGCGGGGCCCTCTGCCGCTTTCTTGTCCAGCAGCTTGACTATCTGGTAGCCGAACTCGGTTTCAATCGGCTCGGACACTTCACCCACTTCCATGTCGAACACCACGTTGTCAAAAGCCTCATCAAAGAAGCCGCGCGGTATCATCTGGTCAAAGAGGCCGCCCTTGTCGCGGGTGCCCTTGTCGTCAGAGTACTGCCTGGCCACCTCGCCGAAGTCCTCGCCGCCCTCCAGCGCAGCCTGGATTTTCTCCAGTTTATCCTGGGCGGCAGCTTCGGCTCTGGCTTCTTCCTCCGCCCTGATGTGGTCGGTCGCCTTCATTACGATGAGGTCGCGCCGCAGCTCCTGCTTGAAGCGCGCCTTGGTCATCCCCCGG
>CAZXPM010000066.1:0-337 GCA_964643155.1 uncultured Planctomycetales bacterium | reverse complement strand
GGCTTTCGCGGAACTTGCGCCCCATCTCGGTGATGAGCGACTTGCTCCTCTCGTCCGTTGCCGGCATCAGCCCGGACTGTTGCACCATCTCCCGGAATTTCGCGTTAACTTCAGTGTCCGCCACGCTGAGCCCGTTGTCCCGGGCGTACTCCGTGAGCACCGCCTCGCGTATCAGCAGGTCCACCACCTGCGAATAGACGCTGATTCGGTCAAACGGGTCATTGGGCACCTGCTGCGGGTCCAGGTTGTTCAGGGCAAGCTGCAGCCGGACGGCGTAGGTCTGGAAGTCAATCTCGTGCCCGTCAACTCTGGCTACGGAATCCACGCCCGGCACCAG
>CAZXPM010000065.1:7706-8587 GCA_964643155.1 uncultured Planctomycetales bacterium | reverse complement strand
TCCGCGCCGGCAAAGCGGCCGGAAAGACCGAGATACTCCTCAATGCGCAGCAGCTCGTTGTACTTGGCCACGCGGTCAGTGCGGGCGGGAGCGCCGGTCTTTATCTGCCCTGCATTTGTCCCCACCGCCAGGTGCGCGATGAAGGTGTCCTCGGTTTCACCGCTGCGGTGGGAGATGACGGGCTTCCAGCCGGTGCGCTGGGTCAGCGCGATGGAGTCCAGCGTCTCGGTGACGGTGCCAATCTGGTTAAGCTTGATGAGCACGGAGTTGGAGCAGCCGCGCTTGACGCCCTGCCTGATGCGCTCAGGATTGGTGACGTAGATGTCGTCGCCGATAATCTGCAGCTTGCCGCCCAGCTTCCTGGTGAAGGCGGCGAAGCCGTCCCAGTCCTCCTCGGCGAAGGGGTCTTCAATGCTGATGACGGGGAAGCCGGATACGAGGTCTTCGTAGTATTTAATCAGCCCCCTTGCGGTGTAGGACTTGCCCTCGCCCGCCAAGCGGTACTTGCCGTCATGATAGAAGCCGCTGGCGGCGCAGTCCAGCGCCAGGCCTATCTGCTTGCCGGGCCTGTAACCCGCCTTCTTGATGGCGGTGACGATGGCGTCCAGCGCGTCGGCGTGGCTCTTGAGGTTCGGCGCGAATCCGCCTTCGTCGCCCACGTTGGTGGCCAGCCCCATCTTCTTCAGCACGGCCTTGAGCGCGTGGTAGGTCTCCACGCCCGCCCGCAGCGCCTCGCGGAAGGAGGGGAAACCGAAGGGGACAACCATGAACTCCTGGATGTCCAGGTCGTTGTCGGCGTGGGCGCCGCCGTTCATGATGTTCATCATGGGGACTGGCAGCAGGTTCGCGTTGGCTCCGCCGAGGTACTGGAACAGCGGCAG
>CAZXPM010000065.1:6543-7696 GCA_964643155.1 uncultured Planctomycetales bacterium | reverse complement strand
CCTGCGCCACCGCCATGGAGACGCTGAGGATGGCGTTGGCACCCAGCTTCTTCTTGGGACCGGTGCCGTCCAGCGCAATCATGGCGAAATCCACCAGCCGCTGGTCGGGCACGCCGAAGCCCTCCAGCTCCGGCGCGATCTTCTCCTCCACCGCTTCCACGGCCTTGAGCACACCCTTGCCGCTGTAACGCTTCTTGTCGCCGTCGCGCAGCTCCAGCGCCTCGGCTTCGCCGGTGGAGGCGCCGGAGGGAACGATGGCGCGGCCGATGCTGCCGTTATTCAACATGACCTCGGTTTCAACCGTGGGGTTGCCGCGACTGTCCAGCACTTCGCGCGCGATTATCTCTTCAATGAAGAACATACTCACACCACCTGTTCACACGCCCTGACGGGCGGACTCATGCTGTTGTGTGGCCTTCGGACGCGCCGCGCTTCTCCCGGATGGCGCTCTGGGCCGCCGCCAGCCGCGCGATGGGCACGCGGAACGGCGAGCAGCTCACGTAGTCAAACGCGTGCCGGTGGCAAAAGTCAATGGACGGCGGGTCGCCGCCATGCTCGCCACAGATGCCAATCTTGAGGTCTGCGCGGGTCTTGCGCCCCAGCTCCACCGCCATCGCCACCAGCCGCCCGACGCCGACCTGGTCCAGCTCGGCGAAGGGATTGGCGTGGTAGATACCCATGGACACGTACTTGCGCAGGAACTTCTCCTCGGCGTCGTCGCGCGAGATGCCCAGCGTCATCTGGGTCAGGTCGTTGGTGCCGAAGCTGAAGAACTCCGCGACCTCGGCCACTTCGTCGGCGGTCAGCGCCGCACGCGGGACTTCTATCATGGTGCCGAACTTGTAGTCCACACGCTCGCCCATGCGCTCAAACACCGCTTCGGCGGTGGCGCGCAGCTTCTCTTCAATAATCGCCAGCTCGGCCTTCGCGCCGATGAGCGGGATCATTATCTCCGGGTTGACCGGCTCCCCGCTGCGCTTCACCTCAATGGCAGCCTCCAGGATGGCCTCCACCTGCATCTCGTTTATCTCGGGGTAGATGAGTCCCAGGCGGCACCCGCGGAAGCCCAGCATCGGGTTGGACTCATGCAGGCTCAGCACCCGCGCCATCAGCTTCTGCAGCTCGGCCTCGGTGACATCGCTCTTCACCGAGA
>CAZXPM010000065.1:0-6533 GCA_964643155.1 uncultured Planctomycetales bacterium | reverse complement strand
TCCTTGATCTCCTCCTCGTCGTGGGGCAGGAACTCATGCAGCGGCGGATCCAGCAAGCGGATGGTCACCGGGTGCCCGTGCATCTCGCGGAAGATGCCGACGAAGTCCTCCTTCTGGAACTGTTTGATCCTGTCCAGGTGCTGCCGGCGCTCCTCCTCGGTCTCCGCCAGGATCATCGCGCGCACATGGGGCAGGCGCTCCTGCTCCATGAACATGTGCTCGGTGCGGCACAGGCCGATGCCTTCGGCGCCGAACTCGTAGGCGCGCCTGGTGTCCACCGGGTTGTCGGCGTTGGTGCGCACCCCCAGGCGGCGGACCGCGTCGGCCCAGCCGAGGAACTTGGCAAAGCTGTCGCCGATCTGGGGGTCAACCAGCGGGAGCTTGCCCGTGTAGACTGCACCGGTGGTTCCGTCAATGGTCATCCAGTCGCCGGCCTTCAGCACGCCGTCGTGGCCCTTGAAGGTCACTGCGCCGGTCTTCTCGTCAATGGACAGCTCCGAGCACCCGGCCACGCAGGGCTTGCCCATGCCGCGGGCGACCACCGCCGCATGGCTGGTCATGCCGCCGCGCGCGGTAAGCACGCCTTCGCTCACGTTCAGCCCGTGAATATCGTCAGGGGTGGTTTCGCTGCGGACGAGAATGAGCTTCTCGCCCTTGGCCGCCAGCTCCACCGCGGTATCGGGGTCCAGCACTATCTGGCCCACCGCCGCGCCGGGGCTGGCGTTCAGGCCCCTGGCTATCGGCCTGGCCTCGGCCTCGGGGTCAACCTGCTTGTGCAGCAACTGGTCCAGCGCCGGCGGGTCCACCCGCATGAGAGCCTCTTCCTGGTCGTAGTATCCGTCCTCGCAGGACTCCACTGCGATGCGCAGCGCGGCCGCGCCGGTGCGCTTGCCGTTGCGGGTCTGCAGGATGTAAAGCTTGCCCTCCTCAATCGTGAACTCAATATCCTGCATGTCTTTGAAGTGCCGGTCCAGGCGCTCAATGATGGCGAACAGCTCTTCCGCCTGCTCCGGCATAACATCACGCAGCGACTGGATATCCTGGGGAGTGCGGATGCCGGCGACCACGTCTTCTCCCTGGGCGTTGACCAGGAACTCGCCGTATATCTTCTTCTCGCCCGTGCTCGGGTTGCGGGAAAAGGCCACGCCGGTGCCGCTGCGGTCGCCCATATTGCCGAAGACCATGGCCTGCACGTTGCAGGCGGTGCCGAGGTCGTCCGGAATGTGGTTAAGCCGGCGGTAGGTGATGGCGCGGGGGGTATTCCACGAGCCGAACACCGCAGAGATAGCCATATACAGCTGCTCCATCGGGTCCTGGGGAAGGCCCGAGCCGGTGTGCTTCTTCACCACCTCCTTGTATTGCTCCACCAGTTTCGCCAGCACTTCGGCTGAGATCTCGTAGTCGTACTTAACGCCGGCTTTCTCCCGGATCGCCACCAGGAGTTCCTCAAACTCCTCCAGCGGGATGCCCAGCACCACTTCGCCGAACGTCTGGATGAAGCGGCGGTATGAATCCAGGGCGAACCGGCGGTTGGAGGTCAGCCTGGCCAGCCCCTCAACCGTTTCGTCGTTAAGCCCGAGGTTGAGGATGGTGTCCATCATGCCGGGCATGGAGAACTTGGCGCCCGAGCGCACTGACACCAGCAGCGGCTGCGCGGAATCCCCGAAGGTCTTGCCCAGCGAGGTCTCCAGCACTGCGACCTGCTCTCGCACGCCGCTCTTAATCTCGTCGGCCAGCTTGCCGCCGTCGTCAAAGTAGCGCAGGCATGCTGCGGTGGTTAGAGTGAAGCCGGGCGGAACCGGTAATCCCAGCGCGGTCATGGTGGCGAGATTCGCCCCCTTGCCGCCGAACAGATCCTTGTCGGCGCCGTCAGCTTCAGCGAACGAGTAGACCCACTTGTCAGACATTGTTACCCCCATTTACCGGAGTTTGCGAAGGAACAGAGACTTAACGCGTGGGATTATACACCCAACGGGCGCGCCAAATGAAATGCGGGCACAGGAAGATTGTGAACCGGCTCACGCGCCGGTGCCGCTTTCACCTTCCGCCGGAGGCTCCACCGGCGGGTGGCCTTCCGGCATTTCCGGCATACCCATCGGCGGATGCCCCGGGGGCATCTGGGGTTGCGCCTGTTCCACCAGCGACATATCCAGGATCTCCACGTCGGCGGTGGCAACCAGCCCGGTGAGCCACTCCTGATACAGGCCATCCGCCTTGCTGAGGAGCAGGTCCTGCTTCACCTCTTCCCGGCTGGGCATTTCCACTTCCCCGCCGGGGTGCTCTTTCAGTATCTCCTCGTAGTCCTTCAACTGCCGGTCAATCTCGCTTTCGTCCACCTCAATCCCTTCTGTGAAAGTCCGCCGCACGTCTTCGGCCATGCGCTGATAGTGGAGCATCTCTTTCAGCTCGTCAACCGTCAGGCCGAGGTCGTCCTTCAGGCTCCGGGCGAATTCTTCATCCGTCTCAAAGTTCCTCTTGGCCTCCTCCACCATCTCGTCAACCTGCTCCGGCGTGATCTCCACCCCCCGGCTGGCGGCAGCCGAGGCCAGCACCCGCTCCTCTATTATCTGCTCCAGGGTGCGCCCGATCAGGCGCTGCCGCATAGCTTCAGGAACGGCCTCGGGGTCAAGCTGATGGAGCCAGACGGTAACCCTGTAGTACTTCTCCAGCAGCTCCCGCTTTATCTCCTCACCGTTCACCCGTGCCACCACATCCGCAGGGGATGCCTTGCGCGCGCCAGCGGCGGCAGAGCTGGCCGTCCCGCCACCGCTAACCAGCTGGCGGTACGCCATGCCGGCGGCAAGGGCTACCACAATCACGATCGCAAGTATCAGTAATTCACGCTTCTGACGTGATGTCATCATAGTCCTCCCTCAGCGGGGCGCCGTCAACGCGGAGCGGCCAAGCAGCAGCCCACAGGCTTGCCCGTGGCGCTAAGTCCAGCGCGGCAGCTTCCCTGCCGGGCTTAGTTTTGTTGCGGGGCGGTAGCTTCCGCTTCTCCGCCTTCAGCCTCCGGTTCGCCATCGCCGGCTTCGGCCTCGCCTTCAGCTTCGGCACCGTCCTGCGCGGATTCGTCAGCTACTTCTTCACCGTCAGCCGGTTCCTCCGCGGCGGTTTCGGTCTCGCCCTCAGCCGCAGGCGCTTCAAGCTCCTCGCCGGAGCCGTCTTCCTGAACCTCTTCCTCACCCTCGGGACCCTGCACCTCAGGAGTCTTCGTTTCCAGCAGCGCCCTCATTTCCGGCGTCATCCACAGGTACTTGATATCGGCCTCATCCTTTATCTTCTCAATGAAGCCGGGGAAGTCGCGGTAGGCCTGGTTCATGACGTACTGGTCAGTCAAGTAGTCCTTGAGGTCTTCGTAGGTGAGATACTCGGCCTCGTCGGCCGTCAGGTTGTTTTCCTGGGCGTATTGCTCGCGGTAGAAGTCGGGGTTCTGGTCAAAGGCGGCCTTGACTTCGTCCTCGTTGACCTCCACCTTGGACTTGAGGTAGTTCAACATCTCCAGGTGGGCGCGGATCTGCTCGGTGGCCATCTCCTCGGTCATGCCGTTCATGCGCAGGTAGTTCTCCCAGGCTTCCCCCGGGCCGATCTGCTCCTTGATTTCGTCCATCCGCTCCTGGACTTCGGCCTCGTCCACGTGGATTCCGGCCTCGCGAGCCTTCTGCGCCGCAATCTTGCGCACGACCATCTCCTCCACCATCATCTTGAAGTTCGGGTGGTCTTCAATATCGCTCAGGGTCACCTTGATGCCGTCGGCGGTCGCCAGGATGTAGGTGTCCGGCGTGATCGTGCAGGAGGCAACAATCACGGCCAACAGCAACGCAAGGGTTAATGTAATTCCGGTTCGAAACATCCACTGCTCCTTGTCAGTATTGAAACTCACATTCTAGCACATGGCGCAGAAAGGGCGGGGGAAACCCCGCCCTCATGTGAGGCCACTCACAGCTTCACCGGTCGCTCCGGTGACGGTCTTGTTACCCTATGGAACTGGGCCTCCCGTCCGCCGCAGGCGCGGCAATCCGCTCAAGCTCCTCCGTGACTTCCGCCGGAAGCTCCACCGGGCCGGTCTGCCCCAGCAGGTCTTTCGCCAGGGCGTTCAGCAGCCGCTCAAGGTCGGACACGGAGTACTCCTCCGTCACATAGTAGTCCGGGATGCGGAACATCACGTCCGGCAACGGGTCCAGGCTGATGTTTATGACTTCAAAGGAGAAGTTCACCAGTTGCGACTCCAGTTCGTAGTTCAACGGGAACTGGCTCTCCTTTTCGAGGTAATAGCGCAGGGTGAACACGGGCGCGAAATCAAAGCCGGACGCCCGCATCTCCGCCAGGTCTTCTTCAGGCAGTTCCACGCTGAAGGTCATTTCCATGCCCTGCGTCTCAAGGCCGCTGAAGTTGCGGCCCTTGAGCCGCCTTGTGCGGTGAATCCGCACGCCGCCCTCGCTCAGCGCCTGGAGGAACTCCTTGCTGGTCAACGCCTCCATCGGGTCGCGCGGCCCCAGCAGCTCCTGGTATTCCGGCGGAACATTCAGCCGGTAGGCGTGGCGCTGCTCATGGTTGAGCAGGGTGAACCGGGACTGGCCGTTATCCACCAGCAGCGTGAGCACCTGGAAGCGCTGGCCCTCCCCACCTTGCTCCTGGCCCGCCAGCGCCGGCAGGTCCAGGTCAATGCGGAACAGCCCGTCGCGGTAGGCCACCTTGCCCTTGAACGGGATGGCCATCTGCTGGGCCAGCTCGCTGAACTCGCCCGCGCCCCCCATCATCCCGGTCAGCTGGGAGCCCAGGCTGAAGCCCATGTATATGTCTCCGCAGTATGAAACCGCCCGTGCAGGCGCTGCGCCGAGCACCAGCACCAGCAGCGCGCAAGCAGCGTACCTCGTCAGAACACGCATCGCGTTTTCTCCTTAGTCGTGCAACACCGGAGTCACAAACACCATGATCTCGGTGCGCACCTTGGATGTGTCGCGCCGCGTAAACAGCTCGCCGAAGAGCGGAATCTCGCCCAGCAGCGGCACCTTGCGCAGATTCTCGCGCTCCTCCTCGGAAAGCAGTCCCGCTATCACAAAGGTCTCCCGATTGCGGACGCGCACGGTCGCCGTAACCTGCCGCGTCTGCGATTCGGGCGCGACTGTGCCCTGGCCGAGCTCCACGAACCGCAAGAGCGTGGACACGGAGGGGTTGACCTCAATGGTTATGGAGCCATCGCGGTCCACCCTCGGCTTGAATGAGAGCACAATGCCGATGGCCTGGAACTCCACTTCCGGCGGCGTGAAGGTAGTGCCGGTCTCCACCGCGGGGCGCGTGATGTAAGGTATTAGCCGGCCCGCGAAGTAGATGGCTTGCCGCCCGTCCACGGAGCTGAGGTTCGGGCGCGAGAGAATGCGGGCATTGCCCTGTTCTATCTGGTGATTCAACAGGGCCGCAATGCTCATGGGGTCGCGGTAAAGCGTCTGCACCCAGGCACCCAGCGGGATGCCGGATGTAGAGGCGCCCGGCCCTTCGTTTATCGGTATCTCGGTCGAGTCGGGTATCTCAAAGCCGATGTTCCGCACGCCGTCCTCGGTAAGCTCAACGATGGAGGTCTCCAGCGTCACCATTTTCGGCCTGTGGTCAATCTCCTCTATGACCCGCGAAACCACCTCCATCCTCTCGGGCGTCTCGGTGATCACCAGAGTGTTGGACCGGGCGGTGGAGAGCAGGCTGGTAATCTCACGGATGTCGCCCGCGTTCACACCGCCTTCGCCTTCCGACAGGAACGTCCCGCCAGTCTTGTAGCCCAGGTCTTCCTTCTCTCCGTTGTACACGCCAATGTTGCTCTCTTCTACCAGCCCGTTGTCAACCAGGACCTGCTTAACCGATTCGGCGTCAGCGTAGTCAAGTTTGAACGTCCTGGTTATGTATCCTCCAAGGCGGCGGCCGATGTTCTCGCGTGTACCGACAATAATGGTGTCATTGCGTATGGTGTAGAGAAGACCGTTGGCGGCGGTAACCGTGTCCAGAGCCTGCATAAGCGGCATGTCCTTGAACGACAGCGTGACCATGGTGTCGGCTTCGCCGGCGTCAACAATGACGTTGAAAGGCGTTGACGACACCATCAGCGCAATCGCCTTGGTGATGGGGGCGTCCACGCACTCAAAGGTAATGCGCTCGCGCTCGAACGGCGAGGCTTCCAGGAAGGGCCTGGCCGGCAGCATGGGCTCCATACGGTCCTTGCCCACATCCCAGGGGTGGGGCTTTTCGCCCCAGCCGCGTCCCTCCTCCCGATCGCGCCTGCGCTTTTCGTCGGAAGGAACCCAGGCGAACTTGGGCGGGACGGTCTCCTCCTGGACTTCCTCCACCGGTTCAGAAGCGGGGGCTTTGACCTCTTCACTCAGAGTTGCGCCCTGTTCGTCCACCGTCAGCACGGCTTCTCCCGGGGTCTCGGCCAGCTTCAGCAGCTCGTCCTTGGGAACCCCCGCGAAGACCTCTGGCACCTTGATGGACACTTCTTCCTCCGGCACTTCCGGCATTGCGGCCAGAAGCGGCTCCTCTACCGC
>CAZXPM010000064.1:5848-8613 GCA_964643155.1 uncultured Planctomycetales bacterium | reverse complement strand
CTCTACTCCAGCGTCGCCCGTTATGTGGTTCAAACCGCCCCTGCGCCTGAGGGGCCCTTTGTGGATTTCGCCGAAGTCCTGCGGTCGGAAGGCGTGCGCGCAGGCGCATTTCCCGTCTACACGCTGCCGGTGCTGCCCGGGGAATCGGCCTGGTACCGCGTGGTGGCGGTGGACGGGTTCGGCAATGTGGCGGAGCCAAGCGAGCCCGTTGCCATCAACTAGCTACCCCCCTCTCCCCAGATAGGACGGCGGCGGGTGTTCCCAACTCCCGCCGCCGTCCACCCATCCCGCCGCTTTGGCGCTTTGCTAGAATGAGCACGATGTTCATTTCCACCGCTGCGCAGAAGCTCTACCGCGACCTCGCTGCTCTCGTGGATGAAGGACGCGCCGGCGAGACCGTGGAGGCCATTGCCCGCTCCTATGCCGGGGGCCTGGAACCCGACGAGCTGTTCGGCATTCTCGCCCGCATCGGCTCCCGCTCCTTCGCCTACGAGTGCTTTGCCGGCCACCGGCCCCAGGGGTTGATCGGCGCGGCGGCCGCGCACACCATCTCCATACGCCTTTCGCCCCGCGAGGCTGCAACGGCGCTGGTCATCGCGGCGGTGCTGCTGGCGGAGGAAATGGTTGAAGTGGCCGGCTGCGAAGCGCCTGCTCCTGAGCCGGTGGAGGCGGCGGGCCGGGAGGGGCTGGCAGAGCTGTTGCTTGCTTCCCTGCTGGCCGGGGAAACACCCAGGGCCGATGGCGCGCTGGACGCGCTGCTCAAACTGCCGGAAGGCCGCAGCGCGGCAGTGGAAGCGCTGCTGAAGGCGGGCGCCCGCGATTACGCGCTGGACGGCCACAAGCTGCTGCTGGGAACCCATCTCATCACTATCGCGGAGAAGCTCAAGTGGGAAGTGGCGTTCGGCGTGCTGCGCCCCTTCGTCCACTATCTCGGCGGCGGCTTTGACTCGGCGCAAGTGCTGGAGCTGGAGCGATGGGCTGAAGAGGCGGATGTGGAGCCCCGCACGCTGCGCGGGGGCAGGCGGGTGCTCACCCTGGCCGAAGCCACCGCGCTGGCCGACTCCATCCTCAACGGGGACCTGCACCGCGCAGTCAACCACGCCCTGCGCAATAACATCTCCCCCGGCTCGCTCTGCGACGCCCTCAGTATTGCCGCCCACGAGTGGCTTACTCAGGGTGTCGGGAGCCTGGAGGACGGTATCTCCCGTGTCGCCTACGTGAGCGCGGTGCGCGAAGCCTCCCGCCGGATGGAGCAAGGCTCGCTCTGGCCCTACCTCTGCGCCGCTGCCTTGCTGCGTGACGGCTGGAGCGGGGCGGAGATTGAGCCTTTTGCGCTGTCCATTGAGCTGGTGGAGGTCAGGGATTTCTGCGCCTGGGCTGCGCCGCAGGATGCGCGCGGCGGCGCGCTTTACGCCCAGTTGCTGGCGGAGGCTTTCCTGCGCGAGGACCTGGCGATTGCGCCTGAGCTCAAGCCCTTCCTCTACCGCGCGGTGATTGCCGCCCGGCGCCGCTGGCAGGACTCCACTGGAGTCCGTGGCCGCTTTGAGGCTCTTTCCGGCTGACGCTACTGCTCCATTTGCCCGTAGAACCGCTCCCACGCCCGGTAGCGCGGATGGTGTGGATTCTGCAGGAACTGCTCCAGGCTCCGCAACAGTGCGCGCGGCGCACCGATTCCTTTCAGCATCTGGTAAGCAGTGCTCTCACACTCGTACTCTTCCGCCGCGCCGCCCACGTTCAGGCCAGCCTGCGCCAGTTCGCGGTGGCGCATCTCGTGCACCAGCACTCCCGCCAGATAGAAAATGTCGCGGTCGTACAGCTCTCCCGGGCCGGTGAGGTAGGCCGCCGGGATCCGCAGGCTCACCCGCCCGCTCGTCGTGTCGGTATAGGCTGCCACGCCGGTGAGCCGCAGCGTTCTGCCCTCAGACACGAGCCTTCCCTCCGGCGCGAAGCTGATGGAAATAACCTGGGCCGCAACCCGGTCGTAGTAGTGCGGCGCGCGGTTGTGCAGCAGCGTCAGCGCAAGCTTGACGCGCTTCACCACATCCGGCGGGCCGTTCACCGGCATCGGCGCCGCCACCAGCCCCGTCTGCTCCAGTTGCGCAATGGTCTCCCGCGAGTAACCCTCAAAGGTGCTGAAGGTGTAAAGCGTGAAGTACAGCACAAACGCCAGCGCGCCGAGAAAGGCCGCCACCCGCACCAGCATATGCGGCAGCGGGAAGGGCTTCTCGCCCGGCGGCGGGTAGGGATCCCACGCCAGCGAGAAGCCGCAGCGGGTGCAGAGGTTGTGCTGGATGAGGGTGAACTTGCCGCAGTTGGGGCAGCGCCCGAAGAAAGTGTCTTCGCGGTGGTCTTCCATGGCCATGCCCCGCCGGTCAGTCGGGGTCGGGCAGGTCTGCGCCGCTGAGCTTGCGCAGCAAGGCGAGCTGCATGCGCGGCAGGTCCTCCAGGAGATGCGGCAGGTGCACCCGCTCCGTCACCCGGTGCGCCGCCTTCCCCCACGGTCCGAGGTTGATTACAGGCATCCGCAGCCGCAGCTCCGTGCGCGGCAGCCCCAGGTCGCCGGCCGGGCAGTTCTCCCGCAGCGGCGTGACCTTCCCCTCGCCCGGCAGGCGCAGGAAGCTCAGATCCGAGATGTAGGGGTAGAAGTGCCGCGTCTTCAGCCTGCGCCCGGTGCTCCCGCGCCGGTCCCGCGCCAGCTCCCGCACTGCCCGGTAAGTGGCCTGCTCGTCCGCGTCCAGCGCCAGGGCGTAGGACTGGTAGTACGG
>CAZXPM010000064.1:5090-5838 GCA_964643155.1 uncultured Planctomycetales bacterium | reverse complement strand
AAGAATCAAGTGGACAATAGTAATGTGGGCGACACTGGTAGTACGGCGGCAGCACGCTCACCACCACCGTGGGCCGTGTCAGCTCCAGCGTCTCCGCCAGCCGCGCCACCGCCGCCAATCCCGCCTGGCGTGGCTCCTCCTCGCCCTCGCGCGGCGCCATCAGCTCCGCCAGCTCTTCCGGGCTCAGCCGTTCCGCCACCCGCGCCACCAGTTGCTTGAACGAAATGACCTCCGGCCGCTGCAACCGCTGCGCCAGCTCTAAGTCGCATTTCGCCGTCATCCGCCGGTAGCGCCGCCGCAGCGCCGCATAATGCAGCCGGCAGGCGCGCCGCACCTCGTTCACTATGTCGCGGAAGTACTCGCGGTGGGTGTTGTGCAGGAAGAACACGTTGAAGTAAGCGCTGCCCGCCGGCGGAGTGGTCACGCTGTATTCCGCCTGCCGCCCGTCGGCCCATAGCGCCGCCGGCGGCGGTGTAAACTCGCCCTTCACGTGCTGGGTGAGCTTGTGGTTGCAGTCCAGGTGCGCCGTAATGGCGCCCAGCACAGCCGCCGCGTTCATCCCCTCAAACGGCGCGCCCGCATGGGTCTCGGTGCCGAACACGCTCACGCCAACGAGCAGCTTCCCGATGGTGCCGGTGTAGATATAGGCGTGGCCGTCCCCGGGATACTGCGGCGCGGTGTAATCCAGGCAGTCCGCGAGCCTGAAGCGCCAGCCGGTTTGCGCCAGCGCGCTCAGGCGCGGTAGCGC
>CAZXPM010000064.1:2794-5080 GCA_964643155.1 uncultured Planctomycetales bacterium | reverse complement strand
CACGGGAACAGCGCGTCAATCAGCAGCCGCAGCAGCTCCACCGCCACGGCGCATCCGCCCTTCATGTCAAAGGCGCCGCGCCCGCACATCCACTCGCCGCTGGCGAGATCGGCATTCAGTTCCTCGTCTTCGGGAAAGGCCCTGGTTAGCGCCTCCGGCAGCCGCTCGGGGTCAAACGGCAACGACTCATCCGCGCCGGGAAGCGCCTGGTACGGTTCCACGCCCACCGTGTCCAGGTGGCCGCAGAGCAGCAGCGCCTCCTCCGTGCTCCCGTCGCCCCCGTAAAGCGCCAGCACCGAGTGCAGCTCCCCCTCGCCCTCGCCCGCGCGGAGAATTTCCAGCTTGGCCGGATGCTCTCTGAAGTAGGGGAAGTCCGCAAGGTAGCCGTGGGCTAGCCTGGCAATCTCGCGCTGCCCGGCCGCGCTGGTGGACGGACAGCGCACCAGTTCCTGCGTGAGAGAAAGCACCCGTTCGCCAAAGCCCGCCATGATGCGATGAGTCTAACACAGCGCCCGTCCCACTCGCCCCTCGCAACTAGTCCTGTTATAATACGCAACTACCATGAGCAACGAGGCGACTGAGAAGGTCAAGTCCGCCCGCGTCATCCGCGTGGTGGTCGCCAAGCCCGGCCTGGACGGGCACGACCGCGGCGCGCGGGTAATCGCGCGCGCCCTGCGTGACGCGGGAATGGAAGTCATCTACACCGGACTGCACCAGACGCCGGAGGACATCGTCAACACCTGCCTGCAGGAAGACGCCGACGTGTGCGCGCTCTCCATCCTCTCCGGCGCGCATATGGCGCTCATTCCCAAGGTCTGCAACATGCTGCGCGAGCGCGGCGCGGAAGACATCATCGTCCTGGCCGGCGGCATCATCCCCGAGGACGATGTGCAGCCGCTGCTGGACGCCGGCGTGTCCGCGGTGATGGGGCCGGGTACGCCCACCGCCGCCATCGCCGAGAACATCCGCCGGCTGGTGGCCGAGCGCGACGCCTCCGGGTCGCCGAGCTAAGCGCGGGCTATCGGAGCTGCCTATGTCCATCATCCCCATCAAACTGCCGCCACTGGGTATGAAGAGCGAAGAGATCCATTTCGGCGTCTGGCTCGCCAGGGTGGGGGAGCGGGTGCTGCCGGGGCAGGAACTCTACGAAGTGGAGGCCGACAAGGCCACGGTGGTCGTTGACGCCGAGACGGGCGGCGTGCTGGAATCCGTCGTCGTAAGCGAAGGCGCGGTGCACGAGGGCGACATCCTGGGATACCTCAATGCTGGATAGAAGGCTCCTGCGCGACACTCCGGGCGAGATCAAGCGCAGGCTGGCCACGCGCGGCGATGAATACGCCGAAGTGGTGGACCACATCCTCAAGCTGGACGCGGAAGAGCGCAGCGTGCAGGTGGAGCTGGACGGGCTGCGCGAGAAGCGCAACACCGTCAGCAAGGAGATCGGCCGCCACCTGAAAGCCGGCGAAAAGGAAATCGCCGAGGAAAAGAAGGAGTACGTCAAGAAGGTCAACGAGAGCATCGCCATTGTGGAGGCGCGCTTCAGCACAATCCAGGACGAGCGCACGAAACTGCTGGCCACGCTGCCGAACCTGCCGGACGACTCCGTGCCCGTGGGCGGCGCGCTGGCCAAGCGGGTGGAAAAGGAATGGGGCACGCCGCGCGTCTTCAACTTTGAAATCAAAGACCACGTGGAGCTCGCCGGCAGCCTTAAGCTGGTGGACTTCAGCGCCGCCGCGCGGGTGTCCGGCTCCGGCTTCCAGTTCTACACCGGGCGCGGCGCCCAGCTTCAGCGCGCGCTTATCAACTTCATGCTGGACCAGCACCTCCAGCGCCACGGCTATACCGAAATCCGCCCGCCGTTCCTGGTCAAGCCCGACGCGCCCTTTGGCACCGGACAGCTGCCCAAGTTCAAGGAAGAGATGTACCATGTCTATGTGCCGCTGGAGCAGGTGGAGCACAGCACTGCGGGCGATCCCGACTTCTACCTGATCCCCACCGCCGAAGTGCCCGTGTGCAACTACTACCGCGACACCATCCTCCCCGCGGGCAAGCTGCCGTTCAAGTTCGCGGCTTACTCGCCCTGCTGGCGGGTGGAGGCGGGAAGCTACGGCCGCGAAGCGCGCGGCCTCATGCGGGTGCACCAGTTTGAGAAGGTGGAGCTGGTGGTTATCTGCGAGCCGGAACAGAGCTACCGGTTCCTGGAGACGATGACCGAGGAGGCGGAGCACATCCTGGAGGCGCTGGAGCTGCCCTACCGGCGCACACTGCTGCCGACCGGCGATATGG
>CAZXPM010000064.1:2329-2784 GCA_964643155.1 uncultured Planctomycetales bacterium | reverse complement strand
CAAGACCTACGACCTGGAGGTTTACGCGCCCGCCGCCGACGACTGGCTGGAAGTCAGTTCCGCGTCCAACACCCTGGATTTCCAGTCCCGCCGCGCCAACATCCGCTTCCGGCGCGAAGAAGGCGGGCGGCCGGAGTTCGTGCATATGCTCAACGCCTCCGGGCTGGCGCTGCCGCGCATGATGATAGCCATACTGGAGAATTACCAGCTGGAGAATGGGAATGTGGCGGTGCCGGAGCCCTTGCAGCGCTACCTCGGCCGCCAGAAGTTCCTCACCCCCGGCGACACCGACACCCTCTACGTGGACTGACCCCCGCGCTTCGCGGGGCGGCTTACAGTGTCTCCACCGTGATGAAGTTGTTGGTATAAACGCAGATGCCGGCGGTTATCTCCATCGCCCGCCGCGCAATCTCCTCCGCCGACAGCTTGGCGTTGTCCCCCAGCGCCTTGGCCGC
>CAZXPM010000064.1:1367-2319 GCA_964643155.1 uncultured Planctomycetales bacterium | reverse complement strand
GGCGTAACCCGCGCCGCTGCCGATGGCGCAGAAGTCCTCGTCCGGCTCAATCACCTCGCCGTTGCCCGAAATCAGCAGCGTGGTTTCGCGGTCGCAGGCGAGCAGCAGCGCTTCCAGCCGCCGCAGGTACTTGTCCATCCGCCATTCCTTCGCCAGCTCCACCGCGGCGCGCCGCAGGTCCCTGTATTCTTTGAGCTTGGCCTCAAAGCGCTCAAACAGCGTGAGCGCGTCGGCCACCGAGCCGGCGAACCCCGCCAGCACCTTGCCCTCCGCCAGCCGCCGTATCTTCTTGGCCTCGGCCTTGAGTATCTGGTCGCCGAAGGTAATCTGCCCGTCGCCGGCGATGGCGCACTTCCCGCCCCGCCGCACCGCGCAGATGGTTGTTGCATGAAAGGCAGTTTCCATATGCTGATTCTAACACGCGCCAACTGCGGACAACCGCAAACACAGCCTACCAGGCCGGGACGCTGTCGCCGGTGCTGACCGACGGGATGGTGGCGGAGATCTCGGCGTGCGGCGGGTTCATGCTGATTGTCGTCGGCCTGGGCCTGCTGGGTGCCACCAGGGCCCGCGTCGCCAACCTCCTCCCCGGCCTCATCCTCACGCCGCTCATCGTCCTCGCGCTGGATTGCGCTGGGGATCGGCTGGGGGTTGTAGCTTCCGATTCTGGAAGCTCCCTTGGATACCATTAGGAGAAAGTCCTTAATGTGGGGGTGAGAAGCGAGCCTCTGACGGTAGAATACATCTACTATGAAACACAGGATTGCTATAACAGGAGTACGAGTATGAAAGCTAATGTCGTGAGACCAGTTCCACTATGCCAGTCTGCCGAGAAAGCAGACGCAGGCGTGCCGCTTGACTATTTAGGGCTCGTGGTAAGATGGACATACGGACGAAACAAGGGCCAGGAGGAAACGCTCAATACTATAACAGTATGCCGGCACATTAATGA
>CAZXPM010000064.1:0-1357 GCA_964643155.1 uncultured Planctomycetales bacterium | reverse complement strand
GAGGGGGGCTACTCAATCTGAGCATACGGCCTAACGACTTCTCTCTGAAGAACCTCGCTCGCGAGCAAGTAGGGCCACTGCTGTGTTTCGGTGGAAAGCAACTCGCGGATGGCCCATCCCTCTTTGCCTTGCAGCAATGCTTCTAGTGCCTCCGGGCTGTACCTTGCTAGTCCGGAGAAGTAGAAGAGCGCGACATATGTGGCCACAACTTGCGGAACCAGCTTCTTCGGCTTGTGAGATGCTGCGTAGTAATGGTACCCTGCTCTTGTTAGCATACACCGTAGCCCCGCCGAACGCAGGTCCTTAGTGATTTGAGGCAGAACCTCAATTGCGGAGCGTTTGAAGCGGTATACTTTATTGGACTCAAAGCACCGGAAACCAGCTAAATCGCCTGGAGCATCTGTCCGGTGAAAACACTCGTTAAACCTCTTCCTGTGAGTAAGCTCACTGACGTCGAGGTACTTGTTCAGGAGGAGGCGAGCCCAGAGGGTTTTCTCAGATTCTGACCGAAGAAAGGACGGCCTATGGATGGCCAAGATGCGCTCCCTCTCGGTCATAGATTCACAATAAGCGCGGTGGATGGAAGGGACCTGCGATAGCATGTCCCTCACGCTGAACCTCTTTCCGTTGCAGAATGGCTTATAGCCTAGTGCTTCACACAGCCTATTTAGCACGTGTATCTTCTGTGTCTTCTTCTTGTTCTCGTTCTTCTTGGCCTGGTCCGATACAACGACGTTACCAAGAGCAAACCTCTTCCTGACCTTCAGCGGCTTAGCTGGCTCCTGCATACCGTGAATAGCATTCTCAATCGCATCTTCCGGATACTTGAGCAGTATTGCAGCCTTCGCAAGGTCCAAGAACGAGTAGTAGTACAAGAGGGGCTGAATGGCCATCTCGACTGACAGGGCTGCCTTATAGAGGCCCTGCGACTGTCTTAGGAATGCGTTAGCGGTTTCCCTCACTTTCTGGTCAGCAATGACCCTTCTGGCGTGCTGTCCGAGCGCGTCCCAAGCATCAGAGGCAAGCAGTCTGGTAGAGGAGCGGAGTCCCTTTACTTCAGGAATATACAATGTGAAACCGATCGGTCGCCCGGTGGAGCTAGTAAGGTCGACCCCATCTCTAGGATTTCCATATCTTGACATGCCATCTCACCTCCCACTCATAACCTCCTTCATTTGATTCAGCTCGTCGGCGATGATGGGGGAGACTTTCGTGGCGAATTCCAGTGCACGTAAACACAACACGCGAGCACAATCACGAAGGCAGCAATTATGCCGACTATCGCCCACGCAGCCCAACGCAGGCGGGTTGCCCCTCCTATCAGCTCCGTCAGGCCGACGAGTAGGACCAGCGCGCC
>CAZXPM010000063.1:4832-8631 GCA_964643155.1 uncultured Planctomycetales bacterium | reverse complement strand
GGCACCAGCTGGTGCCCGTGTTCAGAATGATGGGGGTGCTGGCTGCAGGGCCCATCCGCCAGGGCAAAGCGCAGATGCGGGAATCCGTGGCTGACGGGTCAGAAGTCTACATCTTCAACTCGGGGCAGCCCGGAAGCCCGGTGAAGCTCGTAGTGAGCGCGTCCGACTTCTTGCCACGGGAGCTTGTGCTGGGCTTTGACAAGCAGGCTGAGGCCGTAGTGCTGAAACTGACGGATGTGAAGGTGCTGCACGAGCCATTGCCTCCCCAGATGTTCGTGGTGCCGGAGGAGTACGCGATTGTCGGTTTTCCCCAAGGGATGGGCGAGCGGGAGAAGGGGCGGCTGCGCTTGTTCCAGGGGCGTTTGCGCAAGCGGATGGGTGCGGGCAACCGGGCGGCGGCAACGCAGGAGGCTCCGCCGGAGCTCGGGGAGAAGGCTGCCCCGGCCGACAGTTGCGAACTCCGAACGGATGACTACTTGCCGGTCCTTCCTGCCTACTTGCCCCAGGGCTTCAGCATCCATACGGTTACTCCGCTCTACTTCACAGACAACCTCATCTTCCATGTAGAGATTGTCAATCCGGCGCGCGCGCAGCTGATCTCGCTCTTTGAGACGCGAAACGAGGGATTCGGCAAGGAGCTGAAGAGCAGCTCCTTCACCCGCGAGCGGCAAGTGCTGTTTGGAGAATACGAGGACTCCGGGTTGTTCGTGCTGCTAATGTCGGAGAACGTGCCAGTTGAAGAGCTGCGGCGGGTTCTGGAATCGCTGGAAGAGCAGCCTGAGCTTTCGGCAAAGCTGATAGACGAGGCTTTGCGGCGGCTGCTTGCCGGACCGTAACGCGAATCCCCCTTAGGCTATAATCGCTTCTGGTGGCGGAACGCATTGCACACTACGAGATCGTTGACCTCATCGGGCAGGGCTCGATGGGTAAGGTCTATCGCGCGCGAGACGAGCGTTCCGGCAGCGTTATCGCGCTGAAGGTCTTCTTCCCTGACACGACGCTGGATGAACAGCAACAGGGGGATCTGCTCGCCCGTTTCCAGAAGGAAGCATCGGCGCTGACCACGATATCTCACGAGAATGTCGTGGCGATCAGAGAGGTCGGCAGTTTTGAAGGCCAGGAGTACATCGCGATGGAGTTCCTTGACGGCCCGAACCTCAAGGACCTGCTGGCGATGGGCGTGACTTTCAGCGTGGAAGACGCGATTGATGTTGGAGTGCAGGTGCTCGCGGGGCTGGATGCGTGCCACCGGGGTGGCGTCATCCACCGAGACATCAAGCCGGCGAACATCGTCAAGCTGCCCAACGGAGTGATCAAGCTCGCCGACTTCGGCATCGCCCGCATACTAACCGACGCCACTATCAGCCGAACCGGCACCGTCGTGGGAACTCCCAACTACATGTCGCCGGAGCAGGTCAAGGGCGAAGAGATTACGCCGCGTTCCGACCTGTTCTCGCTGGGAGTGGTGCTCTACGAGCTGCTGACGCGGCACAAGCCCTTTGACGGCGAGAATATCACGACGATCATGTACAACGTCGTGAATCTGACTGCGCCGCCCCCTTCCTTCTATGCTGAGGACGTTCCTGAGGCCATGGAGCAGGTCATTGAGCGGGCTATGAACAAGGACCCGGCTGAGCGCTATTCCACTGCGCGGGAGTTCCAGCGCGACCTGCTGGCGGTGGACGCCCGGGTGCCGATTGCGCCGGTAACGGGAGACAGGTCCATTAGCCCCCACGCCGCCGGGGCAGAGCAGGATGCGGGCGGGGCCGCCAGCGGAGCGGTCATCTACTGCATTGACTGCGGAACGGCCAACCATCCCAAGAGCATCATCTGCTCCAAGTGCCATCGGCCGCTGTTGAAGCGCGACATGGCCGTGAGCTTTGCGGAGAGAGTCTTCCAGGTGGCTCCGGAGGCACGCTACGACCGTGCGTTGACGGTAGTGCTGAACACGATTCTGGCGGCCATCATCTTCTTGTTGCTCTACCTGTTCTTCCGTGGCTAAGCCGGCGGGGGAGCCGGGTCTGCCGCCGCCGGGGAATCACCTACAGCATCCAGGGCCTCAACTTCCGTGCGCGGCCGGTACTTCAGGAAGCGGATCATGTTTCCTCTATCGTTGAACGACACTTCGTCCATCAAGCTCTTAATAAGAAACAAGCCCCGGCCGTAGGTTTTCATGAAGGCCTCGGGGTCAAGGTCCTCGTCAAAGCGGCTGTGGTCAAAGCCGGCTCCGTCATCCAGTACCCGCACCTCCGACCGGATGGGGTCGATGGAGACGAAGACAGTGATGGACTTGCTTCTGTTGCCCGGCTCGTCCATGCGTTCCAGCAAGTACTTACGGTATTCGTTGTGCCCCATCATCAGGCATTTGGACTTGTCCTCTTTGTCAACCGCAAGGTTGCCGTGCTCAAAGGCATTCAGCAGCGCCTCGTAGAGGGCTACTTTGATGTCGTTCAGCCGGCTGCTGTCCAGCTCCCAGCAGTCGCGCACGGTGGCGAAAACGTAGTTTATGACTTTAGAGAGATAGATGTAGTTGTTGGGAATGCGGATGGTGAAGCTCTGGCTGCGGATGAAGGGCACAACTTCCTGGACGTCCGCAGTTTCCTGATGCACAACGAAGATGTTCTCAATGAGCGAGATTATCTGGTTGATGTCAAAGGGCTTCTTGATGAAGCTCTTAGCCCCCAGGCGTATGGCTGCGATAGCATCATCCATCGTTCCATAGCCAGTGAGGATAATCACCGGAACTGACGCCCGCCGCTTGCGGATCTCCCCGAGCAGCTCGATCCCGCTCATCTCGGGCATCTTGATGTCGGTGACCACCAAGTCGGGCATGGCCCGGTCTATCTCGGAAAGCGCGTCCTTTCCGTTGTTGGCCTGGGAGACCTCATAGCCTAGTGACTTGGTGATCTTGCTGGCAATGACCTCGCGGATGATGTCTTCATCGTCCACGACCAGAATCCGCTTGGGTAGCAGAGCGAAGTCCATGGGCGCTTCATACTAACCGGCAGTCGGCGGTTAGTCAAATGCGACGCACGCGGCGTCCCGCCGCCTGGGGCAAGGAAAAGTGCAGATAGGTTGCTATTGGGTGCTACTATCTTGCCGAAAGTATGCTATAATGTAAAGTGCGCTGGCCAAAACATAACAGCCTGGAGGAAGAACACGAAGAATGGCGCTGCTCGCTTGGCGGAAAACAAGGCAGGTTGACACTAATCACCGCTTCAGCTCATACCTGGATACGCCTCTGGCCCGGGAGAAGCGGCAGCTCCGCCGGGAGCAGCTGCGCTTTCTTGCGGCTTACTACACGGGGGCAATATACCGGCAGCGCCCGCTGTGGAGCCGCTGGAACCAGTACTCACCCTCGGTAACCGCTCCCACCATTTACGTGAATTACGCCCGCATGCTCATTGACCGGCTGGCCTCCTTCAGCTTTGACCGGGTGACAGGTGTCGCCCTCTCGCCCGGAGCCAAAGCCATCGCGGCTGATGGCGCTGCTACCGCGTCCGAGAAGTTCCTGCTGGGCTTCCTGAACCGTTCGCAGCTCCTCCAGCGGCTCACCACGGTTGCGCGTGAGGCCCTGCTGTTTGGGGATGTGCTGTTGAAGCTGCACCACTCGCCAGGCGCGGAGATGCCACTCACGCTTGCCGTCGTGCCGGCGGAGGAGTTTGACTACTGCCATGAGCCGGAGGACGTGCGCGCGGTGCGGTTCTTTCGCCAGGAGTTTGAGTTCGTTGGCGATGCGGGCGAGAAGCTGGTGCATCGCGAAGAACTGTGGAGCGACTGTGTGAAGCTCTTTGAAGAT
>CAZXPM010000063.1:0-4822 GCA_964643155.1 uncultured Planctomycetales bacterium | reverse complement strand
GGCCGGCACCGAGAGTTGGATTGCCCGGCCTTGGAGGCAGCTCTCGGCCTGCGCCGCTCGTCTTCAAACCGGCGGGAGAGATTCCGCACCCCTTTGGCCGTGTCCCGGCGGTGCACGTGATGAATCGCCCGCGCCTGGGCGAGAAGTACGGCCGCAGCGAGCTGGAGGACCTGACGCGCATCCTGGACGACATCAACTGGAAGCTGTCCCAGCGGTCGCGCAACATCTCGCGCACGATGAACGCCATTATCAAGAACATCAACGGCCGGCTGGTGCACGACCAACTGGACGACACTCAGATTGTCAGCGTCATCGGAGAGAACGCGCAACTGGACTACCTGGTGAACGACAGCGACCTGGCGCCGGTTCAGTCGCATATTGAAGAGCTCAAGCGCGCGCTGACGGATCTCACCGGCGTCGTGATGCTGAATGCCGACAAGGTGAGCGGCCTCGGCGCGATGTCCGGCTTCGCGCTGTCCATTCTCTACGAGCCGCTGCTCAATGCGGCTCGCGCCAAGCGCCGGGAGATAGGCGGGAAAGTGGAGGAGTTCCTGAAGCTCGTGCTGGAGGCGGCAGCCAAGCTGGGGTTGGTGCCGGAGGGGGAAGCGGTGGGAGCTGAGCCCCGGCTGGTGTACGGGCCTGACCTTCACTTCACGGAGCAGGAGAAGCTCACCCGGCTGCGCCGCGAACTGCTGGCGGCAGAGCACGGAGTGGCTGCATCCGACCAATAGGAGAGTCCAATGGAAGACAACCCCACAATAACTGACGAGAACCTTGAAGAGAAATGCAGTGTGCCGGAAGCCCGGGCGCAAAGCGAGCCTGTGAAACAGAACGATCCGGCGGGAGAAGCGGGAGAAGCGGAAGAAGAGGAACAGCTCGCGCGTCTAGTACGCACTGAAGTTGAGAAGCGCCTGGCGCAGATGTTCCCCGCAGCTCGGGAGGCTCCCCGGGCGGGAGCGGAAGACAGCCAGCTCTCATCCCGCGAGTTCCTGCGCCTGGGCTACGGCGCACAGACACCACAGAACTGAAAGGAGGCCACTGAATGGCGCTAACACTGGCTGAAGCAGCCAAACTTGAAACGGATTACCTTCGCCGGGGAGTGATTGAGACCTTCGGCGAGTTCTCGCCGGTGCTGCAGGACCTGCCCTTCATCCAGGTCCAGGGCAACTCGTACAAGTACAACCTGGAGGAGGCCCTGCCCGACGTGGAGTTCCGCGCGATCAACGCGGCCTACACTGAGAGCACGGGCACTGTGACCAACGAGAGCGAGTCGCTGGTGATCTTCGGCGGAGTGGTGGACGTGGACCGCTACCTCCAGCAGGTGCGGGGCTCGGTCAACGACCAGCGCGCGCTGCAGACGCGGCTCAAGGTCAAGTCGCTGGCGCTGGCGTTCACGCGAGCCTTCTTTGAAGGCGACTCCGCGGTGGACGCGAACTCCTTTGACGGCCTGCAGAAGCGGCTCACTGGCAGCCAGGTCATCACCGCTGACGACGGCTCTGGCAACGGCGATGCGCTCACGCTGGAGTACATTGACCAGCTCATTGACACCGTCTGGGGAGGCCCTGACGTGCTGTACATGAACAAGGCCAACCGCCGGAAACTGGTGCAGCTCGGCCGCGAAACCGAGCTGGTGACGGTGGAGATGGATCGCGCCGGCAAAGTCCACACCTACTACGACGGCGTTCCCGTCAAAGTGGTGGACAAGGACAACGCCAACGCCGAGATCCTTGGCTTTGACGAAACCGTGGGTGCGGAGGACGAGTGCTCCAGCATCTACGCGGTGCGCTTCGGCGCCGAGGAGTTCGTCTGCGGCCTGACCAATGGCGGCATCCAGGTGGAGGATCTCGGCCTGGTCGCCAACCCGCCCGTCTACCGCACCCTCATTGAGTGGTACGTCGGACTGGGCGTGTTCAACCCCCGCTCGGCTGCCCGCTTGCAGGGCATCCACCAGTAACCTCACCATGGAAGCGAAGCGTCTCTGCGGCTACCTGCGTCTCGCGTGCGACGTGTTGGAGAGAGAATTCCCGTCAGGCGAAGCGTCCTCCGCCGGCGGCGAGCTGTTTGAAGTAACCCTCGCCAACCGCAACTACACCGGCCCCTTGCTGGGCTGCTGGTTCGAGCGAGGCAAAGCGGAGATGGACGCAGCGGCCGCAGAGCGCTTCATCCGCGAAGGCTACTCCACCCGCCGGATTGACCCCGGTTCATTCTGAGAGCGAAACATGAAGACGAACACCGATTACATCCGCACCTTCCTCGGCGACCGCGAAGAGGAAACGCCGCTGTTCAGCGACTCGGAGATCAGCGCGCTGCTGCTCAAGCACCGCATCCGGCGGTTGACGCCACAGCTTGCGAGCCATCTGCTGGCGCGCGGCGCTGATTGCAGCGAGTTGGACGGTGCCGGGCTGCTGCGCATCACGCTGAAGCGGCTGGCGAACATGGCCGGTTCGTACGACAGCGGCGTCGGCCACTGGCTGGAGGGCAGTTGCGCCGTGAGCATAGATGGAGTCCCTTACGAACCGGCGGCGGGGGACGAGATTGACTATGTTGCCGGCACAGTCACCCTGGCAACGCCTCCCGCCGAGGAGGCGCGGGTGACGGTGGACACCTACCTGGTTGACCTCAAGGGGGTGCTTGCCGAGTTGCTGCAGATTCTGCGTTCGTCCCGTGCAAGGCTGGCGCTGAAGGCCAATCTCTCGGGGCTGAGCGTGGACCTCACCGAGATTAGCCAGCGGCTGGAGAGGGAGATTGAGGAACTCAGCACGGGCTACGACATGCCCCATCCCGCACCGGAGGATTACCCGCACTGATGAGCGGCACGGAACTCTCAAGAGCATTTCGCGAGCTGGTGGCGCACCTCGGCGGCAGCACAACCGACGTGTTCATCCGCACCTACGAGTACACGCCGGGAGATTACGAAGGCGGGGCGCCGCCGCAGGGAACCTATACCGATACCAAGATTGAGCCGCGGCCCATCGTGCTTGACCTGGACGCAAAGAGCGGAGAGGGCCTGCGCGGAGATGTTGCCGGCCACCGGGGAGTGCACGGCATGAAGCGCCTCATCATGCCAGCGCAGGTTGAAGTTGAGGGCGGCAGCCGGTTGTGGTTTGACGGCTCGGAGTGGGAAGTGATGAAGGTACGCGCTCCGGTGCTCTATGGACAGGTGATGCTGAAGCTGGTGCTGGCGCGGAGGATGATCGGATGATACTGCACACCATCTACAGCGTGAATCTCTGGCTGGGCGAGCAACTTATGTCGGCCGGGCCGGTCGCCTTCACGGAGTACGAGGAGCTGCAACTTCCCGGCTACCGGGTGGTGTGGGGCCGCGAGCGCGAAGCGAGGGTGAACCCCCGGGGAGTGCTCAGCGGTGCCCGCTTCACGGTCTATTGCGTGGCCAGCGGGACGGAAGCGCATGTGTCGCGGCGCCTGGCAACGGTGCTCACTGCCGTCCTGCGCCAGGCGGAGCGTTCAGGATTCAGCATCCCACGCTACCGCTATCCCCGCGAGGAGAACGAAGAACCGTTGGACCACATAGCCATAAGGGACGTAAGCGACCGGCCGGTTTTTCTGCCGGCCCATCCGGAATTGGCGGTGCACGCGGTGGAGGCAACCGCCATCACACTCAACCCGCCAGTGAGCTAAGGAGACACGATGCCTATCTGTTATGACGCGTTGACGCTGGGAGAGTCGGAAGTCTACTTGAACGACCAGCACCTGGGATTGGCGGCGGAGGTCAGGCTGCACAAGCTGGTGGAGCGCATAGCGGTGGAGCGGCCGGATGGCGGCGAACTTACCGCGCGGAAGCTCATTCCCCTCAGGCGCTCACTGAGTGTTGAGCTCCAGCTTAAGGAGGTAGCACCTGCCGCTTTCTCTTTCTTTGCCGGCAACGGCGCCAGCACTTACTTCGCCGTGTCCAACCACGCGGTGCGCGACTACCTGCGGCTGTTTGCCGACCGGCCAACGAAACTGCGCCACCTGCCCGCGACCACGCCCACGGTTAAGAGCGCTGACGGCGTCATCACGTATGCGGCGGGCGTGGACTACCAGGAGGACTGGCTCAACGGGCGCTTCTCGTTGTTGGCTGACGGCAGCATCCAGCCGGGGCAGCTTCTGCGCGTGGACTACACCGCGGACTTCCCGGCCGGACGCGAAGTGCCGCTGGTGGAGCAAGCGCCTGCGACTGCCACGATGGAAGTTCTGCATCGCTACCCGGGCGGCCAGAGCTTCCTCGTCCTGGTTCTGCGCAAGGTGGAGCTGGACGGCTCCGGCCTGCTGGCGCTGGAGGGGGAGGATCTCATCTCGGTGCCGCTCGCTGGCCGCTGCCTGGCAGACGACAACTACCCGGCGTCCCCCTTTGGCTATGTACGTTTCTACGGCGCAATGATGGCGCAAATGGAGAACCGTCCGTGATGCTTGACGTGAGCGCTATGGTGAGAAGACTGAAACAGCGGCTGGCTGAGCTGCCCCTGGTTGGATGCGGGGTAACGGTCGCCCTGCGATGCGGGCGGATTGTGCGCGTGCGCCCATTGAACCTGCGCCAGGCGCTGGCACTCATCCGGCTGGCGGCGGAGCTGGTGGACCGGCTGGGATGGGAACGGTTAGCGGCGATGCAGCCGCTGGAAGCCGTGCTGGCGGTGCTGGCCGAGGGCGGAGAGGAAGTAGCGGACGCGCTGGTGCTGGTCACTGGCGAGACGCGGGACTTTGTGCTCTCGGAGATGGGAGCCGAGGACGCGCTGAAGGTGCTGCTCGCCGCCTGGAGGCAGGAGTTCGCCACCTTGACACCAGCCGAAGCCGCTAGCGCTTTCGCCGGAGGGGATGATGACTG
>CAZXPM010000062.1:0-8671 GCA_964643155.1 uncultured Planctomycetales bacterium | reverse complement strand
CGCTGGAGAATATGGTCTCGGTGTACGACTACCAGATGCGGGGCTACCGCCGCGCGCCGCAATTCTCTCTCACTGCCGGCTACCGGCAGCAGACGGGCAACAGCTTCCAGAAGCGATACTCCTGGTCTTTCGGCATCAACGGGATACTGAACCTGTGGGACAGCGGCAAGACCGCTGGCACGCAGAAGAGCTTCGCCGCCCAGGCGGATGCCGCGCGGGTGCAGCTGGCGCAATACCGGCAAGCCTTCCGCCTGAGCCTGGCGGACGCCGTCAGCAGCCTGGAGGCGGCGGTGCAGGGGTACACTACTGCGCAGGACACGCTGGCGGCGGCGGAGGAAGCACTGCGGATGGCACGCTTGGGCTATAGAGAAGGCATAGTCACCAATGCCGACCTGGTCGGGGCGCGCACCGCCTACCTGGGGGCGAGGCTCAACGAATTTGACAAGCGCATGGCCATTGTGGAGCGCTACCAGGAGCTGTTGGCTGCGCTGGGCATTGGCGACGAGGAAATGTACTTACCCACCACACAAACAGACCTGCGCAGAATCGTCAACGAGGTGATCCCTGATGAGAGCGTTTAAAGCCGCAATCGCTATTGTACTTCTGCTCCTGGCAATCCTAATTGTCTCGGGGCTCTACATGACACTCGCCAAGTTCTTCCGGCCCGCTGAGGAAGAGGTGACACCGGTCCCGGTGGAGGTGGTTACTGCTGAAGTGCGACCTTTCTATGAGCGTTTCAGTTACACCGGAACCGTTCGCGGCGAGCGCGCAGCAACGCTGGTAGCCCGGGTCGCCAGCACTATCAAGGAACTGCGGGTGGATGTGGGCGACCACGTGAAGGCCGGCCAGGTGCTTGCGGTGATGGACAAGGCGATATACGCTGAGCAGGCGCGGATGGCTGCAGCCTCGTATGAGATGGCCAAGCTCAATCTAGCTTCCGCTTCATCCGCCCGCCCCGAACAGATTGCCCAGGCGGAAGCTAACCTCAAGGCGGCACAACTGGCGGCGGAGACAGCTTACCGGAACTACCAGCGGCAGAAGAACCTGTTTGACGAAGGTGTCATCAGCCGTTCGCAGTATGAAGCAGCGGAACTCCAGTATGAGAGCGCCAAGGCGCAATATACGGCCGCCAAGGAGAACCTGCGCATCGCCAGAACCGGTGCCCGTGCGGAGGACAAGGAGTCCCTGCAACTGGCGGTGGAAGCGGCGGCCGCGCAGCTCGATCTTGCGAGTACAAACCTGGGGTTCACTGAAATCACTGCACCGTATGACGGCGTGATCAGCGCAGTGATGGCGGATGTGGGGGACTTCATCGGACTGGGTAAGCCGGTATTTGCGCTCGTCGGTTCCGGCGGGTTGAAAGCCGAGATATATGCGTCGGCTGACAAGATACGGCTGTTCGAAGTAGGACAGACAGCCCAGGTGATGGCCGGCGCCTCGCGCGAACCGATTGAGGCGAGGATCTCTCTCGTCTCCTCCACTGCGGACCAGCGCTCACGGCTGTTCCTGGTGGAGCTGGAGCTGCCGCCGGACGCGCCGCTGCTCCCCAACGACTTCGTGGACGTGAAGATAGGCTGGCAGATTGGAGCAGGAACCGTCGTGCTCCCGGCCAAGGCCGTGCTGGCACCGGCAAGTGATGAACCGTACATCTTCACGGTAGAGGACGGCAAGGCGCACAGGACTCCGGTGAAGCTGGGCTTGCGCAACGGCACCTGTGTGCAGATTCTGGAGCCGCTAAGGGGCGGCGAAACGGTCATTGTGTCAGGACAGTCTTATGTAGCTGAAGGTACGACAGTATCAGCCTTGGACGTCCCTGACAGTTGCGCCGTACCAGTGCAGGGCACCAATTCTGACACGGAGGCCAAGTAGCACCATGGGCATAGCAGGCATCGGGATCCGTCGGCCAGTCTTTGTAATAATGGTCATGGTCTTCTTCGTGGTCGTGGGCTTGGTCTCATACTCGCGGCTGGGCATGAACATGTTCCCCAAGGTAGTGTTCCCTTTCATCACTGTCACGACCATATACCCGGGCGCCAGCCCGGACGTTGTCGAGTCCGAGGTTACGAAGAAGCTGGAAGACAGCATTGCCGTCATAGAAGGGATTGACCGCCTGTCCTCCTATTCACAGGAAAGCGCGAGCCTCGTGTTCGTCCGGTTTGACGAGGGTATTGATGTTGATGTAGCTGCACAGGACATCAGGGACAAAGTGGAGCTGGTCAAGAGTGAACTGCCAGATGGGGCTGAGGAACCGATCGTTTCCAAGGTGGACATCAACGCCATGCCCATCATGCACTACACCGTTTCTTCCGATACGATGGGCCTGCGCGAGCTGCGCGACTACGTTGACCGCTATGTGGCTGACGTACTTCAGCAGGCGCGCGGCGTGGCAGACGTTGAGGTGACAGGGGGACTGGAGCGGGAGATCCGCGTGGTGCTGGAGCCGGAGCGGCTGGAAGCTCATGGGATTGACCCCACGAGCGTCGGGCGCATGATTGCCGCGTCCAACATTGACTTCCCCGTCGGGTCAGTCAAACAGGGCGGGCTTGACTACATCCTGCGCGTTCCCAGCGAGTACAGCAGCGTTGACGAGATGTCCAGCACCGTTATCGCCACGGTGGCGGGCCAGACGGTGCGGCTGGGGGACATTGCCACCATCCTGGACACAGAGAAGGAACGCACGACGGACGCCAGACGCGACGGAAAGTCCGCCGTGCTGCTGTCGGTCATCCTGCGCGGCGACGCCGATCTGGCCTCCACCGCGGCGAACATCAAAAGGCGCGCTGAGATCCTCAGGCACGCATTGCCGCCCGGAGTGAAACTGACCCTCGTTTACGACTACTCAAAGTGGGTCACCGCCTCGCTCAGCGACATCAACACAACCATCCTCTTCGGCGCAATACTCGCGAGTTTTGTGGTCTGGCTGTTCATCGGCAAGATGCGCTTCACCATTCCCATCACGATGTCCATCCTGGTATCCGTCGTGGGCGCCTACGCCGCCATAAATTTCGCCGGCTTCACGCTCAACTTCATGAGCATGCTCGCGCTCGCAGTCGCTATCGGCCTCTTGGTGGATGACGCGATAGTGGTACAGGAGAATCTCATCCGCGAGTACGAGAACACGGGCGACATAACCCATGCCACCGTGGTTGGCACGCAACAGGTCATGCTCGCGGTGCTCGCCTCCACCACGACCATCATCGCAGTTTTTCTGCCAATCGCGTTCATGAGCGGAATCATCGGCCAGTTCTTCAAGGAGTTCGGCGTGACCATCGCTTTCGCCATCGGCATATCCACGGTGGTGGCTCTGCTGCTGATCCCGCTCGTTTTCTACCACTCCGACTACTGGATAGCGCGGCTCAGCCGCAAGCAGAACTCCGGCAGCTTCCTGGCGTGGTTGAGCCGGCTGCTTGATCCCATTCATCAGAGTTTCTTGAGCGTCTACGGCAGAGTGGAGAACTGGTATGGACGCTTCCTGCGTACCGCATTACGGCGGCGCGCCAGTGTGATTGTCGTGGCCCTCGGCGTTTTCCTTTGCGCCATACCTCTGTTTATGCTTGTCCAGGTCAGCTTAGAGCCGGACTTCGATGCAGGCCAGTTCGTCATAAACGTTGAGCTGCCGGTTGAGGCTACCCTTGAGCGGACTGATGGAATCGTCAAGCAGGTGGAGCAGGCTGCGATGGGTGTGCCGGAGACTGAAAGCGTGCTCTCGGTGGTTGGAATGACCTTCGGCGGCTTCATGGGCAACCAGAACCAGAGCAACTTAGCAATGCTCTTCTGCAAGATGAAAGACAAGGACGAGCGGCAACTGCGCCTGCGGTGGTGGGGCATTATACCCGTGCCCTACAAGTACTCCCCACAGGATCTCGTGGAGATTGCCCGGGAGCATGTAAGCGGAATCGCCGGCGCCAAGATTACTGTTTCGGCGGGGCAAGAAGAAGCAGGGCATCCGGTTGAGCTCGTTTTCAGCGACCATGACTACGACAGGCTGAAGAGAGTTACCCGGCGTGCCCAGGAGTTGCTGGCGGCTATTCCCGGGACCATTAGTGTGGACAACAGCGAGCGCACCGGGAAACTGGAGCTGCGCATCAAGCCCCGCCTGACGGAGATGTCCCATCTCGGCATCACTCCTGTGGAGCTCGGGCAGTACCTGCGGATACTGTACGAAGGCGAGGAGTTCAGCACCTACCGCGAGGACGGTGAGGAGTATGACATCACCCTCCAGCTGCCGGAGGCCCTGCGGCACGACCTGCAATCGGTGAAGTCGCTGAAGATACTGTCTCCGCGGCTGGGCGAGCCAGTAGCTCTGGAGACTATCGCAGACATTGAGCTGGCCCAGGGGCCCTCAATCATCCAGCACTCAGACCGCGTGCGCTCCATCAACGTTTACGCAGACGTGGAGCGCGGCGTGGGCAGTGGAAACGTGTTAGCCCAGTGGCGCGCCGCAATGAGCAGAGAAGACGTCATCCCGCGCACGACGACTGTTACCGCCATCGGCGAGGCTGACATGATTGGCGACATGTTCCGCCAGTTCCTTCTGGCACTGTTTCTCGGCATCCTCTTCAGCTATATGGTGCTGGCCAGCCTTTTCAACTCCTTTAAGCACCCTCTCATCATACAGCTGAGCGTCCCGCTGGCGACTACTGGCGCCTTGCTCTTCATCGTTGTCACCGGCAAGAGCTTCAACCTGATGAGCTTCCTCGGCATCATCATGCTCACCGGACTGGTCACCAAGAACGCCATTCTGCTCATTGACTTCGCAAACCAGGCCCGTGCAAAGGGTGAGAGCGTGGAGAGCGCCCTCGTGCTGGCAGGATTGCGCCGTATGCGGCCAATCCTCATGACCAGTTTCACCACCGTGGCGGCTCTGCTTCCTGTGGCTTTCGGTTTGGGCGAGGGCGCGGACTTCCGCAGCCCGCTCGCCGTCGCCGTCATCGGCGGCATGATCTTCTCCACTGCGCTCACTCTCGTGGTGATACCGGCGGTGTATTCGCTCGTTGAAGGACGCGGCGGCGGGCCCCCGGCGCCAAAGCCGGAACCAGCTGCGGTAGAATAGGCGTGTGCATCGCTCCCTTGCAGGCCTGCTGCTTGATCTTGACCGCGCGCTGAAAGCCCGCGCGGGGGGGCTTGCGGCCGCCGATGTCCTGCGCGGCGCCAAAGCGGCCGAGCTGGCGCTTCCTCTGGCGGCGGCCCTGAATATCGGACCGGAGGCGCTGGAACACGCACGCATCGCCTACCCGTTCTTCCATCTGCTGCAGCCCGAACTGGAGCGCCTGCGCGAGGCGCTGCCGCCGCGCCTGCGCGGCAGGTGGGACGCGCTGCGCTCCGGCGAGCTGATTGCCGGGAACGGTGCGGGATGCGCCAGGTGGTTAGCCGCGGTGGAAACGGCTTTCGCCGTGTTCGCTGACGGCAGCGGCACCGATCTGCCATACCCTTCGGTGCAGGTGACGCTGAACCCTTCGGGCGGAGTGCTGCTCACCTGCCTTACCGGCGAAGCCGCGCTGCGCGGCCTCCTTCCGGCCGCGCTTCCGAGCGAGGTAGCTGTGGGGCGGCGCGAGAACCAGCCAGGGCCGGGAGATTCAGTGCTGCTGCTCGGGCACTTTGACCCTCACGGGCTCACGATGATGGCCGCCACCTACCTGCATCTGCGCGACCGGCGCGTCAGCAACATCATCCCCGTATGCGGCTACACCGAAACCGGCGACTACGGGAAATTCTGGAAGCGCACCTTACCGCGGCTGGCCGCCGGCGGCGAGTTTAACCACGCGGTCATCGTGGACATGACCGTCTATGCGCGCGACCCCAGGCGCACCATCTCCGGCCTGGGCAAAGCCATGCTGGAGCACGTCACCCTGCATCTGGTGGATCACCACCTGGACACGCTGGGCGCAGTGCCACAGATGGTGCAGGCTGGAGTGGAAGTGGTGCTGACGGATATCCCCGGCTGCTTCTACGGCGACCGCATCACCAGTGGCATCCTGCCCTACTCGCTGGTGGGAGCGTTGGGCGACCGTGACGCCACTGTGCGCTGCGCCTACGTGCCGCACGGCAAACGCAAGCTCCCGCCTGGCGTAAGCGAAACGCTGGACGCCCTGTCGCACATCATGCACGCCTTGTCGCCCCCGCCCAGGCACCTGCGCAAGGTAAACGCGCTGCCGCTGGAGCCGCTCTTCGCCGCAGTGGATTCCGGCTTCCCACAGTTCCGCCGCACCGCAGCGAAACTCTGCCGTGAGGGTTACGCCGTGCCGCTGCCGCAGAGCGGCGACAGCCAGTCCCGCACCACCGCCGATGCTGCCGAGGCCACCGGACAGGTGTGGGTGCGCCCATCCTGCGGGCCGCTGGACCCAGCGAAGGTTGGAAGCTGCGATGCGGTTGAACTCGGGCGGGTGCTGCTCGTGCGCGAAGCGTTGCAGGAATCCGGCCGGGAGTGGTATGAGATGCTGGAACACCTGCTCACCCGCCATCCATCGACCGACTACGCGCTGACCGGCCGGTTCATGCCCGATGGCGCGTTCAACTTCCTCTGCCTGCGCAACTGGACACGGCTGGAGGTGCCGCCACCTCTCGCGTTCGTTCCGGAGTCCGAGCGCGCTGAGACCCTGGGGCATTACGGGGCGTTCTGGTTCAACTTCCCCGCGCCCGCAGCGGCGGAGGAGCGGCTTACAGCCTTCATCCAGCGTGTCAACCGCCATTTCGGCGTGCGGGGCGGCCGGGTGAAGGCCAATGTGCAGCGCACGCTGCTGAACCTGGTGGACGCGCGCACGCGCCCCGAACAAGACTGAGTGGCGGACGGTCTTACAAACTGTCCGCAATGGAGGAAACCATGAAACGCCTTGCATCAATCATCGTGAGCCTTGTGTTAGTGCTGTCCGCCATCCCCGCTCTCGCAGCCGAGGTCGGTGGAGTGGACGACGTCGCGCTGACGGTTTACAACCAGAACCTGGCGCTGGTGAAGGAGACACGCGAGTTCAGCTTCGCTTCCGGGCTGAACCTCCTCACCCTAACCGGCGTGCCGAGCGCGATTGACACGACCAGCGTGCACTTCAAGCCACTCACCGGGACGGTCACGCTGCTGGAGCAGAACTACGACTACGACCTGGTCAGCCGCACCAAGCTGCTGCAGAAGTACATCGGCGCCACCATCACCGTCGTTGGCGAGGACGGTTCGCGCACACGCGGCACGCTGCTGTCGGTCAGCGACGGCATTGTCATTGACGCGGGCGGCAAGGTGCTGCTCAATCCGCCCGGCTACCTGGAGCTGCCGAGCCTGCCGGGCGGCCTGCTGCTGCAGCCCACGCTGGAGTGGCAGGTCTACTCGCCCAGGGCTTATACCACCAAGGGCGAAGTGAGTTATCTCACCACCGGCCTGTCGTGGAACGCGGACTACGTGGTGATGCTCTCCGACAGCGAGAAGCTGGCCGACCTGGAGGGCTGGGTGACCATGCACAACTCCAGCGGCGCGTCCTACAAGAACGCGCGGCTGAAGCTCGTCGCCGGCGACATCCACCGCGCGCCCGCTCCCGCGGCGGTCGGCCGCAAGATGTTGGCCGAGGCGGACATGATGCGCGACGGCGCGGGCGGCTTTGCCGAGGAATCGTTCTTTGAGTACCACTTGTACACCCTTGACCGCCGCACAACGATCAACAACAACCAGGAAAAGCAGATCTCGCTGCTCACAGGCTCTGGCATCCCCACCACCAAGATCTACACATACGACCCTGAATGGCGCGGCGACAAGGTGGAAGTGCGCATTGAGTTCAAGAACTCGGAGCAGAACGGCATCGGCATCCCGCTACCCGCCGGGCGCGTGCGCGTGTTCAAGCGCGACAGCGAAGGCATGGCGCAACTGGTGGGCGAAGACGCCGTTGACCACACGCCCAAGGATGAGATGGTGCGGTTGCTGCTGGGCAACGCCTTTGACATTAAAGGCGAGAAGACCCAGACCGACTATGTGGACCTGAAGCGGGGCTTCCGCGGCAGCTACGAAATAGTCCTGCGCAACCACAAGACCGAGGCCGTCACCGTCCTGGTGCCGCACCACATCGGCTACGCCAACTGGAAGGTGCTGGCGAGCAGCCTGGACTACACCAAGAAGGATGCCACCACTATTGAGTTCGAGGTGCCGGTCAAGCCCGACAGTGAAACCAAGCTCACTTATACCATTGAAGCCTGGTGGCGGTAGTTGCTAGTCGGTAAGCCACACCGCTCGCGCTGAGAGCGACACTAGTGCCCGCAGCAGCAGTCGCCGCTGACCTCGTCGCCGTCCTTCTCCTTCGTGCGGGCGAGCTCGCGCTCCACCGCCGCCAGCTCGGCCTTAAGGCCGTCCAGGTACTCCTCCATGTGCGCGATGCGCTCCTGGCGCGTGTAGAAGCGGCGCGGAAAGCCTCCTCCGCCGCCGCAACAACAACATCCTCCGCCTCCGTGATATCCACCAACGTGCATAGTAGGTCCTCCTAAGGTCTGTGTGATTGCTTTCGTTTGCCGGTAGGGCAGCACTCCGCCCGTTCCGCCGGACTGCAGCAGCATTGCAGCAGCGCCCGCTGCCAGCGCTCCAGCGCGCCCGCCACCGGCTGGTAGTGGATGAAGTTCGCCTTCCGCACCGGCTCAATCAACCCCGCTTCTCGCAGCACGCGCAGATGCTGCGACACTGTCGGCTGCGCCAGCTCCAGCATAT
>CAZXPM010000061.1:0-8680 GCA_964643155.1 uncultured Planctomycetales bacterium | reverse complement strand
TTCGGGGGGGCGCGCCAGCAGCTTAGTGGCGTCATACAGCATCCGGTTGATGATCAGCTCCGGCTCATCCAGTTTTACCTTGAAGCCCTGCAGGCTGCGGGCCAGCCGGTAAACGCTGAATGTCTTCTGCGTGATGACCATCACATTTCCTGCGGCAGCGGCAAGCCCAGGAGCCCCGCGGCTGAGCGGAGCACCGCGTTGAATCCGTGCGTGACTGATTGGCGGAAAAAGCGCGTCTCCTCCTCCGCCTTAAGCACCGGGCACTCCTGGTAGAAGTCGGTGAACGCCCGCGTCAGCTCATACGCGTAATTGGCGACGACACTGGGCGCGTTCAGCTCCAGGGCCTGCGCCACCCGGTAAGGGTACTCTTCCAGCACGCGGCAAAGCTCCCCCTCCGCCCGCTCCGGCTGGACCTGCAGCCTGGCCAGCCGCGCCGCGTCTGCGGAGAACCCCTCCAGCAGCTTGTTGCTGCGGGCGTAGGCGTATTGCAGGTACGGGCCGGCGTTGCCGTCAAACGAGAGCGCCTGCTCCCAGTCAAAGATGATGGTCTTGCCCGGGGCCACCCGCAGGAAGGCGTACTTCACCGCGCCCTCGGCAACCTGCCGCGCCACCCCTTCGGGGTCAGCGCTCAGTCCGCGTTCGCGCGCCAACTCCAGCGCGTGCGCCTCAGCCTCCTCCTGGAAGCGCGCAAACGGTATAACCGTGCCCTCGCGGCTGCTCATCTTACCGCCCGCGAGCTGCACCAGCTCATACGAGATGTGGCGGCACTTCCGCGCCTCTTCAAAGCCCCACAGCTCAAGTATCTTGAATATCTGCGCAAAGTAAAGGGCCTGCTCGCTGCCCACCACATACAGCGAACGGTCCACCCCGTACTCCTCAAACTTCATCTTGGCCAGCGCCAGCTCCTTGCTCTGGTACAGGGTTGTCCCGTCGCTGCGGCGGATCACCATTTTATGCAACTGCGGCGTGCCGAAACGCTCAAAGTCCACGACGACCGCACCCGCGTACTCGCCTTCGGTGGCGATTTCGGCGATGCCGCGCTCCAGCAACTCGTCCACAATTGCATCCCCGCGCCGCTCCACCTCGCTTTCAAAGAACTCCACGTCAAACCGCACTCCCAGCCGCTCATAAATACTCCGGAATTCCGCCAGGTCGTCGTCCCTCGTTTGCCGCCAGAGCGCATGCATCCGGCTCCCCGGGTCGCCCAGGTCCTGCAGTATCTCCCGCACTTCGCGTTCCGCCTGCCTGCGGATGGCCGCGACAGCTTCCCCGCCGCCCTCGCCTGCAAGCAGTCTCTCGGTGCGGGCATACACGCTCATGTCCCCCGGCGACCCCAGCAGGCTCTCGGCCTCTTCCAGCAGCTCGGGATGCGTCAGGCCCCAGAGCGTCTTGGCCACATGTATTCCGTGGTCGCCATAGTAATTAGCGCGGAGGACTTCAAACCCGCCAAACTCGTAGATATTGGCCAGCGCATTACCCAGAAGAACGTTGCGCAAGTGCCCCACATGGAACTCCTTGTGGGTGTTGGGCTGGGAAAACTCCACCATCACCCGCTCAGGCTTCGGCTCGCCTCTGCCGTAGTCCTCGCCTGCGCCTGCTATCTCCACCAGTACTGTGCGCGCGGCGGCAGCCGCATCCAGATACACGTTCACGTACCCGCCTTCGGCTTCCACCCGTGAGATTGCCGGGGGCAGGCGTTCAGAGGCAGCGTCGGCTATCTTCTGCGCCCAGCCGGCCGCTAGCTCGGCGGTGCGCTGCTTGAGCGCCTTCTTGGCGGCCTTCTTGCCCAATTCTGCTTCCAGTTTCGCCGCCTCTTCCACCAGCTCCTGCGCCGCCAGCTCCTGCGCCAATGTGGTAGTGAAACCCCACTCCCGCGGCGGGGAGATGCGCCGCAGCGCCGGTTCCGGGGCGCGCACGCCCGCACGCGAGAGCGCCTCGCGCAGCATGGCGGCAATCAGACCTGCAAAATCAGCCATCTCCTTGATTATTGACCATAATCAGCCATAACACAAGGAAGTCCGCCGGGTTGCGTCCTGAACGCCGCTTTGTGCTAAAATTGTGGTTCACTGGAACCGAGGCGAACCACGGTGAAACCAACCAAGTATTCACAGGCTTCAGTACAGACGCTGCTGCGCAAGCTGGACCCCAGGGCGGTGTACACTGCGCTGGGGATAGACGCCGACCACATCCAGGACACGGAAGACGCCTTCCGCACCCAGTGCCCCTTCCATCCCGAGGCGTCCAACTACTCACTGGTAACCGACAAGGATACGCGTTCCACCTACTGCCTGGACCTCAGCTGCCGCGCTTCGCGCCTGAACGAAGGCGGCGGCAATATCCTTGAGTTCTACGCCATGGCGAAGAACATCCCCTATGACACGGCGGTAGAGGAATGGGCCGAACGGCTCAATCTGAGCCTGGATGCACGCGGCGAGGACGAAGTAGATGTTGACCGTGACATATCCTATTTCAAGTATGTGGAGGTTGGGCGGTTCCTGTTTGAAGAAGGCGAAGAGGGCGAAGAAACCGGAATTAAGCCTCTGCCCATCGTGGTGGAAGGCGAGGAGGCCTTCGGGCGCGGCCTGATCGTCCCTCAGTCCCAGGTCGCAGACCTTGCCAAGCAGTACGCCAGCGACCTCTACCGCTCCCAGTTCAGCTACGAGCTTACGGACAAAGAGGCGATAGACGCCGAACGCCGGCGCAACGCCCTGTTCCTGCTGGGCAACTACTTCATCGTCTTTGAAGCCAAGACCAGTGCCGAGATAGTCCACGCCATCAACCAGGCGATTGAGCTGGTGGAGCGGCTGAACAAGGACTTTGACATCCCCTTTGAAGCTATCAACATCTACTACTCGCACAAGGTCATTGAAGTAGAAGTGGACTACACGGTTTTCGGCATCACCCCGCGAGCGGACCTGGACCGCATCTTCGCCGAAATGACGCGCATCTTGGTCGCCTCCGAAAGCAGCAACGGCGAGCCCAGTCCCACCACCTTCACCCAGATAAAGAAGGACGCTTATACCTACGACTACATGACCGCCGTCCCCGGCACCAAGATCAGCCTGCCCGGGCGCGACATCTTCAAGATCCGGCTTCCTTACAACCTGTTTAAGAAAACCTCTTACCAGCGTCTGCACGAGCTTTCGCGCCGCAAGCCCGACCTGGGCGAGCGGCAGATGGTTGACCGCATGTCGCAGGCCGGGCGCGCTTTCTTCGAGCGTGCCGCCCGCGCAGTGGAAGGAGAAGGCAGGTCCGACGAGCACGAGACCATCGCCACCCTCTTCTACCGCGACACGGAGACGCCGGAGCTGCTGACCACCGCCAACCAGCTGGCGGGCACGCTGCTCAAGCGCCTTTTCAGCGAGAACCGTCTCATCCTGCGGACGCCGAGCGAGCACCTGAACCGCGCGCTCGGCGGCGGCTTCCATCCGGGCAACCTCTACATGGTCGCCGGCTTTCCCGGCAGTGGCACGACCACCTTCTCTATGTGGCTGCTCACCCACATCGCCGATTCCTACCGCATACCCTGTGTGTTCGTTTCACTGCAGGTTGGAATTGAAGAGCTGTTCAAGCGCACACTGGCGATGCTGGGCGGGATTGAGCTGAGCGAGATCTCGCAGAAGCGCCTGCGGCCGAGCGAGCTCTACTCCGACAGCACCTTCCACCGCCGCACCTTCTCCGCTTACGAGAAGTTCGTGGAGATTGCCGACAACATCACCATCATTGAGGGCACACGGGTCGCCAACATAGACCACCTGCGCAAGCTCACATCCGACCTCAAGCACAAGACTGTTGAGGCCAACGGCCTTTCCAACGTCTTCGTAGTCATTGACTCCCTACAGTTGCTGCTCGCCCACATGCGGGCTGCTGGTGAGGCCGAGGAGAACTACGACCTGGACATGCTGACTTCCATGCTCAAGACGCTGGCCCGGGAACTGGACATCACCATCTACGCCACCAGCGAGTATTACTCCGAGCACAACTCCTTCTACGCTGGCGTTGATCCGGCCAACACCGACCTGAAGAGCCTCTACCAGAGCACCCAGTTCGCCGACACCGTCAGCATCCTTTCCAACCAGGGCACCCGCCTGCACAACCTCGTTGACTACTACCGCAGCTCTCTGGCCGACACCCACGAGGAACAGAACACCGAGGAGCTGGTAAGGCGGCTGCAGGACATTGAAGAGAAATTGCGCAGCAGCGAAGACCGCAAAACCCTGCAGAGCGTGTTCTGCGTGCTTGACATCATCAAGAACCGGGGCGGAATGTCCAGCAAGGTACTGTTTATCTACAATCGCGCCACCGCCAGCTTTGAGCCGGTGGAGTACGCCGGCGGCATGGACGGCCTCTAGCAGCGCTCGCATTGACACCCGTCCGCTTCGGCCGTAAGATTATCTGTCCCTGCGCCCGTAGCTCAGCGGATTAGAGCGTTGGTCTACGGAACCAAAGGTCGTAGGTTCGAATCCTACCGGGCGTATTCTGTCCCACTGGTCTCCCTTTCCGCAGTGTCGCCCTGCAAGGCCGCCAACGCCGCCGGCCTCTGCTGCGATTCTCCAGCGTTATCACCTTCGGGGGATGATCCATGGGAATGCCTGCTGAGTCTGTTCTGCAGCTCATCGGCGACACGCCGATGCTGAAGCTCATGCGCCTGTCGTCCGGGCTGCCGGCCGAGGTGTGGGCCAAGCTGGAGTTCTTCAACCCCAGCGGCAGCGTGAAAGACCGCATCGCCCTGCGCATGATTGAAGACGCCGAGCGGCGCGGGCTTCTTGCGCCCGGCGGCCTGGTGGTTGAGCCCACCTCCGGCAACACCGGCATCGGCCTGGCGCTGGTATGCGCCCTCAAGGGCTACCGCATGATTGCAGTGATGCCGGAAGCGGCCAGCGAGGAGCGCCGGCGGCACGTTTTCCGGGGTCGCGCGGGTGCTGCGCGAGAAGTGCCCAGGTGCCCACACGGTGCTAGTGGAGCCCAGCGGCTCGGCCGTCATCTCCGGCTGCGAGCCCGGCCACCACCGGATTCAGGGCATTGGCGAAGGCTTCATCCCGGACACGATGGACGTGAGCCTGGCCGATGAGATAGTGCAGGTGGGAGACGAGGAAGCTATCGCCACCACGCGGCGCCTCTGGCGGGAAGAGGGAGTGATGGCGGGGCTTTCCAGCGGCGCCAACGTGTATGCCGCCCTGCAGGTTGCGGCGAAGATGAGCGCCGGGGACATCGTCGTCACCATCATCCCGGACAGCGGTGCCCGTCACCTCTCCATCAAGGAGCTGCAAGACCGGTGGCCTCCTGGGCCGGTCGCCCCGTGGCGGAGGTGATAGAATACCCCCGCTGTCCTGTGGATGGGGCTTTCCAAGAACAACCGTAATTCACCTGCTAGCACGCAGGAAGTGACCCTTACCCGCAGCCTCGGCCTGCTGGACGCCACCATGATCGGCGTTGGCGGGATGATCGGCGCGGGGATCTTCGTGCTCACCGGCATCGCCGCCGGTGTCGCCGGGCCCGCCTCCATCCTCGCCTTCGGGCTGAACGGCATCGTGACGCTGCTGACCGCGCTCTGCTACGCGGAGCTGACCTCGGCCATCCCCGAAGCGGGCGGCGGCTACGCTTTCATCCGGCGCGCCTTCCCCGGGCTGGTGGGCTTCCTCTCCGGCTGGGGGCTCTGGTTCGCTTACACCGTAGCCTGCAGCCTTTACGCCGCCGGCCTCGCCAGCTACACCCACGAGTTCCTCACGCTCTACGCCGGCGGCTTTCAGCCCATGGTGGATGCCGCGCTGGGAGGGCGTGGAGCGATAGTGTTGTACACAGTAGTGATGGGCACGCTGTTCATTGGCCTGAATGTCTGGGGCGCCGCCGCCACCGGCAAGACCGAGAACTTCATCACCCTCGCCAAGATTGCCATCCTTGGCGTGTTTGCCGCCTTCGGCCTCGCCGTGGCGATGCGCACGCCCCAGGACACCGCCGGCGCCTTCATCCCCTTCTTCCCGCAGGGCATCCCCGCCGTGTTCATCGCCATGGGCCTCACTTTCATCGCGTTCCAGGGCTATGACCTCATCGCCACCGCTTCCGAGGAGATAAAGCGACCCGCCCGCACCATCCCGCGCGCAATCATGCTTGCCCTGGGCATCACCATCGTGATCTACCTGCTCATCGTGTTCGTATCCATCGGCGCGGTGCGGGTGGAAGGCATGGCGAGCTGGCAATTCCTCGGCCAGTACAAGGAAACCGCTATCGTCCGCGCCGCCCAGAACTTCATGCCCGGCTTCGGCGTGGTGCTGATCGTGGTCGGCGGCCTGCTCTCCACCATGAGCGCGCTCAACGCCACCATTCTTGCCTCCTCCCGCGTGGCCTTCTCTATGGGGCGCGATAAGTGGCTTCCTTCCTTCTTCGCGCTTATCCACCGCATCCGCCGGACGCCGCACTTCGCCATCGCCATCACCGGCGTGCTGCTGATTGTCATCGCCGTGAGCCTGCCGATTGAAGCGCTGGGCTCTGCCGCCAGCCTGGTGTTCCTGCTGACCTTTGCGCTGGTAAACCTCTCCCTCATCGTCATCCGCCGCAAGCACCCGGAGCTCAAGCCAGGCTTCCGCACCCCGCTGTATCCCACCGTGCCGATAGTCGGCCTCACCTGCAACCTCGCTCTGGCGGTGTCGCAGTACTGGTTCCGCCCCGAGGCCTGGTATCTGGCGCTGGGCTGGCTGCTCCTGGGCTACATCGTCTACCACAGCTACTTTGTGCGTGTGACCGAGCGCGAAGCCCCCAAGGTGCTGCCTCTACCGGCCACCGGCGCCGTCAACGAGGGCCGGATGCGCATCCTCGTTCCCGTGGTCAACCCCCGCAACGTGGCGCCGCTGCTTGACCTCGCGTTGCCTATCGCCCGCGAGTTTGACGGCGTCATCACCGTGCTCAACGTGGTGAAGGTGCCCCGCCAGACCCCCATTGAAGAAGGGCTGCGGTTCGCGAAGCAGGGGCAGGCTGTGCTCAGGGCAGCGGAGGAATACGCTGACGGACACGGTGCAGCCATACGCACCCGCATTTCCCTGGCCCACCTCATCGTGGACGGCATTGCCGACACGGTGGAGCGTGAAAGCACCGACCTGCTCATCCTCGGCTGGAAAGGCTACGCCCGCGACCCCTCCTATGTCTTCGGCGAAACCACCGACTACCTGCTGCGAAACAACCCCTGCGACCTGATGGTGCTCAAGCGGCGCAAGCACCCCTTCCGCCGCATTCTGCTGGCCACCGGCGGCGGCCCCAACGCAGAGCTCGCCGCGCAGATCGTGAAGCCGCTGGCCAAAGCGGGCGCCTCCATCACCCTCTGCACCGCCGTGCCCCACAGCCAGCCTGAAAGCTACGATGAGACCGGCCGAGAAATCCTCAACCGCATTGAGCAGCAGAGCTTCGCGGAGTTGCACACCGACAAGGTTCTGCTCAGGGGCAATACGGTCGCTGACGCGGTGGCCGAAGCCTCCAAGGACTACGACCTCGTGGCCATCGGAGCCTCCCGCGAGCCGCTGCTGCGCAAGATGCTGGTGGGCGAGATTCCGGCGCAGGTGGCGCGCCGTTCGCAGGCCAGTGTCATCATCGCCAAACGCTACGAGGGGCCGCTGAAGAGCTGGTTCAAACGCACCTTCGGCTAGACCGGCATGCTTCCGCGCACTCCTCTGGCGCCCATCCGTCTGTTAGAATATTCACGCGCCCCGGTAGCTCAACGGATAGAGCGACTCTCTCCTAAAGAGTAGGTTGCAGGTTCAATTCCTGCCCGGGGCAGGCTGGTTTGCAGGTTCTTCCCCCGGCGGGTCCTTCACCGCGCGGAACCCCTGGCTGCCCAGGCGCGAAGTCTTGCTCCGGCTCCATACCTTGCCGTCGTAAACGATGATGAAGGCCCTGTTCTCGCCGTCCTCGGTGGCAGTCCACCAGTAGATGGTCTCCGCGAAAGGGTCCCACAGCGGGGGCTCTTTGTCCGGCAGCACCCGGTAAGACGGCCTCTTCGTTTGCGCGTTCCAGCTCCCGCCGCAATTGACACCGTGGCGCGCCATGGAGCGCACCGCCTCTTCCACCGTAGGCAGCCGCCAGATGTGCTGTGGCTCCTCCAGCAGGAGCTGGCCGTCTTCGCTCAGGCGCGCGCAGCGGTCCACCGCCTCCAGCCAGTTGGCGCTCTGTCTGGCAGTGCGCACCCAGCCAGGGCCCGCCGGCGCCCAGACGAGCGCCACGCCGTTCCCCTGCACCAGTTGGGCTTCCAGGCTGACGTCCGTGTGGCGGGTGCTCACTTTGTAGGCGGGAAGGGCGCCGAAGCCCAGCGCGACCAGCAGCGGAATCCCCACGAACAGGTAGTACGCCAGGCGCATTGGGCGCGGCTGCCCGAACCACCACAGCACTCCCACTCCAACCACCAGCAGCGTGACCGGCGCCCAGCTCAGCACCGCTGCCAGTTTGAAGTCAGGCCACATCCTGCCGAATATCAGCCAGCTGAAAGCGGCTCCAAGCGAGAAGTAGATGGCGGCGCCGACCTTCGGCCAGCGGATAGCCAGTGCGCCCATCATCAGGCAGAGGGCCATCGGCGTCAGGTAAGCCAGCGTTTGCAGCAGCCGCCCCGCTGGCGTCGCCGCCCACCACCCCTCGTGGAAGGCCTCCAGTATCCCCCAGAATGCCCACAGCCCCGCGATGAGAGTGCTGATCCCCAGCG
>CAZXPM010000060.1:5190-8928 GCA_964643155.1 uncultured Planctomycetales bacterium | reverse complement strand
TCATCGGGCGCGGCGTAGACAACAAACCGCGTGTTGCCCACCACATAGGCGCTGAGAGCCTCCAGCACTTCACGCTCCAGCAGGTCGGGGCGCTTGGTGGGGTCGTTCTCGTCGGTGGCCGGTGGGGCGGCCTCCCCGTCTTCGTCCGGTTTGCCGTTCAGGTAAACGACCGTGGCGATGGTGACGGTTGTCAACTGCTCGCGCAGCATGACCTTGTCCAGGTTGAGCAGCTTCAGCTCATTGCCCGTCGGCGCCTCGCCTCCGGCGATGGTGCAGGAAGTTGCCATGCACGCGGCGGCCAGCAGCGCACATGCGCGGAGAATGGACGACAGAGTGGTTGGGCGTTTCACCACCATAAGCAATATCGGCACTATAGCCGGGGGCCTTTACCGCTCAGAGGGGTCTGTAAAGGTGGGGCTCCTTGCAGTTGTAACAGTAGGGAGCGTCGGTCGGGATGGCCGCGCCGCAGAATGTGCACTTGGAGTTCCGGTCCGTTAGCTGAAGCTGGAGGTCCGCCAGGAAGCCCGCTGCCTCCGTCAGCTCCACCGGTTCCTCGTCAAACTCGTCTTCATCCACCACATCCTCCTCCTCCTCGTCCAGAATCGTGAACTTGTCAGCGGGCACCTCGTCTTCGTTTTCGTCCTGGTCAAAGGAGTCAATGCTGGCAGCCGCATCGCGGTACTCGTTGACTTCCTGCAGGTGGTACTTGATGTCTTCACGCAGGCTCTCAGCCTCTTTTAGCTCCTCCGGGTCGGACTCCAGTTCAATGTAGCGCGTGATGAAGCTGAGCGCGAGTGGGTAATCCTCCCGCTCGTGCAGAAACTGCGCAGCGTACCAGAGCGCGTTGGTGCTGTCAGGGTCGGCGCGCAGGGCGAACTTGTAGGACCGCCAGGCCTCCCGGTCGTGTCCCAGAGCCTGGTAGGTAAGGCCCAGCATGTTCCATACTTCCACTTCGTCCGGATTGAGCTGAGATGCTTTGTTCAGCAGGTCTAGAGCCTTGCGGAAGTCTTCCGCGTCCAGAGCCTGCTCCCCGCGCTCAAACAGACGCTCAAAATCGCGCCGCTTGCGCTCGCTTTCGGTTTCGCTCAGGTCAACCGCAACGTCCTCCTCCAGCTCGCTGACAAGGGGCACTTTGCAGTCCACGCAGAACTTGAAGCCCTCGCGGTATTCGGCCTTGCACTTAGGGCAATACGGCATAGCCGGAATGTAGGGCAATTTGCGCCAGATGTAAAGAGTTAAACACTGGGTATTCCGATTTAGCTGGAGAGCCGTATCCAGCCGATTACATCGCGGAAAGTTATCAGCAGAATAAGCGAGATGAGCACTACAAAGCCGATAGTGTGCACGAGCTCTTCGCGCGCAGTGCTGATCCTGAAGCCCACCATGCCCAGCAGCACGAAGACGATGCGCCCCCCATCAAGAGCTGGCAGCGGAAGCAGGTTCAACAGGCCGAGGTTGAGCGTGATAACCATGGCTATCATCACGAGGTTGTAGGCGCCGGTTCGCGCAGCCTGATGGATGAGGTTAACGATGCCGACCGGCCCCGAGATCATCTCCGCGCCTTCTTTCGTGGTCAGCAGGCGGAGCTGCAAAACGAAGGCGACCGTCGTTGTGTACACCGAGTAGGCTGCCCTGGATATGGTCTGGCCGAAAGGCAGACGTTCAAGCTCCGAGTGGAACAGGACGCCCAGGGAATTGAGCGTCGTATCGGGCGGAATAGAGATGTTTTGCGCTTCCCCGTCACGCCGAACGCTTATGGTCAGAGGTTCCTTCAGTTTGCCTTCGTTGCGGGCCAGATAGAACCACACGTCCGTTCCCAGGTTCACCGGTTCCCCATCAATCGCGGTGACGATGTCTCCTGGCTTGAGCCCGGCTTCCGCTCCTTTGGAATTGGGCAGCAGCAGGTCAATCTCCGGGGTGACCATCATGATCTGGCTGTTGACGACGCCCAGGCTTGGTTTCCCGCCGTTGTACGGCACGGTCTTCCCGTCCTGTTCGTAGTCAAAAGAACGGGGCGCAATGCTGAGCGTATAACTCTGGCCACGACGTTCAAAGGTGATGTCCAGCGGCTTCCTGTTCTTGGCGGCGCGGGATACTGAGCGCATCAGCGTGTAGGTGTCCGTGATGCGGCGGCCTTCAATTGAGTAGATGATGTCGCCGGGCTCCACTCCTGCTTCTGCTGCGGGCCCCTCGGGCACCACTGCCTGCACCACGATGAGCGACTTGGGGAATCCGATGAAAGCCAGCACGAAGATGAGGACCACTGCGAGCACGAAGTTGCCGAAAGCGCCGCCGGCGAGAATGGCCAGGCGCACCAGGGGATGCTTGCTCTTGAAGGAGTGCTCGGTCACCGGGTCGTTCGGGTCCATCCCGGCGATCTTCACGTAGCCTCCGAGCGGAACCACGCACAAGTGGTAACGGGTGCCGCGCCACTCGCGGGACAGCAGCGACTTGCCGAATCCCAGCGCGAAGTCCGTCACCTCCACTCCAGCGAGCTTGGCCGCAATCATGTGGCCCGCTTCGTGGATGAAGATGACCAGCGCAAAGACAACCACAACAGCGGCCACGCCCAGGAGGTTCTCAATTGTCAGCATTCCGAGCTGCATGAGCTTCGCCGATTAATACCCAGAGGAGATTATAACGTGCCTAAATGAAAAGCGCGTCAGAGAATAGCGTTATGCACAGGAAATATGAAGGGATGACGAAGAGCAGGCTGTCTATGCGGTCCAGCACTCCCCCGTGCCCCGGCACGAGAGAACTGAAGTCCTTCACGCCGCCAGCGCGCTTGAACGCGGAGAAAGTAATGTCGCCCATGAAGCCAACGATGGCAAACCAGAGAGCCAGCAGGGCGGTTATGCCGATGGTAACCAGCGTGGAGGGCAAGCCCCCCAGCTCAAGCAGGTTGCAGGGACGCCCAAAGGCCACACCGGCAAAGCACTTGGTCATGAGCAGAAACACCAGAATCGCCGCCCAGCCGCCGATTGCGCCCTCAAGCGATTTGTGAGGGCTTACCTTCGGCGTGATAAGACGGCGGCCCAGGAGCTTGCCGCTGAGCATGGCGCCGGTGTCGCCGGCCCAGGCTATGCCGAGCACCACGAGCACCATAAGGGGGCCGAAGGACGATTCCACATAGACCACATACAGCGGCAGCGTGATGAAGAGGAACGAGTGCCATAGGGTGTTCTGGAGGCGTCTTTCCGGGTTGCGGTGCCAGGCGGTGAGAACCATGTCGGCAAAGAGGAGCTGGAAGACCACGAGCAAGCCGTAAAAGCTGACCAGCGCAAGGTGAAGATGGTCAGAAATGTGAGGATAAGCCACCAGGAAAGCGAGGTTCCCGATCCAAATGAGCGCCAGGTGGATGGCGCCGATGGTCAGCAGAGTCCCGGCTCCCTGCCGGCGCAGCCTTCCGAACTCCCAGAGCGCTGCCACCCATCCGGCTGCCAGGGGAATGAGCGGCCAGGGCTGCGGAAGCGACAGTAGCAACAGGATCACTGCCGCCCCGACAACACCGGTGATAACGCGGACGACCATCGTGCGGAGTATTATAGCCGAGCCGGGCGTCTGAACTCAGCGTGCGGTTTCTGCATCCCAATGGGCGTGGAGTTGTTTAATCCACGGCAGGCCGGATGTTAGAATCCTAACAACATGACCAACATCATTCTCGTTTTCATGCTCATTCTCGCCCGGGTGTTTGCCCCGGGCGCGAATGTTGACGAGATGCTGGAGAAGGCGCTCACG
>CAZXPM010000060.1:0-5180 GCA_964643155.1 uncultured Planctomycetales bacterium | reverse complement strand
CCGAGCTGGGGGAGAAAGTGCGCAAGGTCAGCGTGGAGACCCACATCAACAAGGGGTCGCTGCTCACCAAGGGCAAGATTGCTTCAATTGACCTCACCCTGAGTGAGCTCTGGGTGAAGCCGGTGCTCATTGACGAGGCTTACTTCAACATCAAGGACATAAGGCTCAACACTGGCAGCGTGCTGACGGGCGACACGAAGAAGTGCGTACGGAGCGTGGGCGACATCAAGTTCCGTTTCACCTTCCGCCCGGAGGACCTGGCCCGGGCGCTGGAGCTCTCCTCGGAACGTATCCTTGAACCCAGGGTTCGCATTGAGCACAGCACCGTCATAATCAGTGGGAAGTACGCCTTCGGCTTTCTCCGGCCGAGTTTCGAAGTTGAGGGTTACCTGACGTTTGAAGGGGGCTCACGCATCTACTACCGGGTGGGCAAGGTGCGGCTCGCTGGACTGGGGATGCCTGGCCGTATAGAGAAGTTGCTGGAAGATGAAATGAATCCCCTATTTGACCTGGACAAGTTTCACAAGAAGCGCAGGGAGGAGTTTGCTGAGAACGCGAAGATTGTCGGCCGCGAGCTGAGGCTCAGGATCAACCACATCATTGTGCACGACGATAAGGTGATCGCCACCGGGTCCATTTGAGCATCCCTGCCGGCCCGGCCTACTTGATGGTGAACGAGTTGTCTTCGCCGAAGATGAGCACTCGCGGTTGGTGGAACTGGGCATCGCTCTCGTCCATTAGCGCGAAGCTCATAGCGATGATGCGGTCGCCCACCTTGCCTTTCATCGCGGCAGGGCCGTTAAGCCCGATGACCCCCGGCTTCTTTGAAGGTATCAGGTAGGTTGTCCAGCGCTCGCCGTTCTCAAAATTCGCGCACAGAACCACTTCGTAAGGCGCCATTCCGGCAGCCTTCAGGATGTCTTCGGAGACGGCGAGGCTGCCCATATACTCAACCTCGGCTTCCGTCACGCGGCAGCCGTGCAGTTTTGCCTTGAGCACATTAATCAGCATTGTTCAGCTCCGAACCGAGTATGATGTTGTCAATCAGGCGCGTTCCTCCCACCTTCGCCGCCACCAGCACAACGTCGCCGCGCCGCGCCGTGCGGAGAGGCTCCAGCGTCCTTGAATCGGCCACCTCCAGGTACTCCACCTGCACCGCTTCGTCCAGTTCGGCTTTTACTTTGCGCACAAGCTCGGAAACGTCCGTTACGCCTCCATTGAAGGCAACCGCGGCGGCGCACAGCCCCGCGTAGATGGTGGCGGCGGCAGTTCTCTCCTGTGGCGAGAGGTAACTGTTGCGCGAGGACATCGCAAGCCCGTTCCATTCGCGGACGGTGGGGCAGGGCACCACTTCCAATGGGAAGTCCAGGTCTCGGACCATCCGCTCAATCACGCGGTATTGCTGGTAGTCCTTCAGGCCGAAGTACGCGCGGTCCGGCTCAACGATGTTAAAGAGCTTGGCCACGACCAGGGCCACGCCATCAAAGTGCCCCGGGCGCGAAGCCCCGCAATACCGCTGGGTGATTCCGCTCACGGATACCGAGGTGCAGCGGTCTGGGGCATACATCTCATCGCTGTCTGGCGCGAAAACCAGGTGCACTCCTTCTTCCTCGCACTTCTGTACATCGTCCTCCAGCGTGCGCGGGTAACTCTCCAGGTCTTCCGCCGGGCCGAACTGGGTTGGGTTGACGAAGATAGAGACAACGCCGATGTCGTCAGATTCCTGCATCCGTCTAATCAGCGCCATATGCCCTTCATGCAGGTTTCCCATTGTGGGCACGAAACCAACAGAAGGTCGGCGCAGCTTTTCCGCGGCATCCTGCCGGCAGAGGTGCCGTTTGAGACGCCGGAACTCAGCGATTGTCTTCACTATGTGCATGAGTTACGCCAGCCTGGCGCTGTCCTCATCAAGGGGCTCGCCACGGCTCTCTCGCGGGATCATCGTATACTCGCCGGCGCCGGGGTAGGAGCCCTCGCGCACCGCTGTCACATAGGATTTCATCCCCTCCATCCCCGCTGTGAACAGGTCGGCGAACTTGCGGGCGAAGCTGGGAAGGTACTCCGCCTCCATTCCCAGTGCGTCGTGTATCACCAGTATCTGTCCGTCGCAGTAAGGGCCGCTGCCGATGCCGATGGTGGGGACTTTCAGGCTCTCAGTGATCTCCCGGGCCGTGTTGCCCTCAACGCACTCCAGCACTACAGCGAACGCTCCCGCGTCCTGTAACGCGCGTGCTTGCTCCAACAGCCGCTTGCGCGAGCGCTCGGACTTGCCCTGGATGCGGTAGCCGCCGGTGGAATGCACCGCCTGCGGCAGCAGTCCAAGATGTCCCATCACCGGCACGCCGATGCGCGACAGCCGGGCTATGGCTTCCAGGTCGCAGGCTTCCGCGCCTTCCAGCTTCACTCCCCCGCATCCCGTCTCCTGGAACAACCGCATGGCGTTGTCCACCGTGCGCTCAGCGGTGATCTTGAACGTGCCGAAGGGCATGTCGGCTAGCACCAGGCATTCCGGCGCGGCTTTCACCACGATCTTCGTGTGGTAGATGATGTCTTCCGGCCGCACCGGCACCGTAGTGCCGTGTCCCTGGATCACATTGCCGAGCGAGTCGCCCACCAAAATGAAATCCACCCCGGCGGCCGCGGCCAGCCGGGCGGTGAACAGGTCGTAGGCGGTGATGGAGGCGATAGCCTCGCCCCGTTCCTTCTTCCGCCGAAGTTCAGTTGTTTTGAAACGCGCCATAGCTCTCTCTCGTCAGCCTGGAGGGGAAAGAGACGAAGGCGCAAGCGCCGATGGCGCCAGCAACAGCGGCGCACACCTGCTGCTCCGTCTCGGTCCTTTCGGCTCCAAGCGGACACACTGATTATACCAGAGCAGAAGCTGAATTAGTTGAAGCCGACGCCTGGCGCCGTGAAGACCAGCGGGAAACGGGGATCGAACCCGCAACCCTCAGCTTGGGAAGCTGATGCTCTACCATTGAGCTATTCCCGCAGGTTGCATATCCTATGTTAGCGGTTGCTAGGGGGAAGTCAAGCTCTGCAAGGCCTTGCGGTGTTACAATATGTTGTTACGCTAAAAGCGGGATGCCAATGATGGTTGCGAGCGGGGAGACAACTGGAAAGGGTTATTCGGTGCTGATACTCGGAACGGGCGTCGTGGCCTATCCCACGGCGATGCTTCTGCGCGAGGCGCTGCCGGACGTGGAGGTCTTTATGGCCAAACGATCCTGGCGCGATGAGAATATCGGCCGGATGGTGCGCTTGCACGAGCAATACGGTGTCAAACTGGTGGCGTATAAGGAAGTGGTGGAGCGCTTCAAGGAGGCCGACTACCATGGCTTCAAGTATCCGCTGTGCGGTACGGTGGAAGATGCTGCCAACCAGGCCACCTGCATCGTGGACTGCACCGGCCTGGACATAAAGGCCTGGTATGAGGACCTTCTTGCCTCGCGCCCGCGCGATTCCCTGCGGGGCATCGCCGCCGAAGGCGGAATAGGGGAGTTTGGCCCGCAGTTCATGTACGGCCTGACCGACGGCATCCTGGACCTCACGCTGGAGCGCAGGGTGGAGATACCATCCTGCAACACCCACGCGCTGGCAGGCCTTATCTGGGGGCTCTCCGGCCAGGGCAAGGACATTGACCGCATCCGGCAGGTGGTCGCGTTCCTGGACCGCCGCAACCAGGACAAGGGCAAGATGGGCGGCGCGGTGCAGACGCTGACCTACGAGCCGCTGGTTGACGAGCGGTTCGGCACCCACCAGGCGCGGGACGCCTTTGACATCATCACGATGGCGCTGGGCGGCAAAGTCCCCACTATGCGCCTGGTTTCCCACGCGGCCAAGACCCCGCAGCCACTGATGCACTCCGCTTACGTCGGCGTGACTGTTGACGGCGAGTGGACGGTGGAGCAGGTGCACGAGCGGCTGGCGGACTTCCCGCTCATAGCCTTCACCGACTATATGTCCATGGGCCAGGTTTACGACGAGTTCTGTTCCACCAGCTTCTCCAGCCGGGGTTACGACTACGCGGTGATCGTAGAGAGCCAGACGCAGGTTGTCCCGTGGGCATTCGGCGCGGTTCCGGGCAAGGACGAGGGCGAAGTGCGGTACTCCACCATACTCCTGAGCATCCTCGTCCCGCAGGAGGGCAATGCGGTGCTGAGCAACCTCGCCTGCGCCATCAAGTACATGTATCCGGACGACTACGAGGACATCGTCCAGTACGTCATTGACAAGCGGCACCTGCTCGCCCAGATTGTGTGAGGGCGGCCTTTGCCCCGTATTCGCTCGCCTATGGGAAGATGCGCCAGTCCAGGCGCAGGCCGAGCAAGCAGAGGAACACGACGACGGCGAGCGCCAGCGCAATGCCGGCGTAACGCAGGGCTTCCTTCCGCGCCAGCGGGTCTTCGCTTTGCTCACCGCCGAAGAACACGCGGATGAGGTTGGCGAACGCCGCAAGCAGGAAGATGCCGGCAAAGGCGATGATGACGAAGCTGATAAACGTGCCCACTGTATTCCCCCCGGCCCGCAGCGCCTGATAACGCTCCGGCCACACCCATTGTATCACGCGCGTAGCCTGTGCCCGCGAGCACGGCTCCTGAGCTCCTGCTGGCGGCTGATAGCTGGTCGCTGGTGGCTGAGCGGGCTTGCCCGCCGCAGCCTCGGCGGAGGCGGGTCCTCACAAATCGCCTCATTTCTGCTATGGTCCCGCGCATCATGGACAGACCGCCGTTTGAAACCGAGGACGACGCGATAGGCGTGCTGAAGCGGGAAGGCCTGTGGGAGAAGCTGACCGACCCGAACAACCATCTGCGCTACATCCACACCGGCTTGATCCGGGAGCAGGAACTCCGCTTTGACGAGGGTCAGCGGGCTTTTGAGATTACCTCAACCAAATACGACGGTCACTGGCCCCAGGAACTGGCGTTCATCCTGTTAGACCGAAGGACTAACGAACACATCTGGCTCCAGGAAGGCACCGAGGAATTCAATGCGCTGATGATGCTGGTGGAGGATTGCTGACTTGATGCTTTGCTGGAACTGCTAGCGTTGGGGCGGTTCAAGTTCTGGCATCTGAAGAACTTTAGCGAACCACAGCAAAGCAGCCCTGCCGTGCTCTATCTCCACGTCATTCGGCTGCCTAGCATGGTGGTAGGCGTCGCGAACACGTTTAACGTCTAGGT
>CAZXPM010000059.1:7134-8928 GCA_964643155.1 uncultured Planctomycetales bacterium | reverse complement strand
TCATTGGCTTTCTCTGCTGGTGGTGCGCCTACACCGGAGCCGACCTGGCAGGCACGAGCCGCATCAAGTACTGCCCCAACGTGTCGGTCATCCGGGTGATGTGCAGCGGCCGCGTTGACCCGAGCTTTGTCCTGAAGGCGCTGGCGGGCGGCGCGGACGGAGTGCTTATCGCCGGTTGCCATCCGGGCGATTGCCATTACATTAATGGCAACCTGAAGACGGTCGCCCGCTTTCCCATCCTGCGGAGAGTCCTGCGGGACTTCGGCGTGGAGGACGAGCGCGTGCGGCTGGAATGGGTGTCTGCCTCGGAGGGTGACAAGTTCGCCCGCATCGTGGATGAAATGACCGCAGACATCAAGCAGCTAGGTCCCCTTAACTGGCCGGCCCGCATGGCCGAACGATAAAAGAGGTATCTTAATGGAAGCACCAAAAGAGAAACTCAAGCTCGCGTTTTACTGGGCAGCCTCGTGCGGCGGCTGCGAAATCTCGCTGCTGGAGATTGGCGACAAGATCCTGAAGGTCGTTGAGCTGGCCGATCTGGTGTTTTGCCCCTGCCTTGTGGACACTAAGTACAAAGACGTGGAGGCAATGCCTGACGGCCACATTGACGTTGCGTTCTACAACGGCGCGATTCGCAGTTCCGAAAACGAGCACATCGCCAAACTGCTCCGCCAGAAGAGCAAGGTGATGGTTGCCTACGGCTCCTGCGCGGTGCAGGGCGGCATCCCGGCGCTGGCGAACCTCTATGACCTGAAGCAGATCAAGCACCGCGCCTACCATGAAACGCAAAGCACGGTCAATCCGGATGGAGTGGAGCCCGTCCCGGATTGCGCCACCAACGGCTATGCCCTCACGCTGCCGGAGCTTTACAACACGGTGTTCAAGCTCTCCGACAAGGTGCAAGTTGACTTCCGCATCCCTGGCTGCCCGCCGGCGCCGGAGACCGTGTGGAATGCCATTGAGCAGCTGGTTACCGGCAACCTGCCGGAGCCTGGAGGAGTCATCGGCGCGGGGCGCAAGTCGGTATGCGAGGAGTGCCCTTACGAGAAGAAGGAGACCCGCATCACCGAGTTCAACCGTCCGCACACTTTCATCCCGCCGGACAAGGAGCAGTGCCTGCTGGAGCAGGGGCTGGTGTGCATGGGGCCGGCGACCCGCTCAGGCTGCGGGGCGCAGTGCCTCCAGTGCGGAATGCCCTGCCGGGGATGCTACGGGCCGCTGCCCGACATCCAGGACCAGGGCGCCAAGCTGGTGGCAGCCATTGGCTCTATGATCGGCGGGACCGACGAAGATGAAATAACTGCAATCGTGAACCAGATAGCCGACCCTGCCGGAACTCTCTACAGGTTCTCCATGGCCGACTCATTCATGGTGAGGAGGAAGCTTGATGGCTAACCGCGTGACAATAGACCCGATTACCCGTCTTGAAGGCCACGGGAAGATTGAGATTTTCCTCAAGGACGACGGCAGCGTGGATAATGTCTTTTTCCAGGTGCCGGAGCTGCGCGGCTTTGAGAAGTTCTGCGAGGGGCGTCCCGTGGAGGAAATGCCCCGCATCACCACGCGCATCTGTGGGGTATGTCCCGAGGCGCACCATGCGGCGTCCGCTAAGGCGTGTGACGCCGTGTACGGCGTGACCCTGCCGCCGACGGCGGCCAAGCTGCGGGAGTTCCAGTACAACGTGTTTTTTGTGGGCGACCATACGACGCACTTCTACGCGCTGGCGGGGCCTGACTTCGTAATGGGGCCGGATGCCGATCCGGCGGTGCGCAACCTCTTTGGCGTCATCGGAAA
>CAZXPM010000059.1:0-7124 GCA_964643155.1 uncultured Planctomycetales bacterium | reverse complement strand
CGGAAAGGTCGGCGTTGACATCGGCAAGGAAGTGATACGCACCCGCCTGGAGGCCCACGAGGTTGCCGGAATGCTGGGCGGCAAGCGCATTCACTCCGTGGGGATGATCCCGGGTGGCATGAGCAAGGGGCTGACCAACGCGGACGACCACAAGCGCGCGGTGGAAATCTGCGAGCGTTTTGTGGAGTTCGCCAAGTTCACGCTGAAGATTGTGGACGACATCGTCCTGGCTAACAAGGAGTATGTTGACCTCATTCTCTCCGACCCCTACAAGCTGGTCGTAAACGACATGGGGCTGGTGGACGAGAACAACCACGTGAACTTCTACCGTGGCAACGTTCGTGTGACCGACGTCAACGGCAAGGAGCTCCATAAGTACGCGCCCCACGAGTATCTGGACGTCGTGGGTGAGCACGTGGAGAAATGGAGTTACCTGAAGTTCCCCTTTCTCAAGCAGCGCGGCTGGACTGGCTTCACCGAGGGCGCGGACACCGCGATTTTCCGCGCCACACCGCTCTCCCGGCTTAATGCGGCCGACGGTATGGCCACGCCGCTGGCGCAGGAGCAATACGAGCGCTTCTACGACACGCTGGGCGGCAAACCCGTGCACTCCACGCTGGCCACCAATTGGGCGCGGGTGATTGAGCTGCTGTTTGCGGCGGAGGCTGCGCTAGAGCTGGTTAAGGATCCCGATATCGTCGGCGAGGAGCACCGCGTAATCCCGAAGAACGTCCCCAGCGAGGGTGTGGGCATTGTGGAAGCTCCGCGCGGGACGCTCACCCACCACTACATCACCGACGAGAAGGGCATTGTGCAGAAAGCCAACCTCATCGTGGGCACCACCAACAACAACGGGCCCATCGCCATGTCCATCAAGAAGGCGGCGCAGGGTCTGATTAAGGCGGGCACTGAGATTACCGAGCCGATCCTCAACATGGTGGAGATGGCGTTCCGGGCTTACGACCCGTGCTTTGGCTGCGCCACGCACTCACTGCCGGGACAGATGCCGCTGGAACTGATACTGCGCGACAGCCGCGGCGAGGTGCTGGACCGCGCTTCGCGGTTCTGAACGCCGGACAACACTACAGGCATAAAGCCCGGGGCGCTGCGGCGCCCCGGCTTGCTTAAGATGCGGCTGATGCAGGCTCGGGGGTAGAACGCGTGAGGTATAATCCCGCTATGACGAAGACACTCGTGCTCGGCGTGGGCAATCCGGTGCTGTCCGACGACCGGGTGGGGCTGTACATCGCGGAGCGCCTGGATGCCGACCCGCCGGCAGCGGCTGACGGCGGTGAGGTGGCGGTGGATATCGCCACCCGGGGAGGCCTGGAGTTCGCCGAAAAGCTCGCGGGCTACGACCGCGCGTTCGTGGTTGATTCCATCAAGACGGTGGGCGGGAGACCCGGCGACATCTACGAGCTCACGATGGACAACCTGCAAAGCACCACCCATCTGCTCACCATGCACGGCGTGGGCTTCCGTGATGCGGTGGAGTTCGGCCGGGCGGTGGGCATGCAGATGCCGGAGGACATCCGCATCTGGGCGATTGAGGTGGACGACAACCTGACACTATCGGAGGAGATGCACCCTGAGGTGCAGCAGGCCGGGGAAGAGGTGGAGCGCCGCATCCGCGCGCTGCTGGACGCGCGGGAGTGAGGGACCGGGTTGGCCTGTTGGCCGATGCGCTGGAAGGCGCGAGCGGATTTGCGCTATAGTATAGCGGTGGGTCAACCGGCCTGTCGGCCGGGGTGGCTCCGGCTTGAACAACGCTGAAAGGGGGGAAGCGCCCGGGAAGATCCCGGGCGCTCTTTCGTCTGCAGAACCGCGCAACCGGGGCTGACCAGCGCCGGCGCCCGGGCCTGCGGCCTCTCGTGCCCGGCCGGCCAATCCGGCGTCCCCTGCGCTGGCGCGGCGGCGCCCACTCCAGGTGCTATCATCTACCCATGCGCAAGCGGCGGGAGGCTTTCTGGCAGACGGTGCTGGCGTGGCACTTCGCCTTCCCGCTCGCGCTCAGCTTCATCGGCCTGCTAGCGCTCTATTCCACCACCTACACCGGCTCAGCCATGCCCTCGCGCACGGTGCTGATGCAGGTGCTGTGGATTGCCGCGGGCATCGGCCTCTACCTGCTGGTCGCCCGCATCCGCGTGGGGGTGAAGCCAGCCAACTGGCTGCCCTTTTTCATTCCCGTTGAAGCGCTGCTGCTGCTGACGCTGGCGGTGGGATGGGTGGCGCACGGCTCGCGCCGCTGGCTCAAGCTGGGCGAGCTGACGGTGCAGCCCTCAGAGTTCGCCAAGCTGTTCGCCGTCTTCCTGCTCGCCTATTTCCTCAGCGAATACACCCGCAGCGAAGAGAGGCGCAGTTTCTTCGCGACGCTGGGAGTGCTCATCGCGCTGTACATCCCCATAGTGCTGCAGCCCGACCTGGGCACGGCGATGGTGTTCCTCGCGCTGTTCGTCACTGTGATGTGGGTCAAGCCGCTGCCGCGCCAGTACCTTTTCGGCTTCTTCGCCGCGCTGGTGCTTATCGCGGTGCCCGGCTGGTTCGCCCTCAAAGACTACCAGCGCGACCGCATCATGTCGTTCGTCCACCCCTCGCGCGACATTCTCGGCAGCGGCTACCACGTGAACCAGAGCAAGATCGCGGTCGGATCCGGCGGCGTGTGGGGCAAGGGCTACCTTCACGGCACCCAGACCCAGGGGCAGTTCATTCCGGTTCAGGCGGCGGACTTCATCTTCGCCACCGTGGGGGAAGAGTGGGGCCTCATAGGCAGCCTCGCGGTGCTGGCGCTGTTCGGCGCGTACTTCTGGAAGACGCTGGCGCTGGCCAAACGTGTGCGCGGCGACTACCAGCGGCTCATCGCGTATGGAGTGCTGGCGGTGATGTTCTTCCAGCTTTTCATCAACGTGGGGATGACCATCGGCGTGACGCCGGTGACCGGCCTGCCACTGCCTTTCCTCAGCGCCGGCGGCAGCTCCATGGTGACGATGTGGGCCCTGAGCGGCATGCTCGCCAGCCTCCAGCGGCATTTGCCGGCGGGAGCGGGGTAGGGGCAGGGGAGGGATTGGTCCCGCCCCCATTGTGTAATACTCAACTTACCACCAGTAGGCGTACATTAAGCGGTAGATCTTTGTGGTCACCCCGGGTGAGCGGTTCACGTAGGATATGGCCGGATAGGAGTCAAAGCCATATTCCATCCCATTGAGCTGGCAGTATGCCAGTGACGTGTGCAGGCCCACGGCCCAGGTGTCGTACTCTTGGGGCTGCGGAACCGTGACGGACTGCCACGGGTCAACGAAGTTCAGCGGATCTCTGTAGGTTAGCCAGAGCTGGCTTCCTTCCAGCCCCTCATAATGGTGGCTGATGCCTTCCCTGAAGCCTGGATCAAGCTCCAAGGAAGCGTAGTAACCAGTGCCACGCGTGTCGTCCACTTGAGTCAGCTTCCAGCCCAGGCCGCGCTTGGCAAGCCAGAGTGTATGCGTGCCGGCCATGCTCCGTTGGTACGCAATATGCGGTTCCTGGGTGAGCGGATGCAGCTCCAGCGAGGAGAAGAAGCCGGATAGCGGTTGGATGTCCACCATTTCCATGGCCCACGGCGGCATTGGATTGGAGTCAAAAGCGGTTCGGAGTATCCGGCTGGAGTCGGTTATCCAGCTGTTGTAGCTCACAACCGCAACCCCGTCGTTTCTGAACTTCAGCGAGGTGTACTCTCCCGGATATCCAACAGGTTGCGTACCAAGTTCCACTTGCTCCCATACCCAGTTGTCGCCGTCCGACGAAAAGGCGGCGAACAAGTTACTCCGCCCCCGGTGGAAGAAGCTGATGCCAATCTGCTCTCCAGGGCTGAGCGCGAGGTCGCAGTACTCGCCGAAAGTGCCCAACGGAGGCCAGTAGCGCGGGTCGATAGCGATATCCGGCGTTTGCCATACCCCGGATTGCCGCGTGGCATACATCAGGTAGCCATTGGTCTCGTCAAAATAGGCGACATGCACATCGCCGGTGCCATCAACCTCGTGGGAAGCATAGGCACCCACATCAGCCTGAGCGTTCTGGTCAACCGGCGTAAGCACCCAGTTGCCGCCAACCTGCTCGGCGAACCACAACTCGCCCGTTCTTTCGTACGCAATGCCGGGTCGGTCGTCGGCGAAGAACTCCAGCGAGGTCGCCTTCATCCCTTCTTCCGCCGAGATGGCCTCGTCAACGACTTGTACATGCCATTGAGCATCTACATAGAACTCAAAGGTCTCCGTATCTGCCGGGCCTACCGCGTTGTTCACCGTCAGAATCACGTAGTAGAGAGCGCCCGGTGAGATGACGCTTCCACCGCGGCCAACTGTGACTTCAGGGCTAGGGTCATTGGAGCTGGTTGGTGTCCAGCCATTCGGGAATGCCCAATCATAGGTGAACGGCTCGGAGCCGGAAATATCCGCCGTGAACTCCACCAGGTCGCCGGACATCGCGCTAGTGGGCGAGATGCTGTTGATGGCCGGCGGGTCTCCTACTACCAGCTCAAACTCATCCGGCCCGGCAGAACCATAAGCATTCTCCGCCTCCAGAGTGATAGTGTAGCGTCCGGGCGAGTTAGTCACCGTGACCGTAGCCCAGGCCCGCTGCTCGTTGTCGGCCGGGGCGATGGTCTGTCCTTCCTCAGTGACTGTCCCCGCATCACCAAACTCCCAATCATAATTCACGGTGCGGGACCCGATAATACTCCCGTAGAAGGTGACCTCGCTCCCCGGCTCCACCTGTAAGGGCTCCACCGATACAATCTCCGGCGGATACTCTCCGACCACGATTTCAAAGTAGAAGGTGTCCTGGCCATAGGGATTGGTAACGGTAACCGAACAGATGTCGTTCTCGTCCGGCACCCGCAAAACGCTCACCATGGGGGACTCGCTTGTAGGGCCGGTTCCGTCCCTGAAGGTCACCAGGGCCTCGGGGAAGGCCCACTCATATGCAAATGTGCCGGGACTATCAGAGGATTTCACCGCAAAGAAGTACACCTTGTAGTCCATCCCCACCGTCGCCGGCTCGGGCACTTGCTTCACCTCGGTAATCGTCGGCGCAGCCATCTGCCAGATGTCGGACTCGATGATGCTTCCTTCGGGGTCGTTTGGGTCTGAGTTCCACCAGTACTCATAGAGAGGTGGTCCAGCTTGGGTTTCGCTCAGTGGTCGCACCTTGTAGTACCTATAATCCCCATTCGCGAGCACATACTCAAACTCATGGCGCATTCCGGAAATGGCGATCTTGTCCTCAAAGAGGACCTCGTCCACCATTGTCCAACTCTCTGGAGCTTCGGGCGTGTTCGTCCCCCAGACCTGATACTTGGCAACGTCAACACCGAAGTTCCAGGCTATGGTGTCCAGGTCGTCGGCGGTCGCGTCGTTTACTCCGTCATACTCCAACTCCTCATTGAAGTCCACATAGCCGTCGCCGTCGTCCTCCTTTCCATCCTCGTCAATGAGCTCCAGGATGGTATTCTCCTCGTCCACCGGGCGCCCCTGACCCTCCAGGATTACATGCACTGCCAGCGGGGTGATGTCCGAGATGGCCACTACCCCGTTTTGGGTGTAATCACCATCGTTGACATAGGTCCAGACCAGTTTCCCGTAGGGCGAGGGGCTGTATGAATCGATGTCCTTCTCCCAGTGAAGATTGCGCGGCTTCACGTAGTCCTTAGAGGCGTGTTCCCGAAGCGGCCTTCCCTCCGGGAGCCACTTGTTGGTGCCTTTCCCCTCCCCGTACTTCGCTGTGAGTAGCTCCCGGAGCTTCGTCTTCAATGCGAGCCAGGTCTCCGGATTGGCCTGGGGCGGCATCGCAAGCGCGTCCAGTTCGGCGAGGGCTTCGTCCAGCGATTGCGGCGCCAGACTGCCGGTTTCGGTTGCCGGCGACCCCCGGTTGAGGACCTCCGGTTCCATGGTGTCCAGCCCGCTCATCCCCTTCCCACAGGAAGCTGGAAGAAGCAGAATGACCAGTGCGACTACCATAAGCACAAATTCCGCTAGTGTTGAAAACAGACGTTTCATCGTTGTTCCTCCTGACATTGTGTTATTCTTCTGCCCCACATGGGCGAAATGCCGTACAGTGTTGCCTATTCGTAAATGTACAGGCTCTCTCTCGCGACGAGTGCTGGGTCGCCACTAGGGCTTGACGTGAGCCTGACGTCACGTAGAGGCCAGAGGGAATCCTGCACCATTCCCCATGTGTCATCTTGAGAAGTGAATAGCATGAACCTGTCCTCGAATCCTAAACGCACCATGGCTACAGGGATACCGCCGGGGAGAATCACTAACCCCCCAGTCCAACTGATGAACTCAGGTTGGTTGGCGGTCTTGGAGTGCAGGATTTCCCATTTCCAGCTTGCAGAGTCAGCTTTTCCCACTAGTGCGGTCGTTGCATACTTGTCGACCGTTGCAGTCTTCACTGTGATTCTCTCGCGCGCAAGAACCAGTGCATTCCCTCGAGAGTCGAGAACGAGTCCAGCTGGCAGATAATTCTTCAGTTCCTCGTTGTCATCAACACCTTCTAGGAGCTTCTCTACCTGCCATCCTCCGCTGTCCTCTGCAGCTAGATAGAGGTCAACGTCTGACGCGTATACTATGCGTAGAGCGCCATCGCTGTCACGCATTGCAGCAAGACTGTGTCGCGCCGCCCCATCCCATACACGTTCTTTCTCCCACTCCCCGGGGCCGGTGCGCCGGGCGACCCAGATGGCGCTGGAATCCAGCGTGTATACAATGACAGGCTGGTTGGCCGAGTCGAATAGAAGCTGACCTGTGCCGGCTATATCTTCCTGTTCCCATCCTTCGGGCGTCCGTATCGCAAAGAATGGCGTCCACTCCAGGATGCCCGTGTATAGCTCGCCCAGCACCGCCGGGCGGCCCTCCCGGTCCACCTCCAGGTAGGTTATGTAGTCATAGACGTTGTCCCACGGCAGTTGCTCGTACTCGAAAGTTTCCCCCAGCCAGCGGATGAGGTATTTGTTAACGCCGGGATAACGGTGGACTCCCCAGAGCGAACCGTCCGGCCCGTAGTCATACAGCGCTTGCTCAATCTCATCCTGCTCATGGCCCGGCACCCTCGGTATCTCCTCCACATGCCACCAGGCGGAGATGGAGAGGCCA
>CAZXPM010000058.1:6024-9054 GCA_964643155.1 uncultured Planctomycetales bacterium | reverse complement strand
CCACGACCATCTACATCGCCGTCGCCGTCAATGTCCTGGTCGGCCTGCTCGCCGGAACCCTGCCTGCGCGCCAGGCGGCCTCGCTGGACCCCATCGTCGCGCTCCGCTCGGAGTAGCGGTGCCCGCCCGGGCGGCGGCGCTGACGGCGCTGCCCGCCCGCCTCCCGGGCCGCCCGGGGCGAGCGGCTGGCAGCCGGCGCTGTGCTATCATTCACTTGTCCCATGGCGCTCTCAACCATCATCGTTGGCGCTGGCGAAGTCGGCTCCTACCTGGCCCGCTACCTGTCGCAGGAGCACCGCGTGGTCAAGGTGATTGACATTGACGCGGAGAAGCTGAAGTCCTTGCAGGAACAGATGGATATCGCCGTAGTCCAGGGCAGCGGTGCCTCAGTGGAGGTGCTGCGCGAGGCCGAGTGCAAGTCCGCGGATTTGATCCTGGCCACCACCGACAGCGACGAAGTGAACCTGGTCGCCTGCATGGTGGCGAAGAAGCTGGGGGCCAAGCGTGCCATCGCGCGCATCCGCCACAAGGAACAGTCCGTCGGCCCGAGCTTCTACCGCAACCTGCTGGGAATAGACCTGGTGGTGGACCCCGATGCGCTGGTGGCGGTAGAGGTGGAGAATCTCGTGCGCGAGACCGGCACGGTGGGCGTGGAGTACTTCGCAGGCGGGCGGGTGGAGCTGCGCAAGATGGTGCTGGACGGGAGCTGCCCCCTGACCGGGAAGCCGCTCCACGAAGTGGGCTTCCCCGCCGACAGCCTGGTGGTGGCGGTGATCCGCGGAAACAGGCTGTTGATTCCCGCCGGCAGCGACTGCCTGGAAGTGGGCGACACCGTCCATGTAATCACGCGCAGCGGGAGCAAGAAGGAGCTCCAGTGCCTGTTCGGGAATGACCACGGCCCCTCCAAATCCGTGATGATCCTGGGCGGCGGACGCATTGGCACCACCATCGCCCAGCGGCTGTCCAGCCGCCGCGTGTCGGTGAAGCTGATAGAGGCGAGCCGCCAGCGCGGCTGGCAGATTACCCAGGACCTGCCGCGGGTGGAAGTCATCCACGGCGACGGCACCGACATAGAGCTCCTGCGCGGCGAGTACATTGAAAACACCGACCTCTTCATCTCCGTAACCCACAACGACGAGATGAACATCATCTCCGCCTTGATGGCGCGTGAGCTGGGCGCACGCAAGGTGGTGGCGATTGTGGACCGGCCGAGCTACCTGCCGCTGGCCCAGAAGCTCAAGGTGGACGTGGCGGTCTCTCCGCGGCTGCTGGCTTCCAGCAAGATACTGGCCTTCGCCCGCAGCCCGCATATCCACTCGCTTTCGCTGGTTGGCGTCGGCGAGGCCGAAGTCCTGGAGTACCATCTGCCGGATGGCAGCCATGCGAGCGGCCGCCCGCTGTCGGAGCTGAACCTGCCGTCGGGCGTGATAGTCGGCGCAGTGGTGCGGGAATGCGAAGTGGTGATCCCCCGCGGGTCCACCGTTCTGATGGACGGCGACACGGTCATAATATTCACGCTGACGGAGCACGTCTCCGCAGTCTCCAATCTGTTTTCGTAGCTGTGATGACCGCCAGCACTTCAGCAAGCTCTCATCTGCCGGGCGGAGTGGTGCCGTGAACCTCCGCATCGTCGGCAAGGTTCTGGGGCTTTACTTCCTCTTTTACAGCATGGTCTTTGCGCTGCCGCTACTGGTGGCGCTGGACTACCGGGAAGGGAAAGCCGCGGTCTGGTTCCTGCTTGTCGGGCTGTTGACCGCCGGGCTGGGGGCCGCCCTTTACTTCGGGCTGCGCCACACGCGCGAGCGCATGTACCGCAAGGAAGGCCTGCTCACTGTTTCCGCGGGCTGGATGCTGACCGCGGCCATCGGTGCGCTGCCCTTCTACTTCACCCGCGAAATCCCCGCTTACACCGACGCGTTCTTTGAGACGATGAGCGGCTTCACCACCACCGGCGCGAGCATCCTCAGCGAAATTGAGGCCCTGTCCCACAGCCTTCTCTTCTGGCGCTCCTTCACCCACTGGCTCGGCGGCATGGGCATCATCGTCTTGTTCATCGCCGTGCTGCCCGTGTTCGGCGTCGGCAACAAGCACCTCTTCCGCGTGGAGATTCCGGGCCCCAGCAAGGACTCGTTTATGCCGCGCTTGCGGGACACGGCGCTGGTGCTGTGGGGCATCTACGTGGCCATCTCGCTGCTGGAGTTCATTGCGCTGATGCTCTGCGGGATGGACTGGTTCGACTCCGCCACTCACACCTTCGGCACCATGGCCACCGGCGGTTTCTCCACCCACAGCGCTTCCATCGGCTACTTCAACAGCCCCGCGATAGAGTGGGTGATTATAGTCTTCATGCTCATGGCCGGCATCAACTTCTCGCTCTACTTCCAGCTCCTGCGCGGGAAGGTGCTCTTCTTCCGCGACACCGAGTTCCGCGCCTACCTGGGCATCGCCGCCGTGGTCGCTGCGATGCTGTACGCCACCAACCTGCTGCACGGCGCCATCAGCCACAGCCACCATGGCGTCCGCGCCTGCGTCTTTCAGACCGTCTCCATCCTCACGACCACCGGCTTCACCACCGAGAACTTTGACGCCTGGCCGGCGTTCGCCCGCGCTCTCCTGTTCTGCCTGATGTTCATCGGCGCCAGCGCCGGCAGCACCGGCGGCGGCCTGAAGATTGTGCGCATCGTCATCCTCGCCCAGTGGGCCTGGCGCAGCATCATCCGCACCTTCCATCCGCAGAGCATCGTGCCGGTGCGCATCAGCGGCCGCCCGCTGAGCCAGGAGATGGAGGACCAGGTGACCGGCTTGTTCGTGGCGTTCATCGGGCTGTTTCTCCTGGGTACGCTCACCATGAGCCTGCTGGGCTACAACTTTGACACCGCCATGAGCGCCTCCATTGCCTGCCTGGGCAATATCGGCCCCGGCCTGGGGCTGGTGGGGGCGGCGGAGAACTACTCCTTCCTCCATCCGTTGGGGAAATGGGTGCTGTCCCTGCTGATGATGGCCGGCAGGCTGGAAGTTTACGCGCTTCTC
>CAZXPM010000058.1:5570-6014 GCA_964643155.1 uncultured Planctomycetales bacterium | reverse complement strand
CTTCTCGTGCTGCTGGTTCCCTCGTTCTGGCGCAAGTAGCGTTCCGGCGCGCCACCCGCTTATCACCGTGTGCCGTTTCTCTTCGGGCGGAGCTGGAGGTGAAGTCTGCCGGCTGCCAGTGGTAAAATGGGCGGCTATGGTTGCCAGAGGTACTGCGGCTAAGGGCCATCTGTTCACCAGCGAGTCGGTGACCGAAGGGCACCCCGACAAGGTGTGCGACGCCATCGCCGACTCCATTCTGGACGACATCCTGGGCCAGGATCCTGACGCCCACGTGGCCGTGGAGGTAATGTGCACCACGGGGATGGTAATGGTCGCCGGCGAGGTCTCCTGCAACTGCTACTCGGATATGAACCGCCTCGCTCGTTCCACCATCCAGGAAATCGGCTATCACTCGCCGGTCTATGGTTTTGACGGTGCGACCTGTGGCGTGCTTGTCTCCAT
>CAZXPM010000058.1:451-5560 GCA_964643155.1 uncultured Planctomycetales bacterium | reverse complement strand
CTCCATAGACGAGCAGTCCAGCGACATCGCGGGCGGCGTGAACGTCTCGGAGGAAGAGCGGCGCGGCACGGCCAAGGACGAGTTTGACCGCCAGGGCGCGGGTGACCAGGGGATGATGTTCGGCTTCGCCTGCCGGGAGAGCGAGGCCTTCAGCGAGGGCACCTTTATGCCGCTGCCCATCTTCCTGGCCCACCAACTGGCACGCCGGCTGGCGGCGGTGCGGAAGGACGGCGTTCTGGACTACATCGGCCCTGACGGCAAGACCCAGGTGACGCTGCGCTATGAGGAGCAGAAGCCGGTGGCGGTTGACCTGATACTGATTGCCGCGCAGCATTCCGCAGGCATCACCCCCGAGGCGATGCGCGAAGAAATAATAGAAACGGTGGTTGAGCCCGTTGTCCCCGCCGGGTGGTTCCCGGAGAAGGAAGTGGTCACCAAGCGCGTGCTGGTGAATCCCAGCGGCAAGTTCGTGAAGGGCGGCCCGCTGGCCGACACCGGCCTCTCCGGCCGCAAGATCATCGTGGACACCTACGGGGGCTACTCCCGCCACGGCGGGGGCTCCTTCTCCGGCAAGGACCCGAGCAAGGTTGACCGCAGCGGGGCCTATTACGCCCGCTATGCGGCGAAAAACCTGGTGGCCGCCGGAATCGCGGACAAGCTGGAGGTCAAAGTGGCCTACGCCATCGGCCGGGCGCACCCGGTGAGCATCTCCGTTGACACCTTCGGCACCGAGAAGGTCTCCCCGGATCGGGTGGAGGAGTTTCTCAACTCGCGCGAGCTGTTTGACTTCCGTCCCGCCGCCATCATCCACAACCTCGGCCTCAAGGCGCCCATCTACCGCCAGTTGTCAGCCTACGGCCATTTCGGCCGCACCGATGCCGACCTCTCCTGGGAACGCCTGGACTTGGTGGATGCGTTGAAGCAGGCGCTGCTGTAGCCCCCCGCGCTTACTCGGGACGCGGTGGAGCTATATCCACCATGATATTGCAGCCTTCATCCCCGGCCATCGCGTTTACGTGCACCGTCCCGTTCTCGCCTTCAAACATGACCATTCCACCGTCCGGCACCGAGGACTCGGCCAGGACTTTGTAACCGGCGGCTTTGACCTTCTCCCGGTAAAAGTCCAGCACCGCCTCAAAACTGTCCGGCGTGGTCATCATCACGTGCATCACTTTCCCGTCCGGCCCATCCTGGGTCACCGACTCCATTACCGTGCTGCCCGGATACTGGGGAATGCTGGCGGGCCATCCTTCGGGCATCTTCGCATCCTTGCCCAACACCGTTTCCGCTCCGGTCTCCTTGTCGGTGAGGGTGACGCTGTCGCCGCTGATGTCCGCGGCTATCCTGCCGCCGGACTGTTCCGCAATTGCCTTCTCCGCGGCCTTTTCCGCCGCCTGCTGGCACCCCAGCGTCAAGGCGGCCATCGTGGCCATCACCAATATCAGGATTGTGCGCATTACTGTTACCTCCTCAATCTCAATGGGGAGGGATTATACCACTGCGGTTCCCGGCCGGCCTGTGCTAGAATCGGCGCAGGCAACCAACCTCGGGAGGGAAATGTGGCTGCGGTCAAGCTGCTCTCGCGCGACGATGTGAAAGAACTGCTCACGATGGATGGGGCCATCGGCATCCTGGAGGACGCCTTCGCCGGGCTGGCGCGCGGCGAGGTGGTAATGCCGGTGCGCACGCCCATAAAGGTGCCCGGGCACGAGGGGCTCGCGCTCTTCATGCCGGCGTTTGTGCCGTCGCTGGGCGCCCTCGGCGCCAAGATCGTGACGGTATATAAGAACAACCCGTCCCGGCACAACCTGCCCAACGTCATGGGCACCATACTCCTGCTCAACCCGGAGACCGGCGCGCCGGTGTGCATCATGGACGGCGGCTACCTGACAGCAGTGCGCACGGGCGCAGTGTCCGGGCTGGCGACCAGGCATCTGGCGCGGCCCAACGCGAAGGTGCATGCGCTGTTTGGCACCGGCGTCCAGGCCAGGGCCCAGGCCTGGGCGGTGGCCACCGTGCGGCCGCTGGCGAAGTGCCTGGTCTTCAGCATTGACGACGACGCCAGGAAGCAGGCCTTTGCCGCCGAGGTGCAGGAGCTGACCGGCGTGCCCACCGAGGTGGCGGCCAGCCCCGAGTCCGCCGTGCGCGGATGCGACATTCTCACGCTGGCTACCAGCGCCAAGGACCCCGTCATTGACGGCGCCTGGGTGCAGCCCGGCACCCATATCAACGCCATCGGCTCCCACGCGCCGGGAATGCGCGAGCTGGACACCGCGACGGTGGCGAAGAGCCGGGTCTTCCCCGATTCGCTGGAGGCCTGCAAGGCCGAGGCCGGCGACTTCCAGTTGCCGGTGGAGGAGGGGATGTGGTCCTGGGACGCGGTGGCGGCGGAGCTGGGCGAAGTGGTGGCGGGGATGAAGCCGGGCCGAACCTCCGACACCGAGATAACCCTGTTCAAGTCCGTGGGGCTGGCGCTGCAGGATATGGCGACCGCCTCCTACGTCTTCCGGCAGGCGCAGGAGCGCGGGGCCGGCAGCGAATTCCAATTCTGAGCAGCCAATCCGGCGGGGGCGCGTTGACATGCTAAGAGCACTCACACACGGCATCATTCTGCTGGCGGGAGCGGCGCTGCTGTGCGGCTGCCCCCAGGACAGCCAGGACAACGGCGCTGACGAAAACGGAGTGATTCAGTACGGCGGCAAGCGGCCTGCGCCGCGTTCGGTCACGCTGGAGCTGAAGCTCGCGCCGGGGGACGCATACACCGTAACCACCACCCGGACGCTGGAGTACTCCCTGCTGTCCGGCGAGTTCGGCGCTGAGGGCGAGGAGCCCCAGATGCGGAGCAGCAAGTCGGTGAATGCGACCGAGGTGATCCGCTGGCGGGTGGACTGCCGCGGCGGCGGTGCGGGCCGGCTGAAGCTGGCGGCGCGCGCCGAGTCACTGAACTCGGACGAGCTGAGCCAGGACAGCGAAGGCGAGACCCACCGGGTGCTGGCGCTGGACGCCGGCGGGCTGAAGCTCACGCTAAACGACGAGGAAACCGCGCCGGATGCTGCCGGACGCGCGCTGGCGGCGGCGCTGGGGCAGAGCTTCACCTGGCTGGTGGATGGCCGCAGCGCCTTTGAGCGCACTGGCGGGGCTTGGGCGGCGGCGCAGCAGGCGCGCAGCCAGCCGCTGTTCCCCTGCATTGTTTGGGAGCGCCTGACGGAGCAGGCGATGCTGCTGCCGGCGGGCGAGACTTCCGCCGGAGTGACGGAGGAGCGCACGGCGCTGCTGCCGGTGGCGGACGGGGGGATTCCGGTGCGGCTGAACTGGATGCTGCGCGAAGTAGTGGGCGATGAAGGCGCCGAGCTGGCGCAGATCGCCGTGCAGGTCAACGGGATGCTGGAGGCTCCGGCGGGATACAGCGTTACCGCGGACGGCGTCCGCTACGAGGGCACGGTGGAACGCGCCACTGTCGCCGGCAGCTACTCCATGGTGTTTGACGTGGCTGCGGGCCATTGGCGCTGCATTGACTCCGACCTGACCGCCAACCTGACGCTGCGGGTCACAGTGGGCGGTGAAGAGCCGCGGCTGCTGGCGGTGGAGCTGAGAAACGTTCATCTGCGCGGAACCCACGAGTTCTCCTACGAAGAGTCCGGGGCCTCAAGCCCGCCGCCAGAGCGGGCGCCTGCTTCCGTCCCCGGCGAACAATAGCCGTTCCGCCGGCGTCTAAGGACGCATGGGGACTGAAGCACATCCACGAGCATTGCTCGCAAGCCTGGCGCTTGCGCTGACCCTCCTCCTCTCTTCCGCGATGGCCCGGGCCGACGGCATTATGATCCCGCCGCCGGACATCCCGCTGCGCGACGCCTTCGCCATCCGCTACCACCGCGTCACGGTGGACATAAGCGGAGGCGTGGTGCGAACCAAAGTGGACCAGGAGTTTGAAAACCTCACCGGCCGCCGCCTTGAAGCGGACTACGTCTTTCCCATCCCCGAAGGCGCGGCGCTGGAGAACTTCGCCATCTGGGTGGGCGGCGAGAAGGTCACCGGCTCAGTGCTGCCGGCGGGAGAAGCGCGCGGCATCTACGAGGAGATTGTCCGCGCCCAGCGCGACCCCGCGCTGCTGGAGTACGTGGGGCGCGGGGCTTTCCGTGCGCGCATCTTTCCCCTTGAGCCGGGCGAGCGCAAGCGGGTGCAGCTCAGCTACACCCAGGTGCTCAGCGCCGAAAGCGGCCTCTACGAGTACGTCTATCCGCTGAACACTGAGAAGTTCAGCGCCCGGCTCATCGGCGACGTCACCGTGAGCGGCCAGATTGAGAGCACGGTTCCGGTCAAGACCGTGTATTCGCCCTCCCATGCCATCAGCGTCCACCGCCGGGACGACCGCCACGTGTCGTTCAGCTACGAGGAGGCCAACGTGCGGCCCGCGGTGGACTTTGTGCTGTACTACTCGGTGGACGACCGCGAGATTGGCGCCAGCCTCCTGGCCTATGACGCCGACGACGCCGGGGACGGCTTCTTCCTCGCCACCCTGACGCCGACCGTCGCCGCCGGCGAGCGCAAAGTGATAGCGAAGGACTTCATCTTCGTGCTGGACAAGAGCGGCAGCATGAGCGATGACAACAAGATATCCCAGGCGAAGGAAGCGCTTCGCTTTGTGCTGCGCAACCTCAACGAAGGTGACCGCTTCAACGTCATCGCCTACTCCGACGAGCTGTGGGAGTGCTTCAGCAACGGCCTGCGCGACTACAACTCGCGCAACCGCGATGAAGCGCTGGAGTTCGTGCAGGGCTTTGACGCCGCGGGCGGAACCAACATCAACGAGGCGCTGCTGCGCGCCTTCGCCATGCTCAGCAGCGAAAGTGGCGGACGCCCGCAGTATGTGGTCTTCCTCACCGACGGGCTGCCCACCGTGGGCGTCACCGGCGAAGCGGAGATTGTCCGCAACGCCGTCGCCGCCAACCGGCGCGGTGCGCGGCTGTTCGCCTTCGGCGTGGGCTACGACGTGAACACGCACCTGCTGGACAAGCTCTCCGAGGCCAATCACGGCGTAACCGAGTACGTGCGCCCCAGCGAGAGCATTGAGGTCAAGGTATCCGGCTTCTACGCGAAGATCTCCCACCC
>CAZXPM010000058.1:0-441 GCA_964643155.1 uncultured Planctomycetales bacterium | reverse complement strand
GCATCACCGGCGCGAGCGTAAGCGAGCTGTACCCCCGCGAAGTGCCCGACCTGTTCAAGGGCGAGCAGGTGGTGCTGGCGGGGCGCTATGCGCCCGGCAGCGGCGCCGCCACCATTGAGCTGACCGGAAAGGTGGACGGCGAAGCCAGGTCCTTCCGCTACCCGGTGAGTTTCCAGAGCCGCGCGAGCTACAACTTCGTGCCCCGGGTGTGGGCCAGCCGCAAGATCGGCTTCCTCACCGACGAGATACGCCTGCACGGGATGAACGACGAGCTGGTGGGCGAGATTGTCCGCCTGTCCAAACGCTACGGCATCATCACCGAGTACACCAGCTTCCTCATCCGCGAAGACGACATGCTGTTCGCGCCGGAAGAGGAGCAGGCGGAGATGCTGCGCCGCACGGGCGCGGACCTGGCGGAGGCCAAGAGCGGGCGCGCCGGCG